>JAAWBF010000113.1 GCA_022792555.1 Oscillospiraceae bacterium
CGATACATCCAGGTCAAAGTCATGGCCGCCGTCATACTTGTTCACATCCCAGCCCAGGCCGGCCAGAATGGCGTCCAGCCCCGCGTTGCCCTTGGTCAGATCGACTTTTTGTCCTTTAGAGAGATTGATTGGCATTTGTGATACACTCCTTTTATTTGCTTTTTATAGAGAGGACCGACGTTCCGGCCCACAGTCTAACTGAAATTGTGTTTGCCTGCAGCGCACTCCATTTCTCAGTGAAACGCGCTTTGTTTCCCCGCCCGCAGGGTGGGGAAACTTCTGTCGGCAGCTACTTGAACCATGCGATTGAAGTCCTTTTTGGCCCTTTTTCTTTCAAGAAAAAGGATCAGCCGTGCAGCCTGCGCTGAAAATCCTGCTTGAGGGCGTCCAGCTTGGCGGCGTCCTGGGTGCGCTTGGCCCCGGCCTCCTCCTGAATCCGCCGGGTCTCCTCAATGCCGTTGACGATGGTCTTCCAGGTCTCCTCCAGGGTCTCCACCTTGATGGAGCTGGAGGAGGCAAGCTGGGCGGTGAGCTTGGCCTGATCGGCGGTGTTGCGGGCATTTTTCAGCAGCATCTCATTGGTCCGCTGGTCCAGGGCCTGCATCGCCTCCGCCTGGATCTTCTGCCGCTTAAGGAGAACCGCCTGGGTCAGGGCCTGCTTGAAGACGGGCAGGGTAATGATAAATGCGGAGTTGATCTTGCGGATGAGATTCAAATTGCCGAACTGCATGGACTGGAGCATAGGGATGGACTGCATGGCCACATTTTCCGCAATGCGCAGATCCATCACCCGCTGGTCCAGGATGGTCCTGGCCTGCTGCATGGCGTTGTAATCCAGCTGGAGCATATTGTCATCGGGGCGCTGGGCCAGATCGGCTTGCATGGTCTCCAGATACCGGTCCATCTCCTGTAATCCCTGTTCCCCAGCCAGGATATATTTCACCAGCTCCTGATAAAAGCCCACATTGGCATCAAAGATGGACTGGAGCTTGCGGTTGGAGTCGTTGATCTCGGCCTCGTATTTCTTCAGCTCCACATAGATCTTGTCCACCTCGTCTCCCATGGTGTGGTACTTGGCCAAAATCTGGTCCAGCTGCTTCTGCACCCCGCCAAAGAGCTTGGAGAGAATCCCCTTTTTCTCGTCGGAGGCGATCTCCTCGATGTCGAATTTGTCCATAATTTTCCCCAGCGTATTGAGCAGGGTTCCGGCATCGTTGATCTGGGCCATGTTGACACTGTTCAAAATCGTGTCCGAACACTTGGCGATCTCAGAGGCCACCTCGTCGCCAAAGCTGACAATCGTCTGGGGGTCGTTGACACAGATCTGGCTGACCAGCCGGTCGATCTCCGGAGTACCGGTGAGAGTCTTCGCCATCTCCTGGTGCTGGACTGCCGGGTCAAAGACCTCCGGCACAGCCAGCTCTGCAGTTGAGGTCTGCTGGACCTCCTGCTGGCGGGGGGTATATTGTAACGCCATAGAAAAACCTCCTGGATCGTTTGGTCCTTCCTCCCGGCGGAGGAATGCGTATCGTTCTTTAGGATACCCCAAAATCGGGCCGCTACCGTCCGGTTCCAAATAGGCGGCTGAACCAATCCCCGGAGGATTTGCGCCTGAGATCGGGGACAGTCAGGTCAAAGTGGAAGGAGCCGACGGTGTGAATCTCAAAGCTGTCAGGCCGCAGGTGGGGCTCTAGATTGCGGTAGCCCGTGGGAGAGAAGACGGCGATGTCAAACCCCACCTGGTTGAGAAAGGCCAGCAAAATGCACTCCTCCAGGGTGAACAGGGTCTCCTGGACATCGACAATCAGCAGCTTGGGGATCTCTCTGGTAAAGTCAAAGTTTTGCAGCAGCCGCAGCAGCTCCTTGTCCAGATCCATAAGGACGGCGAGCATGACGGCGGGCAGATTGGATCCGCCGTCCAGAATCATGTCGTAGTCGATTAGTGCCTGTATTTTTTCTAAAATATAATCCTGTTTGTCATCTGGCAGGTGGGTATAGCGATAGAAAGATGCGCCCTTGAGCGCCTTTGGGTCCAGTCTGTTGTCCCGGAGATAGGGGGCAGTCTGGGCGGGACGCAGCCGGTTTTCCTTTTGGAGGAACGGCAGAGCGGTAATTAGATAGGTACTGTCTGTGATCATCTCCCGGATATGGCTCCAGTAGAGATTGAGATCCCCCTTGTCCACTCCGCTGACTTTGGCGAAGAGATTGGGGACATAGACCACGCCATCCCTGGCCTGAAAGGAGGGACGGTACTGGGCCTCCTCCTTCCAAAGCTGGCCCACCTCGTCGTAGGTCGTCTTGAGGGTGACGGGCTGGGAGCGGGTGAACTGCCGATCCCGAAACAGGCCGGTGTCGCTGTAGAGCAGGGTATCCAGTTCTCTAGAGGCGTTGTAGGCCGTGGTGGAGGCCCGCAGGCGTTCCTCCCGCTGGGGAAAGGGCTCCACCTCCAGGCTCTCAGGCAGCAGGGTCTCCCGCCAGTGGTGGGGCAGGAAGTGGGCGGCAAAGACCGAACCGGCGGCCCGGTCGGGAGAAAAATAGAGGATATCACAGCCGGTATGGGCCAGCGCCCACAGCAGGGAGATCTCCCCCTCGGTGATGGGGCCGTAATAGATCAGCACCGGCTGGTAGGCGGTTCGGTAGCCCTCAAAGAGCTGGGTGACATACCGGCACAGCCAGCAGGCCAGGCGTACCGCCCGGTTGTAAAACCGGACCGGGTCCTCTATCGGACTGCGGGAGAGGACCTGCTCCAGGGCACACTGGGCCAGAAGCTGCTGCACCCGCCCGCAGGCAGGGGTGAGCTTTTGGCACAGGGCGCGGATCAGTGCGGGGCGGGGCAGGTCCTTGGAGACCGCCCGGAACCCCTCCGTCTCAGCCGCAGTGGGGGCAGGGAGCTTTTGCTCGGCCAGCAGCCACTTGGCCGCCCCCTGCTCCAGGGTGCGCTTGAGCTGAAACAGTTGGCTACGGTAGGCCGCCCGCTCGTCCACGCCCAGGCAGACCGAGAAGACGGTGCGCATCCGGGCCTCTCCGCCGGTCTGACGGGCGTCGTAGGAGAGAAGCGCCGCCTCCCAGAGGGGCTTGTCTCCCGCCCAGCTGTTGAGCTCCACCTCAGACTCCAGTCCCGCCCAGGGGGCGGGGGTCTGGGGTTTGGGCGGGTCCGTCCGGGGCGCCGGTTTGGAGGGTCTGTCCCCCTTGACAGAAGCCGGACGCGGGGGGGCAGACGGGGGTGCGGCAGGCATGGGGGTGCGGATTTCCCCCGCGATCAGCTGGGACATGCCGCCCTCCGGGTCCACTTTACGGTAGGCGTCCTCCGAGCACGGATCGGCGTAGATCACATCGCACCCGGCGGTACAGAGGAGATGGAGAAATAAAATTTCATATTTTCCGATCTTCCCCTCAAAGAGGATCTTTGGAGGTGCATCTTGGCCCATTCCCCGCAGGGCCTGCCCAAAGGGAGAACGGAACCAGCACATAAATTTGATATAGACATTGCGTAAAATATTCTCGTTGGCCCCCTGACCCTTGAGTCGGGTGAGACATCCATCCATCACGCTGGACAGCGCCTGACGCTGGACAGGACGCAGCTGACCCAGCCACACTGTCATATGCCGGGCAATGAGGGCAGGGGTCAGGGTAAACTGTGCCCCCACCCCTGTAAAAAAGCGTTGGATCTCTGGCTCCGTTGGGTTGGGAATTCCATCTTGGATACATTGCCCCGTCCCCTGGGCCAGGGCGCGGTATTTGGTCAGGAACGCCATAATCTTCCCGCCGCCGTCCCGGCCAATCACGCGGTAAAAACGGGTGGTGGGCGGGACCCGGCGGCTCAGAGGTAGGAAGCAGTCCTCCAAACAGGTGATGCCGGTCATAGCTTACAGGCTCCAATTCTCGGTGTCATTTGGATCATTGGGAGGATGGTGCTCCAAACGGGCCCTATCCCCCTAACCTATTTATCATACTACGGATTTCCACGCGGTACAACCAGAAATTCCCCTTGATCGGAGTTTTCTCCTCTAAATGGAGGAGAAAACTCCGATTCAAGCCCTGGAACGAGACGAATTTCAGCGGCTGTTGCTGGTATTCATGTTCATGGATTTGGTGCTGCCGCCCAGCGCACGGGCGGCATTGATGGTATTGTACACCTTGATGGTGGGGGCCAGCCAGACACTGCCTGTCCCCCGGTAGACGTTCACCAGGCCCTCACCGCTGACTGCCGAGCCAATTAACGTCTTGGCCGAGCGCTCCACAGTGAAGTCCAGACTGGCGGTACGCAGAACGGCGAAGTTTCCGTCCACCTTCAGCGTCTCGTTTTGCAGTTCCATGATATCAATCTCACAGCTGGGAACCGGACATTCCAGAACCACCAGTCCACTGCCGGACAGGGAGATCTGGAAAATTCCCTCGCCGCCCCCCAGAGCCGCCGAGATACTGCGCTGGGCCACCGGCTTAACAGCGACACCTCCCTGGGCGCAGTAGAACATCCCCTTGTCCACGATGACCTCCTCCTTCTCCAGCTGGAGGATGAGAAAGTGGCGGAAGGAGGGCTCCAGCACCAGCAGACCGCTCCCTTTGTACTCCGGCTGGGCCACTCCCTCGCCGGTGACGGCGCTGGACAGGAGGCGGCCCAGGGCGTTGCCCGCCGTCACCCCGGAAACCATCTCGATATTGCCCCGGAAATAGCTCATAGCGCCCGGCTCGATGGTTACTTTGTCATTGGTGAGATAGACAGCGATCTGGCGGCAGCGCATGTTCTGCTTTTCCATAAAGTAGAGGTCCTCTGCTGCGTTGGTATCGGTGGCCCCCAGCAGCTTCTGGTACTCCATAACCTCAATGCGCACCCCGCCATAGCTGGCCTGGTCGATGATTTTAATATTTTCTCGTGTTCCGACTGCACTGACCATATGGCAGACACCCCCTTATTTGCGGCCCGCAACCCAGCGGAAGCCAAAGTGATAGTAGTCGTCCACCTCCCGGTGGCCGGGGAAGAACTTGTCCTCCCGCTTAACCTCCAGCTGTCCGCTGGAGCCGGAGAGACTGGCCAGAACACAGAAGCGGTCCCGGCTGTCCGGGTTGTCAATGCGGATCTCGATGTCCGGGGCGCCCTGCTGGTGGAGAACCACCGCCGCGTCCGTCCCACGCCAATTGGGAACTCCCTCATAGATAAAGGCAAAGACCACCGCAAAATCAATCAGCTCAGGACGTTTGAAGAACATGTTCTCGCCGTTGGTGCTCTGGCCAGTCCGGTCGTCCTGGTCCAGAAGGATGTAAGGGAAGTCGTCCGCCCGGCCAAAGGAGTTGCCCAGGGCCTGGATAACACCCTGCATCCCGTTTTTCAACCGGAACATACACGCCAGATCTAAGTCAATGGGCTTGGGACCGAAGAGCTTCTTCTTCCCCGCGTTCCAGTTGAGGTTGACATGGATCTCGCCGCTGTTCTTGGACAGATTGATCTTATGGCTCTCACCGCTCTTTTTCAGGGTGATCTTGCTCAGATTGACCTTGGGCTGGGCCGGTGCCGGATCAGGTGCGGGAGGCGGGGCCGGCTCTGCCTTGGGGGCCGGGGCGGGCTGAGAACCGCCCACTTCCTCGCCGCCGAAGTGGGCCAGCAGGGCAGACAGGCCGCCGTTAAAGCCGCTGGCCACCACCTGATAGCGCCAAATTCCATCCTTGCGGTACAGCTCGCAAAGGATGAGCGCCCGTTCCTCGGCAAAGCCGCTGCCCTGGAAGGCGTAGGAGGCCGCAGCGTCTCCGCCGTGGAGCGTGATGGACCCCTGGGTAATATCCCGCATCATCCCGCCGTCGGCGGCCACCGTCACCACCAGCCGCTGGATCTTTTCGGGCAGCTTGTCCAACGCCACAGTAAAGGTGGTCTCCCCGCCGTTGGATGCCATCGTAATGGCCCCCTCCGGTGTGCTGGTCTGATTATAGAAGACAAAATAACGGTCATCGGACAGCTTGCGGTCTCCATCCACGCCAAAACAGGTACAGTCAGCCTCGCCGTTGGACATCCCAACCGAGACGGTGATCCGCACCTGTTGCTCCGTGGTGAGATCTGTCAGTTTGAGCTTTTGCCCCTTTTGCAGTTCCATTGGACTCATCCTCTCAATGTAAAATTGTCTATTTCTTCTTTTGTATCATACTGTTTTAGACGGGGAAAAACCATTTAGGTTTCCTTAAAAATTCCTGACATTTCTTTTGATTCCACGCCCTCCCCCTGGGCTGGAACGAGAATCTTTTGTCTTCTATTATATGACGGATGTTCGCTTTTTTCAATCCCCTCTCTTGGATTCTTACGTCCATTTCATAAACGCCTGAATTTTCTATGTGCCATGATACAGGGGACAAAGATCGTAGGGACGACCTTTGGTCGTCCACCGATTGGTCCATTGCCGTAGACACAGCTTAACTCGAAAAAGTGCTTGTCACTTTTTCGACACACTGAGACCGCCGGAAGGGAACCGGCGGTCTCTTGTGGTTCACATCTGCTCCAAAATCCCCCGTAAGAGCCAGATATGTGCATGTTCATCTCCTGCCAATTCTAAGTAGAGTTCCCGCAGGCACAGGTCGGCGGTCTCATCCGCGGCGGCCAGATAGGACGCCTCCGCCCGCTGCTCGTCTGCAAAATGACTGCGCAGGGCGCCGGCCAGAGAGGGCATCGGTGCCGCAGTGATGCGGTCCACCGGCCAGTAGCGGGCCCCTGAGATGAGAAAATAGGCAGTAGACAGACGTTTGGCGTGGCGGCGCTCGTCGGCGGCAATGGTGGAGAGCACCCGGCTGCCGTTCCCGCCCGCCCGCCTAGCCATGGCTTGGTAGGTCTTCCAGTTTCCGATCTCCTGGTCGATGTACTCTTGGAGCTGTGCGCCATAGATGGCAGAGGCGGCCCCCAGGCACGGGACATCATTGTCCTCCCCAATACTGGCCCGCACCGCCGGAGGGATCTGTTCCGGGCCGGACGCCGCAGGGAGATTTTGTACAGCCGGGGCCTGGGGGGCTGTCCCGGCCTGATCCAGTGTAATGGGACAGTCAGGCCGTTCCTCTGGCATTACCCGCCGCCAGACCCGCTCGAAAACCTCCCGGTTGCAGGCGCCGCCCTCCTCCTGCAATGCACCGCCACAGGGCAGAATATCGTAGTTCATTACAATTTCCTCCTTATCATCTATAATCTAGCACATCTTATGCCATATCCCGGAAAACTGTTATTAAACTTGCCGATTTTGAACATTTGTTTTATATTTGGGTGGACGAGACGGTAAAAATGGTGTATATTATGAGAGCAGTTCTCAAAATTGCTGATACTGTCTCCACCCCCGGAGGGCGTGGAGACGAGGAAAAGCTCTATTGCTATTTCTGACAGGAAAGCTGACGAGGAGGCGAGTGCAGCGTGATTGTAGCAGTGTGTGTGGATGACAGAATGGGGATGTTGTTTCACAACCGGCGGCAGAGCCGGGACAAGCTGGTATGTGCGGATCTTTTGCATATGGCGGCTGGAGGGCGGCTATGTGTCACCCCGTATACGGCCAAGCTGTTTGATCCAGCAGTCCCTCTCTGTGTTCATGAGACACCGGCAGAGTGTGCAGAGACAGCAGATGTGTGTTTTCTTGAGGACCCGGCCCTGCTGCCCCCGCCCGATGTCATTGACACCTTATTATGTTATCGGTGGAACCGGGCGTATCCTTTTGATGCGGTATTCCCCCTCTCCCTAGAGGGATGGGTGCTGACTGAGACCTTAGAATTCCCCGGCTCTTCTCACGAACGGATCACAAAGGAGGTTTATCATCGTGCATAATCGAAAACAGGTCATCCTGCTCTGGGCCCTGGCGGCTATGCTGCTCTCCGGCTGTACTGGTGGGAGTGCCGCGCCGCCGCCCTCTGCGGCCACACTGCCAGTGACCCAGAATGTCACTACAGCCCCCCCTCAAACAGACGCTTCCCTGGACAGCCTGCCCGCTTTTTTGTCCGAAACCCCTTGGGTGGAGATCAACGGAAACGAGCCCTACTTCACCGAGGCGGACTACACCACAGATCCCTTTGAGACCTACGCCGAGCTGGACAGTCTGGGCCGCTGCGGTGTGGCCTACGCCAACATCTGCCAGGAGCTGATGCCCACCGAGGAGCGGGGCAATATCGGCTCCGTCAAGCCCAGCGGCTGGCAGAGCGTCAAATACAGCACCGTAGACGGCGGTTATCTATACAACCGGTGTCACCTGATCGGCTTTCAGCTGGCCGGAGAGAACGCCAACAAGCAGAATCTCATCACCGGTACCCGCTACTTAAACATTGAGGGAATGCTCCCCTTTGAAAATATGGTGGCCGACTATGTGAAGGAGACAGACTCTCATGTGCTCTACCGCGTCACCCCCATATATACCGGAAACAATCTCGTGGCCAACGGCGTCTTGCTGGAGGGCTACTCTGTGGAGGATGAGGGGGACGGGATCTGCTTCTGCGTCTACGCCTACAACGCCCAGCCCGGCATTGCGATTGACTACGCCACCGGGGAGAGCTGGGAGGATGCCGCCGTCGGAACTGGAGCCAGCCCCTCCGCTCCCTCTGCGGCAGAGACGACCTACATTCTCAATACAAGCTCGAAAAAATTCCACCTGCCCGACTGCGGCAGTACCGAAAAGATCAGCGCCGGGAATAAGGAGACCTACACCGGCACAAGAGAGGACCTGGTCGCCCAGGGATATGAGCCCTGCGGGGCCTGCAAGCCATAAAAGACCGGAGGCGGAGCGCCATACAAACGCTCCGCCTCCGGTTTCTTTATCGTCAGCACAGTTGAAAAGCGGTCCTGTTTCCCCGCTATTTAGACAGTTTTGTGCGTTCAAAAATTCCCGATGTACTTAAGTTACTTTGATTTTGAAACACTTCTTCCAACTGTTTTTATCCCGGCAGCAATAAAAAAACCGATTATAATACCAAGGAAGTTACAAATCAAGTCATCAATATCAAAACTTCTGCCGAGCATAAGCTGAAACAGTTCTATGATAAGCGGGACTGCTACAGCTATTGCAAAAATATTCTTCCTGTTTAGCTTTTCTGTCACAAATGGGAGAAAAAAGCCAAACGGTATAAACATCACGACATTGCCGGCAATCATCTCTTTCACCCAACTGCCGAGAGAGCATTCACCACTTAGACACATTACAATAGTAGGTGTCAAGTTAATCTCGCCGAGCCTAAAAAACGGCCCCATTTCTTCCCACCAGCCAAAGAAAATACCGTCAAAAACGTGTAACCAAAAGTTTGCTGGCAGAATAACAAGGCTACACAGCCCTGTTAGATAGCATACAAACAGTAGCCGCATCATTTCTGACAGCCATGCTATAGGACAGTTCTTTTGTTTTAAGAATACGAATCTGCAAACCGCATACAAGATCCCCACAACAATGGTAATTGGCACAGCTTGCAAAAAGTAGCCTAAAATTGTGCCTGAGTTCATTTCCATTCTAAATAAATTATATAGTTCAAGAAACATATATTCCTCTATTTTTCCGCAAACTTCGACTTATTGCTCTCATTATAACAGCTCTGTGGGCGAGGAAAGAAAGAATTGCTCTCTGCGTTTTCAACTGCGCTGGCTCTGTCATGATACTGCTATTCGTTTGCGGCCAGGGGATTTTGACGGCCCGGAACTTGGAGTGGCTGTTTTTGGGTGCGGAGATGTACCAGCAGTGTAATGACGCCGCTGACCAGCAGGAAAGCATAAAAGCTGATCCCACGGCTGATGAGCATGGCAGGGGTCACTAGGCCGACGCCAAAAAACAGGACGAATGCCTTGAGGAAGCCGCCCTCCGAGGGGCCCACAGCGCCGGGCAGCGGGAGGGTGGACACTGCCAGGGTCAGCAGGGCTTGGACTGCGGTCATCTCCAGGGCGGTGTGTCCGGCCAAACCAAAGGAACGGTAGATCACATAGGGGATGAGGTAGAGGGAGGTCAGCTGGATCAGGGACAGGCCAAGCAGAGCAGGCAGGAGGACCGGATAGCTGCGCAGGCAGGCGGCCCCTTTATGATAGGCCTCCATCTGAACATCCAGCTTTTCCCGCGCCTGAGCGGCGTGTTTCAGCAGATGCAGCCGTACCAGCAGGCGTAAAACGCCGCCTACAATATGGTTGGCCAGGTTGGGGGCAAACATAACGGTTAATATAGCCGCTGTGAGGGCCAGAGTTGTCACCGTACCATACAGAAGCAGCAGGCTTAATCCTCCCCCCAGCTCGGCCAAGCTTATGGGCCGGAGGAGAAATGCCGCCATCCCCAGTAAAAGTGTAGAGACCTGATAGCAAACGGTGATCAACAGCATATCCAGAGCGCCGTGGGCGGCGGAGACGCCGTCCCTAGACATGTAATAGACCTGTGCGGGCTGTCCGCCCGTTGCCGAGGGGGTGATGGAGCTGAAATAAAAGCCGGTAAAGGAATATTCCAGGCAGTGCCGGTATGAAATCCGGTAACCCAGACGCCGTAGCACCAGCTTGGTACACATGGCCTCACAGCCGACAAACAGGATCATCAGCCCTAGCCCTAATAAGACATAGCGCAGCCGGATCTGTCCCAGAGCGCTGCCCAAAGCCGAGAGCGGCTGATCCCGCAGCAGGATAAAGCCGGTTATCCCCATCAGGGAGAGCATCAGCACAATATGCAGGCAGTTTTTCTTTTTCGACATATGTGACATAACATCGTGCCTCCTCTTATGTCTAGAGCAGCGATCAAAATTGCTGATACTGTCTCCACCCCCTCCGAGGGTGGAGACAAGGAAAAGCTCTATTGCTATTTTTGAGAACTGCTATAGGTGATATCCATTAAGGACGGGCCGGTGCGGACGAAACCAGAGTGGACATCATAAGATTTAAGCTCTCCTCCTCCATCTGTCCCTTGAGGCCGTGCATCCGGGCGGACATGGCCTTTAAGGCAGCATCGTCGTAGAGCAGGGAGCGGATGGCCTCCAGGCATGGGCCCGGCCCCTTGGCGGCAATGCGGCCTATCCCCTTGTCCAGCAAAAAGCGGGCGTTGTTTTTCTCCTGCTGGAGGAAGGGCTCCCAGGCCAGAATGGGCAGCTCGGAGAAGATGGCCTCAAACAGCGTGATTCCCCCCGGCTTGGACAGCATCAGATCGGCCTGGGCCATATAGTCATAGACCCGGTCGGTATACCCCAGGACCTGGATATTCTCATATCTACCCGCCAGCCGCTCATACAGCTTTTGGTTGCCTCCCGTAATCAGGGTCGTCTTGGCATGGGGCAGGGCGTTCAGGGCAGTATAAAATTTGTCCCGCCTGGGCAGCAGGCCCAGACCGCCGCCCATGATCAGTAGGTGACGCTCAGTGCCAGTCCATCGCCGGTCCATGGGCTGGAATTCCGTCCGTACCGGAATCCCTGTTACCAGAATCAGGGCGGGGTCCACCCCTTTTTCGGCCAGACGGGTGCGGATCTCCTGACTGCCCACCAGATAACAGTCCGTGCCGGTGTGTATCCACTCTGAGTGAGAGGAGAGATCGGTGACACAGGTGATCAGCGGCAGGGAGAACCGGTGCTCTTCTTTATATCTGGCCACCAGCTGGGCGCAGAGGGGATGGGTCGCGATCACCGCATCAGGGTCGGTGTTCCAGAGAAGTTCTTCCAGCTTCTCTAGGAAAAGGCGCTCAAACAGGGGCCGGGTGTCACCAGCACTGTTCTCTGTCATTCGGTAATAGGTATTAAACAGACCGCTTCCATGGGTCACAAGGAGATGGAAGCCCTTGTACACCGCCTCAGAGGCGTTTGGCATGGCATAGGCCATAAAGTCCTTCACCGTGATGCTGGCAGACGGAAACGCGCACAACAGTCTCTGCCGCAGCGACAGGGATGCAGACCAGTGCCCCATTCCAAATTTTCCAGTCAAAATTAAGAGCTTCATACTATCACCTCGTTAAATGCCGCCAATCCCTGCGCCCCCGTTACGGGTGGAAGCGTATTGTTGTACCTCTAAATTCATAGGATACCCAGAAATCGGTTTCCCCATGCCGCCTTTGACAGCTTGAGGTCTGGCCTTGGCGGCGCTTCGTCTTCTATGGGTTTAGTATAAAAGAAAAGTCTTTGAAAAGCCTCATAGGTTTTATTAAGTTACTCTTAAGAAATTATGTCGCGCCCGACAGGATAAAGTAATTGACAACCAGAAATTAAAATGATATCATATTAATATCAAAAAGAAGCGAGGCGATTGAGATGAAAGAAATTTTGCTCTCCAACCATAAGCATGGGATGCTGGCCCTGGTGCTGATCCTCCTGCTTGAGGCTGCGGCAGTCGGCGGGATCGTTTGGGGCATTATATTGCTGAACAGCGGGATTGACTTGGGCGGCGTTTATCTGGCCGGCGGGATTGTGACCCTGATTGTGGGTTTGTTCCTCCTGCCGGGGCTGACGGTGCTCAAGCCCCAGGAGGCCCTGGTGCTGACCCTGTTCGGCCAGTATACCGGCACCCTCAAGGGAGCGGGGTTCTACTATGTCAACCCCTTTTCCACGGCAGTCAATCCGGCGGCCAAAACCCGGCTGAACCAGAGCGGAGACGTCTCCTCCCCGTCCAATTCAGCCCAGCAGAACGCTGCAGCGGCGGCAGAAGCCGCCGGAAAGCGGCTCTCCTTAAAGATTATGACGCTGAACAACAGCCGGCAGAAGATCAATGACTGCTTGGGCAATCCAGTAGACATCGGAATTGCCGTCACCTGGAGGATTGTGGACACCGCAAAGGCGGTCTTCCATGTGGACAACTATAAGGAATTCCTCTCCCTGCAATGTGACAGCGCCCTGCGGAACATCGTCCGCCTGTATCCCTACGATGTGGCTCCCAATGTGGACACCACCGGCGACGGCGTGGCCGATGATGGAAGTCTGCGCGGGTCCAGCGAGATCGTAGCCGGACGGATCCGGGACGAGATCCAACAGCGGGTCGGTGAGGCGGGGATCGAGATCATAGAGGCCCGCATTACTTACCTAGCCTATGCCACCGAGATCGCAGCTGTCATGCTCCAACGCCAGCAGGCCTCCGCCATTGTAGATGCCAGGAAGATGATAGTAGACGGCGCCGTCGGTATGGTAGAGATGGCCTTGGAGCGGCTGAATGAGGGCAATATGGTGACATTGGACGAGGAACGCAAGGCCGCTATGGTCTCTAATCTGCTGGTGGTCCTCTGCGGCAACCACGATGTCCAGCCTGTGGTCAACTCTGGCAGTCTGTATTAAAAATCTGCTCATGAACGACAAGCAGCAAAAAAAGCAAATCCCGCTCCGGCTCTCTCCTCAGCTCTACAACGCCATTGCCGCCTGGGCGGAGGATGATTTCCGTTCTGTCAACGGGCAGATTGAGTATCTGCTGTCCGAGTGCGTCCGGCAGCGGAAGAAAAATGGAAAATATGTCCCAGAACAGCTGGACGTTCCGCCAGAGCTGGATCTGGAATAGACAGTAAAAAACCTCGCCGACGGCGAGGTTTTTTCTTGCAATTCCCCGATTCCTGTGTCAAAGCTATTTATCAAACAACCTTTAGGAGTCGGAGTGAATACACAGGGCTACCTTATTTAGTACATCCTGGTGGGTCTTATCAAAAATGTGGGTATAAATGCGCCCTGTAATGGAGATATCCTTATGCCCCAGCGCCTTGCCGATATCCAGAAGGGGTACGTTGGCTTGATTGGCCACACTGGCAAAGGTATGCCGCAAGCCGTGGATGGTAATGGGCGGCAGGTTATGCTGACGGACAAACTGTCCCAAGGCACAGGTGACCTGGTTGGGATGCCGCGGCGTGCCGTCCCGTCTGGTAAGGACATAGCCGCTGTCCTTATATTTCTCTCCCTTTTCACGGCGGTCTGCGTCCTGCTGCCGCTGTACCTTATGCAGGAGTGAAATCAGGTCCTCCAGATCGCCAATTCCAAGGGTCCGCTCGGAGCTGTCCGATTTTGGCCCCTTTTCCACAATCAGGTTTCCGGCTGTCGTGCGCGTCGCCCGGATATAGATGACATTCCGCTCAAAATCCACACAGTCCCACCGCAGGCCGCAGATCTCCCCCCGGCGCAGGCCGAGGTAGCCCCCCAGTTTGACCACCAGCTCCAGCCAGGTTCCCTCTACTTTTTGGAATAATTCCCGCAGCTGCAACGGTGTGTAATACAGCTGGTGTGCCGGCAGCTCCTTTGGCGGCTCGACACGGTCTACCGGATTGTCTGACAGAATTTCCTGCCGATAGGCCAGCTTTAAGGCCGTATGCAGTAAAATGTGGTGCTTATAGACGCTATTGGAGCTCAGTCCCTTTGTCCGCATGGTCTGGGTGTAATACTGCTGAATGCGCTGGGGTGTCAATGCCTGCAAAAGAATCGTTCCTAGGGCAGGGACAATGTGATTTTTGACAATGCTACGGTAGCAGTAGTAAGTGGTCTGCGCCCGGTTCGGCTGGATGATATCGTCCAGCCAATAGTCGAGCCATTGCTCCAGTGTCATTCTGCTCGGTGTAATCAGTCGGCCGCGCAGACGCTTGGTCTCAAATTCCAGGAGAGACAGTCGCGCCTCCTCTTCCTCGTAAAAAGTCCTCGTCTTCCGTATCCGTGTACCGTCCTTGCTGTTCCCATAGTTAAAATAGGCGTAATACAGCTTTTTGTCGTCGTCATAGGCCAAGTTCTTCTCAATTCTTTTCCGTGCCATTTTCAATGCTCCCTTTCTTTTTCCTGAATCCTCTTGTGCTTTTGGGTATGAAATCGGCTACCTAAATGGCTACCCAAATTTCTATTCCCCTTGCGGTGCAGGGCTTTTCTCTCCCCCCTGTCAAGATGTCACCTCTCAGGCTAAACTTTTGAAGGAGGAATTCCAAATGAGAAACCTCAAGCGGACTCTCAGCATGCTGCTGGCTGTCGTCATGGTCCTCGGCCTGATGATTACCGGCGCTGGCGCTGTGAGTCTCGACGACTTCTCCGATCGGGATGAAATCGTCAACGACGAGGCCGTTCTTGTCCTGACTACTCTGAACGTAATCAACGGCAAGTCCGACGGCTCTTACGACCCCAAGGGAACCATCACCCGCGGTGAGATGGCCAAAATGATTTGTGTCATCCTCAACGGCGGCGCCGAGCCGGTTCTCGCCGAAACCGTCAACAACACCTACACTGACACGGTGGGCCACTGGGCTGCTCGTTACATCGAGTACTGCACCACTCTGGGCATCGTGGCCGGCCGCGGCGACAAGAAGTTCGACCCAGACGGCAACGTGTCCGTAGCCGAGGCTGGCAAGATGCTGCTGGTCGCTCTGGGCTACAACGCCGGTGTTGAGGGCTATGTCGGCAACAATTGGCAGATCAACACCGACGTGCGCGCCAACCAGCTGGACATCTATGACGGCATGGAGGACATCAACACCAGCACCATCCTGACCCGCGACAATGCTGCTCTGATGTGCTACAATGCTCTGGACGTTCACATGGTCGTCTATGACTACATCATCACCGGCAATGCCGACAACGCTATCACCACCAAGCCCCAGCTCAACGATACCAAGCTGGGCACCCTGCTGTGGGAGAAGTTCGGCGCTGCTAAGGTGACCGGCGTGGTCCTGGCCAACGAGTTCGCCAACATGAAGTCCACCAAGCAGGACACCGACCGCGCTCCTTCCGGCACCGTCGTGGGTGCTGCTCTGGATGAGGGCAAGACCACTGTTCTTGTCACCAACCATGGCGATGGTCAGAACGTGTATCAGAACACCGAGCTGACCTTCAACATCAGCACTGGTGAGGATGTTCTGGGCAAGGCTGTGAACCTGTACATCAAGCCTGCTAAGGACTCCAACAACACCAACCGCGCTACTGTCATTGGCTCCGCTATTGTCAGTGAGGACAATGCTATCATCACTGACGCCTCTGGTGACAGCCTGACCGATGTTCTGGACGATCACAACCTGACTCGTGCCGACGGCATCAAGTATGCTTACAACTATGCAAGCCTGAGCTCCTCCGTGCCCGCCAACAAGGATGGCATGAAGGGTGTTGAGCGCACCATCATCGACATCGACAGCGACAACAAGGTCGACTACGTCCTCTACCGCGAGATGCGGCTGGGCAAGGTCACCCTGTACTCCGAGGCCAACAAGGGCCAGGTCGTTGTGGCTGTGGATCAGGGCAACTATGTGACCAAGGACAAGGCCGACATCGCCGGCTTTGAGAACGTGGCTCAGGACGACTATGTGCTGACCGCTTACTTCGGCGGCATCCTCCATGTCCAGGAGGCCGAGACCGTCACCGGCAAGATCACTGCTTACAAGCAGACTGGTAATGCTGCTCCCTACCGCACCACCGACTTCACCGTTGACAGCACCAACTACTCTGTCTCCCGCGTGAAGACCTACGCTGGCGACATTACCGCCGCTGTGGATCAGGTGGACAAGTCCATCCTGAGCAGCGAGGCCACCTTCTACCTGGACGAGAGCGGCAACGTGATCGCCTATGGCGAAGTGGACGAGAACGCCTACAAGTACGTCCTGGTCTGGGGCGCTGAGGCTGGCACCCGCATCAACGGCGACCGCGTGAAGGTCACCCGCGAGGACGGTACCACCGCTACCTACTACCTGAACAGCAACAGCGATATTGATATCGTTGATGAGGGAGCTGACTCTGTTAAGGCTGCTACTGGCGTAAAGGCCAACATCAATGAAGACGATATCGTGGGCATGGTGTTTGGTTATACCATGACCTCCAACGGTGAGATCAAGCTCTACCTGACCAAGGGCGGCGCCCTCACCGGCAATACCCCTGACTTCACCAAGGGCCTGACCACCATTCGGATGGCTGGCGCTGCTACCGCAGTTGCCAATAACGATGCGGCTCTGATGTCCCCTGCCGGCGTTGTTGCGAATACTGCTTCCGCTTACTACAGCAACAATGCGACTACCTTCTTCTATGTCACAACTAAGCTTGTAGATGGCGAGAAGGAAATCGACAAGGTTTCCGTCTACAATGGCCGCAACAATGCTCCCTCCGTGGATGGTGCTACGGACAATGACGTCGTCCTGGCTCTGAATGCTAAGGGTGATGTGGCTGCTACCGCGTTCTTTGATGTGGCTGTGACCGAGAGCGCTGAGGATCACATGTTTGTCTACAAGGCCAACTTCGTGTCCGAAGACTATGTCACTGTGGACGTCTTCATGAACGGCGCTGTGGAGCCCACCAAGGACGTCAAGGCTGCTCTCTATGAGAACGGCGAAGTGGTTCACAACCCCGACGTGCAGAAGGGCATCTACCTCTACAAGATCGACAGCGACGGCAACTATGAGCTGACCAAGCCCACCACCCAGGCTTACTTCTTCAACGGCACTGTTACCCGTGTCAACAAGGGCAACAATACCTTCGTGATGCAGTGCACCGATGGTACCGTGGAAGAGTTCCGTCTGGAGAGCAAGTCCGTGGTCATCGACTACGATTCTGACAACAGCAACCCCGTGGCCGTGTCCAACGGTACTGTCAACCTGGGCGACCAGCTCCAGATCATCGTGAACAACTCCGATGACCATGTGGTCCTCATGGCTGCTATCATGGACCGTGTTGACCCCTCCGGCGTCAATGGCGGCTCTACCGGCGTCACCATGTCCTGGGACGGCACCTCCAAGCCCGCTGGCACTGTCCAGTGCTTCGATACGGATGTTGTTGCTACCACTGAGACAAAGATTCAGGAGGCTTTTGCCGCTGGAAACAATGTCTTTATTGATGGCGACTATGATCTGAACGCGAATCTGACCATCCCTGCTGGCCGTGCGCTCTATGTCACCGGCAAGGTGGACGAGACAGGCTTTAAACTCGTAAACAGAGGCTCTCTGTTTGTGGGCGGCAATCTGACAACAATTGCCAACTCTCAGGTAAGTGACACTGAGCGCAGCGTCCTGGAAGTTCACGGCAATTGGGCTATGAATGCCAACAGCGCTACCACAAATGGTACTGTCCGTGTTGGCCAGGAGATCACTGGCAGCGGCAGTGTTACTCTGACGGTTGCGAAAAACTCCAAGCTGTATGCTGGCGTGATCAACCTCGGCAACAGCGGCAGTACTCTGGATGACAAGGGTCATATTGAAGTCAAGGGCTACGTTGACAGCAATGGTGATTCTAAGCCCGGTAACGTTACTGCCGAAACTGTTACCAGCAATAGCGAAACCTCTCTGGTCGTGAGCGGCACCATCACCTGTGTGACTCTGAATGTTGGTACTATTGCCAAGGGCCGCATTGAGGCCGGCGTGATTGTTGTCAGCGGCACTGCCAACGTGAACGAGGGAAGCCTGACCACCACCAGCGGCGACCTGACTGCAAACACTCTGACCCTCGACAAAGCGACTGTCAAGGTTTCTGGCGGCCTCACTGTTACTGCTGCACTCACCATTCCGGCAGATGCTTCCGTGGCCGTGACCGGCACTCTGACTGCCTCCGCTGGCGTCACTGTCAGCAGCGGTTCTCTGAACGCCAACACTGTGGATCTTGGCAACTCCGGTACTCTGACTGTGGAAGGCAGCGCTAACGTGACCGTTCCCACCGTGAAGGACGGCAGCGTTGATACCTCTGGCATTACCAGTGGTAACAATGTGAACGTTGGTACCAGCAAGGACACTGTCGTGACCCTCACTAGCGAAATTAAGGACACTGCGACCTACACCGGCGAGGTCACCATTGCAGAGGGTGCTACCCTTGCTAAGGGCGTGACCGTGACCTTCAACGGCAAGGTCAACGGTCTCGGCAACCTGACTGGTACCGATAAGACCTCTAAGGTTGTCATCGGTTCCAGCGCCGACGTGGGCACCGCAATCCTGGCTAACTTCGTCAACGGCGAGGGCGGCACCATGGCTGTTAAGGATCTGAAGGGCTCCTCCTTCGAGTGGAATGGTACTGCGTTTGCCGCGAGCAAGAACAGCTCTGCTTACGGTAGCGAGACCTACACCGAGGGCGGCGATGTGACTGCCCGTCTGGACAGCACCAGCATCTACGCCTAAACAACTGAGCAATTCACTTGTTAGCTGAATCGCTGGCAAGTAACCCCTGGGGAGGGCGCACTGCGGAATCTGCGGTGCGCCCTTTCCCGTTAGTCTTACCGGAGGGCGAGGTAGTAATACGTCCTCCCGTACATATTGAGGTAAATTTTGTTGTCCACGCCCTGGTTCACCTGAAAGCCGCCCTCCACCACGGTCATCGCCACCTTGCTGTGGCTGAACAGTGCATGTCCGGGGAGCGCTATTCCGCCGTAAAGAGTCAGGTCGTCTGGGGAGCGGATACCGTAGGTCAGCTCTACAATAACGACCGCCGGGGTGAAAGGGAGAACGATCAGCCGGCCTTGCGTTCCGTCTCCCACAAAGGTCCCCGCAACCATTTGACATCTGCCCTCCACGGCCTGTTGGGCGGCTGCGGCGTTGGCGTTCACGGTGGCCCGGAGTGCCTGGAGCGCGGCGTCGCCAGACGCCTTTACAGTCTGAATGGCTGCATCGACTTTTGCAAGGTCTTGATTGAACTCCTTGCGTTTGTGTTTGTCATATGGGTCCCATTGGTGGAGCTTATAGTAGGGTGTGTACTGCATAAAAAATTCCCTCCTTCTCACTTATGTTGAGAACAAGAGATAGATAGGTATGAATGGGTACAGCGAAGCGGAGAGAGAAAACCCGACTGGGCGCTGTTTGAGAGTTTGAATATAGGTTCTTACATTACCTGTTAACAAAGGAGGCAAGAAAAAGAGAAATGAGGATCAAGCAACAAGCCGGTGATGTCCCCCACAAAGAATCAGAAGTGCATTATCCCAATGCTGTACTGCCGCCATGGGTGTGGTATACGGTATTTGGCGTGCTGTTCTTTTTTCTAATAGGACTTCAAGGCGGCGGCCAGCGGCGGCAGTCCGCCATTGTCATGACGGGATTGCTGGTGATTGGCCTCCTATGGACGATAATCCGGCGAAAGACAGTCCACTGGATCTCTGCTGTCACCTGTGCTGTAGCGGTATATTTTGTGCTCAACGCCGCGGCCGGACTGTATGCCCGGTTTGGAAATTTAGCTGCGGACGAGTTCGGTAAAATTTTTGCGGCTTTCTGTGTTTTTGTTCTGGTGCTCTGCCTGGTACGGCAGGCACAGCTGCGGACTTTGGCTGTGGCGGCCGCCGCCGTCAGTGCCATATTTGGCCTATTGAGCCTGGACGCCTCTGCTCTGGGGGTGTTGAGCCGGGGATTTTTTGTCTTAATGGATCAAGGGCTCGGCTGTACTTATCGGAACCTCAATACTGGCTATGAAGCCGGAATCCGAATCACCGGGGTATTCAGCACCCCCAATATGCTGGCGGGTTTTCTGGCCTTTGGGATCTTTTTATCGCTCTACCTGGTCCGCTCGGCTAAAAACCGCCGGAGCCGCTTGATCGGCTGTCTGCTGATAGGGTCCAATGGCCTGAGCTTTCTTATGGCATTCAGCATGGGGGCAATGGCCATGCTCGCCCTGGCTGTAATCGTTTATCTGCTGGCCGAGCGGAAAGACCGCCGGCTGTCCCTTTTCCTGCTCCTCGTAGAGACTGGTATAGTATTATTGATGGCTGCGTTTCCAGCCTTCCGGGGCCTGGGACGTCAAGATATTTTCGGGATTTTACCCCTTCTATCTGCCCTGCTGGCGGGACTCCTTCTATGGGGCATTCAGGAAGGATTGGAATATCATATTTTGACCTGGATTGCCGGAAAACAACAGGCTGCCTTAGCGCTGATTGGCGGTATCCTTGGGGTACTGGTTCTCTATCTCATTCTTGCTTTCCAAATTACTGGCGGATATTCTCTCGCACCGGGAGAAATTTTGCGTCGTTCAGTATATCCGGAACCGGGGACCTATGCCTTAGAAGTCCAAAGCAGTGGACAGGCGGTTGTGACCATTGAGGCCCAGAATCGAGTGGATACCGTCATGCACACCAGTACAGTCCTCTATAACGGTCCTCTGGAGAACGCTTCCTTTACCGTCCCAGAGGAAACAGAAGTTGTCTATCTGAACTTCTCCAGCCCGGAGGGCGCGGCCCTGGAACATGTGGCCCTCTCCGGCGGGCCAGTCGTCAAATTGGGTTATCGTCTCCTGCCTGCCTTTGTCGCCAATAGACTCCAGGGATTGTGGGCCAATCAGAACGCCATCCAGCGGGTAGCCTTTTTCCGGGACGGATTAAAAATCTTCGCCCAACGGCCCTTGATCGGCTGGGGCTTGGGCGCGGTGGAGGGCCTGGTCCATGAGGTGCAAGACTTTTACTATCTCAGCCGGTACGTCCACAACCACTATATCCAGGTCATGGCCGAGATGGGAGTCTTCGGCCTGGTATCCTTCTTGTTTCTCACCCTGGCCCCGGCCGTTGCCCTCTGGCACAAGCGCAAAGAAGATGAGGAGATCGACCCCCTTCTCCCGGCCCTGTCCGCCTGTCTGGCCATGGCCGTATTTCACGCATTCAGCGAGGTAGATTGGTCCATGGGACCCTATCAGATCATGGCCTTTCTCGTCCTGGGAATGATCGCTGTGTTTACGAACCGGACTTTGCCCGAAGCCCAGGGAAAGCCGGTCTCTCTGGGGGTTCCGGCGGTGTTAGGCTTGACCTGCTGTGTCTTTGCGGCCCTGCTGGCCGGGAACGTATATGCGGAACACACCTATGACGCGATCAAGACTGGACGGCTGGAGCAGACCCCCTATTCCATGACCAAACTGGCCAAAATTGACCGCTACAACTGGGCCCAGTATAAGTTAGACATGGCGGTCAACGCCGCCCAATCCCCCAAGGAGGAGTTCGCCAGCACTGCGGCCCAGTACGCAGAGGACTGCCGGGCTTTGCGGATCCACTCCATGAACCAGAGCCTAGAGCAGTATGTCTATCTACCCATGGGCCGTTATGAAGAGCTTTTCCAAGCCTCCCGCGAGGGGATCCCCCAGGCCGCTGCAACCCAGGGGACCTGGCAGGAGGAATTCTCCCTCTACGAGACCGCGTTCAACAGTCTGAGGTGGAACGAATCTCCTGATTTCCCGTGGTTTGCGGGCCAGGTCAGGCAGACCTATGAGATGCTGACCGCCCATAATCGGGAGCGTCTGGAACAAATCCGCTTGACGGACCGCAATCTCCAGTTTCTCGACCAGATGCTTGCGTTAGAGACCAGCGGTCTGGAGGGAGAGCAGGCCTTTGGAATCTTGTCTCTGTGCTTCGACAGCGCCCACACTGCGGATACAAACAGTGACGGCATCCCAGACCGGATGATTGGAGCCACCCTGACCCCCGTAGATGAAGGCTGGACACTCCAGGCAAATGATACCCTCCGACTGCCCTTCTTTACCTCTGGCGCCCAGGCCGTTCTGACCCTGACCTGTGACAATCCGGCTGCATTCTCCAGTAGTTCTGTCAATGGAGTTCCCGCCGTCCTCCAGCCGGACGGGACCGCGATCTTCCCTCTGGACGGCTCCGGGGAGTACTGGCTGGAGCTGTCCACCTGCGCTCCAGTGACGATCTCTGGCCTGCGGCTCACGGTGGAATAACACCTCTCAAGAAGCCCCGAAGTGCTTGTGTAAACAGGTCCTCCGGGGCTTTGATCCACCCAATTCCGCCCCAAATTTCTCCCGTTTGACAGAATGACGCTTTCAAGGTACAATATCCGCATAACCGCGGAAAGGGTGAGCCGTCCATTATGATCAAAGAAAATCAGCGGCTTTTCAACCATCTCAATGTGTTGAGTGATGCAGCTTGTATTTTCCTGTCCCTGTTGGTGGCCTTCTGGATTCGCTTTTATGTCCTGCCAGGTAAAATCAGTCTTCCATTTACATACTATCTCTATCTCGACGTTGTTCTGGTCCCCCTCTATCTGCTGACCTTTGCCGCGTTCGGTCTCTATGAGTCTTTCCGTAAAAAACGGTTGTATAAAGAGCTGTCACGGATGGTTTGGGCCTGCCTGTTAGATCTCATTTTGATTATGGTGGTATTATTTATTTCAAAAGAGATTCACTTCTCCCGCGGCGCACTCATAATCTTTTTTATTCTGTCCACAGGGGGATTGGGGGCGAAGCGGGTCATTCTGCGCTTTGCTCTGCGATATGCTCGCCAACAGGGATACAACCAGAAGCATGTCATTTTGATTGGGGACAGTACAATGGCCCAACAATACTATCAGGCAATTCAAAGGGATCGCGAATTGGGGTATCATGTTGCGGGATACATTGCAAATCAGGCTGCATGGAAGGACGGCCCGAAGTTTCTCGGTAGCTATGAACGCCTGGAGAAGGTTCTAGAGAAGATGCGTCCAGATGAGGTGGTGGCCGCTGTTCCCATTGACGCCTTTTCTCTGACACCGAAGATCATCTCTGCCTGTGAAAAATCGGGGACAAAGCTGTCTATCATCCCGTTTTATGCGGAGTATATGCCCTCAAATCCGCAGTTTGACGAGGTTTGCGGAATTCCTCTGATGAACATTCGCCGTATTCCTCTGGACAACTGGGCCAATGCGTTTTTCAAGCGGTGCATGGACGTATTGGGCGCATTGTGTTTGATTGTGCTCACATCGCCGGTGATGCTGGTTGCCGCAATCGGCGTCAAGCTGTCCTCTCCGGGACCGGTCATCTTTAAACAGGAGCGGGTTGGCCGGGATAAAAAACTCTTTTATATGTATAAATTCCGTTCCATGCGGATCAATGCCCGGCAGGATACCGGTTGGAGCACCACACGGGATGTTCGGAAAACAAGATTCGGCGCGTTGATCCGAAAATTTTCTATCGA
Source organism: Oscillospiraceae bacterium (assembly GCA_022792555.1). Lineage (GTDB taxonomy): Bacteria > Bacillota > Clostridia > Oscillospirales > Oscillospiraceae > JAAWBF01. The sequence goes on from JAAWBF010000113.1 coordinate 23,717, forward strand.
CGAGCTGCCCCAGTTTTTCAATGTTTTGAAAGGCGACATGAGCCTTGTCGGTCCCCGGCCAGAGGTTCCCTTCTATGTTGAACAATTCAAAGAGGAGATCCCCCTGTATATGGTAAAACACCAGGTGCGGCCTGGAATTACCGGCTGGGCACAGGTAAACGGCCTGCGCGGAGATACCTCCATCAAAGCGCGCATTGAGCATGATATCTACTATATTGAGCACTGGAGCCTGGCTTTTGATATTAAGATCCTGTTTATGACTCTCTTTAAGGGGCTGGTAAACGACGAAAAGCTGTCGTAGTACAATAAAACTGCATAGCATCAAAAATTGCCAACTGGAAACAGTTGGCAATTTTTGTTTCTCATGTATGTTAGAGCAGCTCTCAACATTGCTGATATTGTCTCCACCCCCTTCCGGGGGGTGGAGACAAGTAAAGCTGCTATAAAAAATAACAGTCGAAAAATGTGTGTTCATGTCACCTCTTGTAAGCAAATTAAAAAAGGAGGAATTCCAATGAGAAACCTCAAGCGGGTTCTCAGCCTTACGCTGGCAGCGGTCATGGTTCTTGGCC
>JAAWBF010000114.1 GCA_022792555.1 Oscillospiraceae bacterium
GAATAAATTTGACCAGGACGCTATTGTATGCAGGAGCGTCACCGGCGTACATATCCGGCTGACCCGCGAGGACTTTGCCAGTGAGGAAGAATTTTTCCGCTGGAAGGTCTGGTCCGACGGCGACTACTACGACACCGAAAAAGACGGGCGCGGCTTCTACGACAACAGCCTCCCCCTGGATCCCCGTGTGGACAAGCTGGGAGCGGTCCCTTCCGTCGAGTCGGATATCCTCACTATGTTGGACGCTGCCGAGGCCAGCGCGGAGCAGGCCCCAAGGATCGCCGCCCTGATCGAGCAGATCAAGAGCTGCCTGACCGGAACGCAGTACCGCCGTCTCTGGATGCTCTATGCCCGGAAAATGAACGTGACCGCCATTGCCAGGGCGGAGGGCATCTCAAAAGCGAGTGTATCCAGGTCCATCAGCGCCGCGCTGAAAAATATTTCTGCTTTTCTCCCGAAAGGGGGCGAAAATAGGTAACAACCACCCCCGCAGGACATACAAGGAAATACTTCTCCTTCTTGAATTTGGATGTGTCCAATTATCAAAGTAGGATCATATATATCTCTCCGTACTCTGTTGTGGACAGAATTGTAGTCACGAATAAACTGTATTTTCTGTTCATTTGAATGCAAATCATATATTGATGAATAATTTAATGCGTAAATTGAAAGTTTATTCTCAACAGATGTATCTTTAGCAGGAACATGCCTTTTTCTAAGATGCAACAATCGATGGTAAATTAAATCAGAAAATTCTGGCCTCGACATAGCATCAATATTAGTGCGATTCTCTTCAATTGCTATATGACTAGATCGCTTCGCGATGCAAAATTTCTCAAGGTCGTTCCAAGCTTTGAGTGCATTGGGGTTATTATTCAAATTGCTGATCTTTTTCTCACCATTATTTTTAATTGATAAAATTACCATATGTTCGCTGATATATTGATATGGACGACCTGGAGGTAATTGAGCTGTCCGATATGTGCGAAATTCTGACCAGCATTTTAACAACATGGTTCCGAAATCACGTGAATTTCCCATACTGGCAAGGACAAGCTTTTCAAAATTTTGGTTATTATTGAACAAGAGGTTTACAGTTATAGATGGATCATTGAAATAATATAAGAGACGGTTATTAACAAATCTCCTAAAATATGATATACAGAGGTCACGATCTTTGTCAGAATTTTCATACACCAGATTTTCGTCTAAATCTATAAGATGTTGCAAATCAGCCCCTTTATCAAGATGGTACAAACTCCCGCGGTAAGGAACTATACTGACCCAGCAATAAATTGGGTCGTCCAAAATTCTATCAATATAAAAAGAGAGGTATTTTTGGAGATCCGAATTATAGGAAATTTTCTCGCAAGGGAAAAATCGAGGGAAAAGGGCAGGTGGGCAAGCCTCAAAAGCCTTGAAAACACTGGCTTTCCGGGGGATAGAGGCCCTGTTGATTGACAAACTGGAATTGTTATTTCCGATTCGGTTTTCTTTTAATCGCTAACAATTTCATATAGTCATCAAATTCAGTTGTATCAGTCGGTTCAAACATTACCCATTTCCCATCATGATAGGTTTGGGCTTCATCATATTGTCTGCAAACGGTAGCATTAGAAAGTGTATCTCTAATATCTTCAAATTTTCTTCTCTCATCTTTCCCAAAAATAATCATGAAACCAACACAATTACTTTTTGCGTATAAGCTGCAAAGGGTCTTTCCACCTCTGCGATATTTATACTCATAAGTCCAATTCTTACCGCCAGTATTCCATAACTGTTCCATATCATAGTTTTTATCAATAGTCAAACATAACGCTTGCCAAACTTCATACAAGGATTGTCCAAGTAATTCAGTCATAATGGATTGAGATGGTATCGTTTCAAGCATAATATCTCCTCCGCAAATTTAACATATCGCTTCGAGTATATCATAGCCAATTCTCAGCTTCAATCTATGAATTGTTGAATTACCAGAATTTTTATCTGCGTTTCCCTCGCCGGAGGCGGTGGAAACACGCAAATAAATCTTTGCGACGGATACTCACTCAACGGTATAATGATAGACAAACAGCTGTACTTGTAGTAAAATAGGTAAAACAGCAGCAATATGGACCATAACGTTGCTGATCAAACAAAAACTCCACCTCTGCGGCAGACAAGAGAGAAAGGACTGCAACCATGAAAACTTGGGATGAGCTGTATACAGAGTGTATAAACTGCCAGAAATGTGCTTTGGCGGAGACCCGGCACAATGTAGTATTTGGAGACGGCGCACGGGACGCCGAGGTCATGTTCATCGGAGAGGGCCCTGGAGAGCAAGAGGATCTGACCGGCAAGCCCTTTGTAGGCCGGGCGGGAAAGCTGCTGGACGATATGCTCGCCATGATTGACCTGGACCGGAATAAGGTGTTCATTGGAAATATGGTCAAGTGCCGCCCGCCCCAGAACCGGGACCCCCTCAATGTGGAGCAGGAGGCGTGCATCGACTATTTGCGCAATCAGGTGGCGCTGATCAAGCCTAAGATCATTGTCTGTCTGGGCCGGATTGCGGCCATGAAGCTGATTAAGCCAGATTTTAAAATCACAAAGGAGCATGGGCAGTGGTACGAAAAGGCCGGGGTGCAGATGACCGCCATCCTCCACCCCTCTGCTCTTCTGCGGGACCCCAGAAAGCGGCCCGAAACCTATGAGGATCTAAAAGGACTCCAGGCGAAGATCAAAGAGCTCTGCGACCATACTTATCCAACAAATTGACCACAGAGCAGGAGACTCTCCCCGTCCATTGGACGGGGAGAGTCTCCTTGTTTCTTATTCCAGCTCAAATGCTCCAGTGTAGAGTTGGTAGTAGGTTCCGTGTTGCTGAATGAGGTCGTCGTGTTCGCCCCGCTCGATGATCCGGCCATGGTCCAGGACCATAATGGCGTTGGAGTTACGGACGGTGGACAGGCGGTGGGCGATGACAAAGACCGTCCGGCCGCACATCAGGCTGTCCATCCCCTGCTGGACTAGCGCTTCCGTGCGGGTGTCGATAGAGCTGGTGGCCTCGTCGAGGATCATGACCGGTGGGTCGGCTACGGCGGCCCGGGCGATGGCCAGAAGCTGCCGCTGGCCCTGGGAGAGATTGGCGCCGTTGCTGGTGAGCATGGTGTCGTAGCCGTTGGGCAGGCGGCGGATGAAGTCGTCCGCGTTGGCTAGGACGGCGGCGGCCTCCACCTCCTCATCGGTGGCGTCCAGACGTCCATAGCGGATGTTCTCCCGAACGGTTCCGGTAAACAGGTTGGTGTCCTGCAGGACGATGCCCAGACTGCGGCGCAGGTCACTCTTTTTGATCTTGTTGATGTTGATCCCGTCGTAGCGTATTTTACCATCCGCGATGTCGTAGAAGCGGTTGATCAGGTTTGTAATGGTGGTCTTGCCCGCCCCGGTGGCCCCTACAAAGGCGACCTTTTGGCCTGGCTTGGCGAAGAGGGAGACATCGTGGAGGATGGGCTTTCCCTCCTCATAGGCGAAGTCCACCTCAGCAAAGCGCACATCCCCCATCAGGCGGGTATAGGTAATGGTGCCGTCCTTGTGGGGATGCTTCCAAGCCCAGAGGTTAGTGCGCTCGGTGGTCTCCACCAGTTCCTCCCCCTGGTACTTGACGTTGACTAAGGTGACATAGCCGCCGTCCTGTTCCTCAGACTCATCCAGCAGGGCGAAGATGCGCTCCGCCCCGGCCAGGGCCATAATGACTGCGTTGAGCTGCTGGGAGATCTGTCCTACTGGCTGGGAGAAGCCCTTGGAGAGCTGGAGGAAGGAGGCGATTGTTCCAAGTGTCACTCCCCAGCCGCTCAGAGCCAGCACACCGCCCACCATGGCCACCAGAACATACTGTAAATTGCCCAGGTTCATCATAATGGGCATCAAAATGTTGGCGTATTTGTTGGCCTGGTCTGCGCTGTGGAACAGGCGCTCGTTGAGGGTGTCAAACCCCGTCTTGGCCTGATCCTCGTGGCAGAAGACCTTGATCACCTTCTGACCGCCGATCATCTCCTCAATATAGCCGTTGAGCGCGCCCAGGTCCCGCTGCTGGGCCACAAAATGCTGGCCGCTCTTTCCAGCCACATATTTGGTGACGTTGAGCATACAGAATACACAGAGGATCACCAGAGCAGTCAAGGGGACGTTGGTAAAGAGCATAGCGAAAAAGACGGCGATCACCGACACCAGAGAGGAGAACATCTGGGGCAGACTCTGGGAGATCATCTGCCTGAGTGTGTCCACGTCGTTTGTGTAGAGACTCATTACATCTCCGTGGTGGTGGGTATCAAAGTATTGAATGGGAAGGGTCTGCATGTGGGAGAACATCTGGTCCCGGACCGTCTTCAGCACCCCCTGGGAGATGTCCACCATCAGCCGGTTAAAGCTCCAGGCCGATAAGATCCCCACCAGGTAGAGACAGGCCATGCCCGTCAAAGCGCGGAGCAGCCCAGAAAAATCGGTACTGCCTGAGGCCAGAAGAGGGGTAATATAGTCGTCAATCAGGGTTTTCAGGAACAGGGACCCAGCCACGGTGGTACAGGCGCTGATCAGGATACACACCAACACCACAGCAAAGCGCAGCTTGTATTGGAGCAGATAGCCCAGCAGGCGTTTGAGGGTCCCTCTGCTGTCGGCGGGGCCGCGCCGGCGGGCTTTATTCGGCTGCTTCATCACAATTCCCTCCCTTGGTCTGAGATTCGTAGACTTCCCGATAGATCGCATTGTTGGCTAACAGCTCCTCATGGGTGCCAAATCCGGCGATCCCGCCGCCGTCCATAATAATAATGTGGTCGGCGTCCTGAATGGAGGAGATCCGCTGGGCAATGATAAACTTGGTGGTCTCTGGGATCTCCTCCCGGAAGGCCCGGCGGATCAGTGCGTCCGTCTTGGTATCCACCGCCGAGGTAGAGTCGTCTAAAATCAGGATTTTAGGCTTTTTCAGCAGGGCGCGGGCGATGCACAGCCGCTGCTTCTGGCCGCCGGAGACATTGGAGCCCCCCTGTTCAATGTGGGTATCATATTTGTCGGGGAATTCCTGGATAAAACTATCGGCTTGGGCCAGGCGGCACACCCGCTCCAGCTCCTCGTCGCTGGCCGTTTCACAGCCCCAGCGCAGGTTCTCTTTGATGGTGCCGGAGAAGAGGGTGTTCTTTTGCAGGACCATCGCCACCTGATTGCGCAAAAATTCCAGGTCGTACGTCCGCACGTCCCGTCCGCCCACCTTGACCACTCCTTCGGTGGCGTCATACAGACGGGGAATTAGCTGAACCAGGGTGCTCTTGGAGGTGCCGGTACCACCCAAAATGCCCACCGTCTCCCCGGATTGGATGCTGAGATCCACATCCCGCAGGCAGAGCTTCTCCAGGTCGTTGGCGTAGCTGAAGCTGACGTGTTCGAAGCACACTGAGCCGTCCGCCATCTCGGCAATGGGATTGGAGCCGTTTTTCAGATCGCTCTCCTCGGCCAGCAGCTCGGTGATCCGCTCGGCGGAGGCCCGTGCCAGGGTGATCATCACCAGCACCATGGAGACCATCATCAGGCTCATCAGGATCTGCATGGTGTAGTTAAACAGACTGGTCAAATCCCCGGTGGTCATCTGAGAACCTACTACTAACTTGGCGCCAATCCAGGAGATGAGCAGCATACAGGCATAGACACAGAACTGCATCAGCGGCATGTTAAAGGCAAGGGCTTTCTCTGCACGGGTAAAGTCGTCATAGATAGATTGGGAGATGGTATGGAATTTTTTCGTCTCGTAGTCCTCCCGGACATAGGATTTAACCACCCGAATGCCCAGCAGATTTTCCTGGACCACATTGTTGAGGGTGTCGTAGGTATGGAAGACCCGCTCGAAAATAGGGTGGGCATACCGGATGATCACGAAAAGCCCCACCACCAGGATCGGGACAACACAGAGAAAGATCAGGGCGATCCTGGGGTTGATGCGCACCGTCATAGCGAAGGCAAAAACCAGCATCAGCGGGCAGCGCACCGCGATGCGGATGATCATCTGAAAGGCGTTTTGCAGGTTGGAGACATCGGTGGTCAGCCGGGTGACAATCCCGGCTGTGGAGAATTTGTCCAGGTTGGAGAAGGAAAAGTCCTGGACTCGGTGGTACATATCATGGCGCAGATTTTTCGCGAACCCGGCGGAGGCGCGGGCGGCAAACCGGCCGGACAAGGCGCCGAATGTGAGGGAGAGCAGCGCCATGGCCACCAGAAGACTCCCTAGCTTGAGGATCTGATTTAAATTCCCGGCCTCTACGCCGGAGTCAATCAGCCGGGCCATAACTCTGGGAATCATGACCTCCAGCAGGACCTCCATAGATACCGTGAGGGGAGTGAGTATGGTGTCCCGTCTGTACTCCCGAATACAGGCCGTAAGGCGTTTTAGCATCGTCATTTCTCCTTGTCATTTAAAATTGTTAGCATGGAAACAAATTTGGGGTTCGGAAAGCCGCCTGATGGCGGCTTTATCTCATCAAATTTTGCTGGATTTTCTGGGCAATGGCCACAAACTGGGTGATCTCCTCCGGCGTCAGTCCGTTGGAGAGTATGGACTCCACTTGCAGGGCCTTTCGGTTCAGCTCCTCGTGGATGGCCAGGGCCTTTTCGGTGGGAATCAACCGCTTGAGCCTGCCGTCCTGGGAGACACCCTGCCGTAGCAAAAGACCATCCCGCTCCAAATCCTTGAGAAAGCGCGAGGCGGTGGAACGGCGGATATAGAAGATCTCCTCTACATCCCGCTGGTAAAACTCCCGATCCGCGTGGTCACAGAGAAACCCCATGATCTGTCCCCCGACTTCAGAGCGCCCCTCTGAAAGAGGAGCGGATTCGCACAGCTTGCGCCGCATCAAATTGGAGAGGCACCGAATGGTAAAGCCCAGAGAACACTGCCGATCAATTGGTGTCACATTCTATCATATCCTCCCTATTGTTAGTAGGCTAACATTCTACAATAAACTAATTTTTTTGTCAAGCATGATTTCCCAACTGGTATGACAGTGGCTTACAGTTTATTTTGCTTTGGATTGATTCCTCTCAGGAGCGTTTCCCCCCTCCTATCTGGGGAGAGGGAAAACAATTGTCTATTACTATTTTTGAAGATTGCTATAATTTCTAACCATAGACTTTTACAGTGGCCTGTGTTAGAATAAGGTGAATTATGGATCGTATAAATGCTTAAAACGAGTAAATTTCCCTGTCTCCTTCGGGGGACGGCAAGTTGTTGCGAATGGAGGTCCATCCGCTTGAGAATTGATATATTGGGGGTCGGTTTTGACAACCTGACCCCTGAGCAGATGGCGGACATGGGGATGGCGCTGCTCTCCACAGAGGGGTTTCACTACGCCGTCACCCCGAACCCGGAATTTATTTTAGCGGCAAAAAAACAGCCAGAGTTTCTCGCCGCCCTCAACGGCGCTGATCTGTCCATGCCGGACGGGATTGGCGTGGTCTATGCCGCCCGAATATTAGGCCGTCCTTTAAAGGGCCGGGTGCCGGGGATCGACTTTGCCAGTACCCTGCTGGCCCGCCTGGCCCAACAGGAGGGGCGTGTGTTTCTGCTGGGATCCAAGCCGGGGGTTGCGGAGCAGGCCGCGGAAAAGCTGCGCCAGGCTTATCCAGGACTGGTGGTCTGCGGGAACCATGACGGATATTTTCAGGAAGACGCACCTGTCATAGAGGAGATCCAATCAGCCCAACCTGAGCTGCTGTTGGTGGGCTTGGGCGCCCCAAAGCAGGAGCTGTGGATGAGGAAAAACGGCCCTGCTACCGGGGCACGGCTGGCCATTGGACTGGGCGGGGCACTGGATGTCTTTGCCGGCGTCACCGAACGGGCTCCTGTATTTTGGCAGAAACTAGGACTTGAGTGGCTCTACCGCCTCTTTCGGGAACCTTGGCGCATAAAGCGTATGATCAAGCTGCCCCTTGTCCTGTGGTATGCCTTCATTGCGCGGCTGCGGGGTGGAGGCAGGTAAGAGCTCTATTGCTGTTAAAACAAGAAAGGCGGGAAAATAGTATGGTTGTGATGTTATTGGGCAGCGGGTTTGAAGAGTCAGAGGCTGTGGTGCCGCTGGATCTGCTGCTGCGGTCCGGAGTGGAGGCTGTCACCGCCGGTCTGGACGGGCGGCAGGTCGTCAGCAGCCACGGCCTTTCTGTGACTGCCGATACCGAGTTGCGTCAAATCGAGCCTCAGAAAGTGGAGCTGCTGATCCTCCCCGGCGGCCTGGGAGGTGTCAATGCGATCTCCGCTTGTCCAGCTGCTCTGGAGCTGGTCCGTCAGGTCCACAGTCAGGGCGGACGGTTGGCCGCCATCTGTGCCGCCCCCACGATTTTGGCCAAATTGGGCCTGCTGGAGGGCCGCCAGGCGGTGTGCTACCCAGGGATGGAGGACCAGATGGAGGGGGCCCTTGTCCAAAAGGGGACTCCCGTGGTGACCGATGGAACGATCATCACAGGAGAGGCCGCCGGCTCCGCGTTTCAATTTGGCCTGTGTCTGGTAGAAGCTCTGCGGGGGCCAGAGAAAGCAGCTGAGGTGAAACAGAGTGTCCACTGCCATTTCTGATCAAAAAGCCGCATTGCGGCGGGAGATCCGAGCCCAAATGAAGGCTCTCTCTTCGGAGGTGCTCCGCCCGGAGGATGACGCACTCTTTGCCCAATTTCTCTCCCTGCCCCAGGTAAAAGCGGCACATACTGTCTTGCTCTACCACGGCATGGGGGCGGAGCCGGACACCGCCCGGCTGATTGTCCCCATGCTGGACGCCGGGAAGCAGGTAGCGCTCCCACGCTGTCTGCCAGAACATGAGATGGAGGCCCGGCTGGTGACGGCGCAGACCCAGCTTGTCCGCCATCGGTATGGGATGCTAGAACCTGGGGAGGACTGCCAGATCCTCCCCCCCGCGGCTCTGGATTTGATTTTAGTCCCCGGCCTGGCCTTTGACCGCCAGTGCCGTCGTTTAGGGCAGGGGGGCGGGTTTTATGACCGCTATCTCACTCGCTGTACCGCCTCCACCGTTGCACTGTGCCGTCCCCGCTTCCTGCTGGAGGAGATCCCCTGTGATCCCCATGACCGGCAAGTAGACTGTATCTGTACACCCCAAGAGTGTCTTTTCGCTCCCTCATAACCGGATATTGTCAGCGCGGTTGAAAACGAGTTAAGCAATTCCCTGTTTCCCCGCCCTATGGGCGGGGAAACAGGACCGCTTTTCAACCGTGTTGACTGCAAAAAGGCGTGGGACAGATCGCCCCACGCCTCCGGGAAGTCAAACAGACGATGCCGCCTGACAGAGACTTCCTGTGTGCCGCAGGACCAACTGGGAATCAAGCCCTACGGCACACTAGGTAAGGGATTAGCAGCAGCCGTCGTTGCAACCGCAGTTGCAGTTGTTGTTGCAGCCACAGCCGCAGTTACAGCCATTGTTGCAGCCGTTGTTGCAGCAGCAGCAACAGCCACAGTTGTTATTCCCACCGCAGCTTCCGCCGCAGCAGCACAGGATGATCAGAATCAGGATGATCCACAGACAGCCATTGCCACCAAATCCGTTGTTACCACAGAACATAAAATTCACCTCGGTTTAGATTCATTGAGGGCTTGAGGCCGGCGCTCCGCTGCCCTCAACTGCCTTATCCTATGTAGACCCTCAGACTGTGGTTCCTGAAGGACGGGCGTCTTTTTGAAGCGCCGCCGCCATTTGTATGGACAGCGGCGTTTCAAAAGGACACTGCATACTCTAGTACTCCACCCTCTCCGGGGGTGGAGACGAGTAAGGACTGCTATCAAAACAAAGGAGTTGAATCCATGTCGCAAGAATACAATAGGCACGGATATTTTGGCCCAGACGATCCCGACGGCTATCCCGGCCGGACAGGGCGGGAGGGCCGCAGTACACCTCCCCGCCGACGGGAGGAACCGGAGCCGCCCCCCCAGCGCCGGCGCAAGAAGAAACGCATTACTCTATTGGGAGTCCTGCTTTATCTGGTATTTGTGGTGGGGATGTCTGCCCTGCTGGCCGGTGTTGGCTGGATGGCAGCCAACGATGTCTTGGCCCTCAACAAGCCGCCTTTACAGGCTGTGGTAGAGGTAGAGGATGGGGACACCATCAACGATGTGGCAGACCAGCTCAAGGACAAGGGGCTTATTGAATATAAATTAGTGTTTCAACTCTTTGCCGCTTTCACCCATGCCCAGGAGGACATCACCCCCGGCACCTATGAGCTGAGTACCACCATGGACTATCGGGCCATTATCAGCAACATGAGCAAGAACTCCTCCAACCGCTCGGATGTAGAGGTGACGATTACTGAGGGGATGACCCTAGATCAGATCTTCAAGCTTTTGGAGGAAAAGGGCGTTTCGACCCAGGCCAAGCTCCAAGAGGTGGCCGCCAACCACAGATTTAAATACTCCTTTCTGAAAGATCTGCCCACTGGGGACTACCACCGGCTGGAGGGCTACCTCTTCCCAGACACCTATCATTTCTATATGGGTGGGGATCCCCTGCAAATCCTCAACAAGATGATCCTCCGCTTTGACGAGATCTTTACCGAAGAAATGCGGGCCGATGCCCAGGCATTGGGCTATTCCATGGCCGATATCGTCAATATCGCCGCTATGATCGAAAAGGAGACCGACGGAACCGACCAGGGGAACATCGCCTCGGTCATCTTTAACCGGCTGAATCACCCAGAACAGGGAACCAAAGGGATGCTGCAAATTGATGCCACCATCGCCTACCGCACCGGACGCAGGGTGACGACCGAGGATACCCAGACCTTTGACGACCCTTATAACACTTACCTCAATAAGGGACTTCCGCCTGGTCCCATTTCAAACCCAGGTGTGGTTGCAATCCGTGCCGCCCTCTATCCCAACAGCACCAAGTACTATTACTACGCCCTGGGGGACGACGGGACCCACTCCTTCTTCCAGACCTACGAGGAGCAGCGGGCCTTTATGGCCACCCAGGCCCTGTACAACAGCGGTGAACAAGGAAATGGCTGACAGACTGACAAATAAACTGCTCTCCCCACCGGAGCTACTGGCGCCGGCGGGGAGCATGGAACGGCTGCGTATGGCGGTGGCCTATGGGGCGGATGCCGTCTATCTGGCGGGGCCCGACTTTGGAATGCGGTCCTTTGCAGGAAACTTTACCCGGGACGAGCTGGCCGAAGCCGCCGTCCTGTGCCGGAGACATGGGGTTAAACTCTATGTAACCTGCAATACCATGCCGCGGGAGGACGAGATCCGCCGGCTGCCCGGCTGGCTAGAGTACCTGGACGCGTTGGGTGTGGATGCGGCCATCGTCTCCGATCTAGGGGTTTTCTCCCAAGTCCGGCGGTATGCCCCCCATCTGGACTGCCATATCAGCACCCAGGCCAGTATCTCCAACAGCGCCTGCGCTACCGCCTGGTATGAGCAGGGGGCCAGCCGGGTGATTTTGGCGCGGGAGCTCTCCCTGGAGGAGATTACCGCCATTCGAACCAACACGCCGCCCCAGCTGGAGCTGGAGGCTTTTGTCCACGGGGCCATGTGTGTCAGCTATTCGGGCCGCTGTCTGCTGTCCAATTACATGACGGGCCGGGATGCCAACCGGGGGGCATGCGCCCAGCCCTGCCGGTATCAATACGCACTGGTGGAGGAAAAACGCCCCGGCGAATACTTCCCCATTGGGGAGGACGCAGAAGGCACCTATATTTTGAACTCCAAAGACATGTGTATGATCGACCACATTCCCGCCTTAATCCAGGCCGGACTCTCCAGCTTGAAAATTGAGGGCCGCGCGAAATCGGCCTACTATGCTGCTGTTGTCACCGGCGCCTACCGGCAGGCCATCGACGCCGCTGTCAATGGTCTGTCCCTAGATCCCCTGTGGCGGGACGAGGTTGAAAAGGTCAGTCACCGCCACTACTCCACCGGCTTCTACTTCGGCCCACCGGGACAGTATACCACCGCCGCCCGTTATCTGCGCTCCTATCAGGTCGCAGCGGTGGTGGAGTCCTGTGACCGCAATGGCCGGGCCCTGTGCGCCCTGCGCAATAAGTTCTCCGCCGGAGATACTCTGGAGCTGGTGGGCCCCGGCCTGGCGCCGGTCTCCTTCCAGGCCGTCGCCATGACTGCCCTGGACGGCCAGACCCTCCAAGAGCCTCGCACCCCTCAGATGAAATTTTACCTGGAGCTTCCCCAGCAGGCTCCACCACTCTCCCTGCTGCGCCGACAGACTGAGGATAGCGGGTCCATTTAAGAGCCTATTCAATGTTAAAGCCCGTCAAGCTCTAATCAGGCTTGGCGGGCCATTTTTCGAGAGTACGGTTACTACTCTATGTAGGCTAAAATATCGTTCACATCAACAATGGACAAACACGCTTAGGAAAATCTTAATCATCCCTCCTGTAGAAATCAATGATTTAGACACAGCGTATCGAAAAAGAGCAAGCACTTTTTCGAGTGGGTTTGCGGCCCAACTGCGCGCACGCCCTGTCCGCCTTTGGCGGAGAGAACGTACACTTGTGGGCCGAGAAGTGTTTTCCCCAACCGTACACGCCGCCGGGGAAAACGGATTGGATCTTTTTCGACAGTCTGGATTTCGACATCTTTTTGATTTCTCCAAAATCAAATGATTATTTCAAAAAATACCCAGTTACGGGCATTTCTGCAAGACAGCAGCTTGAATTTACTACCCATTTGTTTTCAAAAGTATCGTTATCTAACGTCAGCTTTTGACCGGGACGGCTTCAAGGCCATGACTGCCAAGGTGGAGGCCGGGAACCTGGCAACGATCATCGTCAAGGATATGAGCCGTTTCGGGCGGGACTATCTCAAAGTTGGCTTTTACACCGACATGAAAAAGCCGCCCTGAAACAGGCGGCAGAGTTTGACAAAACACGGCGTATCCAGGTATAATGGACAAGCCGGTCCGAGAGTCCGAGAGGACCGGCCAGAAGGACGCTGTTACATATTAGGCGGTTGGCCACTTCCCTTTTAGAAGGGGGGTGATATTCATCTCCTCACTCCAGCGCGAAGGGAGGTGAAAAGCGGATGTGGAAAGAACATATGTACATGGTACTCCGCTTTGCGGTGTGCCTGGCAATACTCTTGTACATGTTCACCATAAAAGCGTGTTGACCGCTTGGCTGGCACCCAAACGGTCAACATAGGTTTGTGTTGATTTAATGGGCCAACCGTCGTAACAGCGCCCTTTCTATATTCATTATACCAGACACCTCCGTTTTGTCAAGCACGACAAAGGGAGGTGTTTTGTATTTTATGGAAGTCAAAAAGGACTTCGTAGCGCCTGGGAAAGGCGCCCGGCCTGGAAAACGGCTGACAGAC
>JAAWBF010000115.1 GCA_022792555.1 Oscillospiraceae bacterium
CCCATGATTTTAGGGGCGCGGGCCGGGACCGCGCTTCCAGTGGCCTTGGCCGGGCTGCTGACCACTGCCGTAGGGATTCCGCTGCTTGGAATTGTCTCCATCGGTATTTCCCGCAGCGACGGTCTGATTGAGCTGTCCGGACGAGTCTCCAAGCCCTTCCGCTATCTCTTTACCTGCGCCCTCTACCTGACCATTGGGCCGCTGTTTGCCATTCCCAGATGCGCGGCCACCAGCTTTACCATTGGGGTGCGTCCCCTGGTGGGAGAGTCGGTGGTTCTGCCCCAGCTGATTTTTACCGTTCTGTTCTTTGCCGCGGTGCTGGCCTTTGCCCTCAGACCCTCTAAAATCCTGGATTCGGTCGGCAAGTTTTTAAACCCCGTCTTTTTGGTGTTTTTGGGCTTTATGCTGCTCACAGCCCTGGTCAAGCCGGTAAATTCCCTGGGGGAGGTCCCCGTTACAGGCGGATACGCCGGGAACGCATTTTTTGCGGGCTTTCTCCAGGGCTATGATACCTTAGATGCTCTGGCCAGTCTGGCCTTTGGCATCATTGTCATCCATACCATCTGGCAGCTTGGGGTGAAGGAGCCGGAGGCTGTAGCGGGCAGCACCGTCAAGGCCGGTGTGGTCAGCATGGTCCTTATGGCGCTGATATACACCCTCACCGCCCTGGTGGGGGCCCAGAGCTGGGCACTGTATACCGAGCGGCTGGCCGATCCCGGTTTTAATGGCGGGGATGCCTTTGCGATCATCGCCCACCACTACTTTGGCCGGGGCGGGAGCCTGATCCTGGCCGCAACGGTGACGCTCTGCTGTATGAAAACCGCCATTGGCCTTGTCACTGCATGCAGTGAGACCTTTTTGGAGCTCTTTCCCGGCAAGCTGAACTACCCCAAATGGGCGGTCCTCTTTACGGGGGTCTCTCTGCTTATCTCAAATATCGGCCTGTCTCAGATCATCGCCCTCTCGGCCCCTGTCCTCTATTTTCTGTGTCCGCTGTCTATCGTGCTAATTTTATTAGGCATCGCTGGGAATTGGTTTGGCCACGCGCAGATTGTCTATCAATGTACCATGGGAGCTGCTTTCGTGGCGGCGGTGCTGGAGCTGGCTCGGGTAGTAGGGGGCGTGTACCAACCGATCGCTGACTGGACAGCGGGATGGCTCCCCCTCTACAGCTACGGCCTGGGCTGGGTCATCCCTGCGCTTGTGGGATTTGCGGCGGGTCTCTTGCTGAAGAAAAGAACTTGATGCCGGATGGGCATTTCTGGGGGGATCTTCAAAGAGAGTGGCGGGAAGCTTCCCGCCGCCCTGGTCTGGATTAAGATGGAAGAAGATAGCATTATGCCCTTTTTTTAACGGTTTTTGTGTGCCCGGCAGTGTGCGGTAAAGCTGAGGATATGGCCGCCGCTCTTTTTTCAGCTAAAATCTGACGGTAGTAGGCCTCAGCCTCGGCGCGGGCTTCGGCTTCCACGTCTGGCGATTCCGAGACTGAGGGGGGCGCTTCGTCCAAAAGGCTGTCAATGAGCTTTTTCACAACGTATTTCCCCCCCTCATCTAGACGCCAGTAGGCGCGGATGATCCGCTGGATCCGCTCATCGCTGGAGAGGGCGGCGATCATCCGCTCCAGCTCTCCGGTCTGATCCAGAGGCTGAAACATCTCCCCTTCCCCGGTGCGGAGCCATTGCTCCGAGACGCCGTACTCCCGGCAGATTAGGGTGAGTACCGCGTCAATGGGGGCATTCCGGCCGATCTCATAGGTCGCGATTGTATTCGGCTTCACACCGATCCGGGCGCCAAACTCCTTTTGAGTCAGCCCCAGCGCTTTGCGCAGTGCCCGTATACGCTCCTTCAATGCCATCACCTCGTGTATTACAGTTAATCTGCAAAAAATAATGACAGTCAATTGTTTCCCCCTCCCCTCCGGGGAGGGGGAAACTGTGTCAGCAATTTTGAAGATTGTTATAGTATACCATAAAAGCGAAAATATCGCATCATCAAGTCAGTGGCGTTGACAAATGTGATTTTGCGTGATAATATAATCGCATAATCATAATATAGGGAGGGGAGAACATGGTCCATCCAACCGTTGATCCCGCCAAGCTCGCAGACGTGCAGGGGGTGGCTGCCAAGCTGTCGCTGTTGCCGGAGCAGCTTTTGATGTACATAGCTGGGTACACCGAGGGAGTGCTTGCCATGGCGGAGGAACAGGACTCCATTGGTCTGCACCGAGAGGACGGATATACGGGAAAAAAGGCAGTACCGTCCAGCCGGTTAAAATTTTAACAAAAATTTAACCATTTCTTATAATCCCTTTTAACTCTTTGTAGTACCCTTATGATTGAAAATATCCGAGCAAAAATCCTCCCCGCAAAGGGGAAGCCTACATGGAGGAAGGTACGCGATGGAACACAAGGATCAGTCTGTGGCCACGGCTGAGAAATCCAAGCCGGAGGAGTTACAGAAGAAGCAGAAGGCCAAATTATTTCAGCGGAAGCCCAAGTGGCGCAAGTGGGTCAAACGGCTGATTCCGCTGGTCCTGATTGTTGCAGTGGCTTTTTACCTGCTGCGTGGGAGACAGGGGGGAGGCAGTACTGTGCTGGCTGGGTATCTGCCGAACACCGCTTCCTATCGGGATATGACGGTATCCGTGGCGGGGACAGGGACCATCCAGCCCATGGACGCCTATCGTGTAACCACCCTGGTCAAGGGAGAGATTTTGGAGGCCCCCTTTGAGGAGGGCGGCACGGTGGAAAAAGGAGACGTTCTCTTCCGGCTGGACGCCAAGACTGTAGAGGCCAGCATTCAGCAGCAGGAGATCGCCCTGTCTCAGGCCAGGGTCAACTATAATAATCTGCTACAATCGGTGTCCTCCAACGTCAAACAACAGGAGATTGCCCTGTCTCAGGCCAAGGTCAGCTATAACAACCTGCTGGATACCCTAAATACTACGGTCCAGCAGCAGGAGATCACCCTGGAGCAGGCTAAGGTCAATTACGACAGCCTGATCCAAAATGAGAAGGACGCCAACAAGAACCAGCAGATCAAATCGGACGCCGCAGGGGTGGTGACCAAGGTACATATTAAGCAGGGGGACACCATTGCCGCCGGAACCCCCATCGCGGATGTGCTGGATCGGGACCAGATGAAGTTGACCGTCCCCTTCCATGCTTCGGACGTGAAAAACTTTTTTGTGGGCCAGAGCGGCGTGATCACAGTGGACGGCACCCTGGAGACTGTCCCCGCCGTCATCGACTCCATTGCCGCTACCGATGGAGTAGGGGCGGGGGGTACCCTGATCCGGGAGGTGACACTGGTGGCTCAAAACCCCGGTGCGCTCTCCGACCAGACCACCGCCACTGCCGCGATAGGGGAGGCCGATTGTGCCGCCGGCGGTACCTTTGCTTATAAAGAGCAGACCCAAATCGTATCCAAGACCGGCGGAGAGGTGGAGACCCTGACCCTGAAGGAGGGGGATCAGGTGACGGACGGACAGGTCATCGGTCAGTTCACCGCAAACGATATGACGGACCAGATCGAGGCCGCCCGGCTGACGGTAGAGAACGCCGAGCTGGCTCTCCGGACTGCCAAGGGGGACCAGTCCTCCAATCAGGTGGAGACCGCCCGGCTCAATGTAGAGAGTGCCCGGCTGGCCCTTCAAAAGGCCGCGGGAGAGGAGGTCGCCAGCCAACTGGAGAATGCCAGACTGAGCATTGAGGCCGCCGAGCTCTCCCTCCAGACCGCCAAGGACAGCCTGGAGGACTATGTGATCACCTCCCCCATCTCTGGAACCGTCATTGAGATGAACTACAAGGTAGGGGACAATATCGATCCCTCCGCCTCGTCAGCCAGTTATCTGGCGGTGATCTACGACATGAGCGCCCTCAAGTTTGAGATGAACATTGACGAGCTGGATATCAGCCAAATTCAAGTGGGCCAAAAGGTGGAGATCACCGCCGATGCCCTGAACGGAAAGACCTTTCACGGGCGGATCGACAAGGTGAACATCAACGGCACAACCAATAACGGTGTGACCACCTATCCGGTGACGGTGCTGGTAGACGATCCCAAGGAGCTGCTGCCAGGGATGAATATCTCCGCCCGAATTATCGTGGAGGAGGCCGGCTCGGTCCTCTCCATTCCGGTGGGCGCGGTCTCCAGAGGCAATCAGGTGCTGGTGGCCGGGCCGGGCGCGATGAACGAGGACGGCACCGGGGTGGTGGACCCCTCCAAGCTCCAGACCGTGGAGGTGGTTCTGGGCCGGAATGACGACAGTTATATTGAAGTGGTAAGCGGCTTGTCCGAAGGAGATATTGTTCTGACCGAGAACGCGGCCTCCAATGCCATGGCCATGATGATGGGATAGCGGGGGACGTGATGGAACACCTGATTGTGCTACAGGATATTTATAAGATCTACCAGATGGGCGAGGAATCGGTCCACGCCCTGGACGGGGTGAGTTTCACGGTGGACGAGGGCGAGTTTGTAGCCATCGTAGGCTCCTCTGGATCGGGCAAGTCCACGGCAATGAACATTATCGGC
This sequence comes from Oscillospiraceae bacterium, assembly GCA_022792555.1. Lineage (GTDB taxonomy): Bacteria > Bacillota > Clostridia > Oscillospirales > Oscillospiraceae > JAAWBF01. The sequence goes on from JAAWBF010000115.1 coordinate 4,537, forward strand.
TGTCTGGATGTCCCCACCTCAGGGACCTACCATCTGGGGGGGATCGATGTGTCCACCATGGAGGACGACGAGCAGGCCGAGATCCGCAACAAAATGCTGGGCTTTATCGTCCAGCAGTACAACCTGATCCCCAAGCTCAGTGTGTTGGAAAATGTAGAGCTCCCCCTGCTCTATGCCGGATATCCGGGGGAGGAGCGCCGGCGGCGGGCCCTGGAGTCCCTGGAGCGGGTGGGGCTGGCGGATAAGTACAAAAATCTGCCCAGCCAGCTCTCCGGTGGGCAGCAGCAGCGGGTGTCTATCGCGCGGGCCCTGGCCGGGGAGCCGTCGGTCATCCTGGCCGACGAGCCCACCGGCGCCCTGGACTCCCGGACGGGCCGCGAAGTGCTGGGTTTTTTGAAAAAGCTCAACCGGGAGGGGGACACGGTGGTGCTCATCACCCATGACAACTCCATCGCGGTGAAGGCCGACCGGATTATCCGCCTCCAGGACGGGCGTATTCTCTATGATGGAGACGCCAAGGACCCCCGTGCGGTGGTCCAGCCCCACGAGGAGGACGAGACAGAGGAGGGGGCGGCAGTATGAATTTTGGACAGTCCTTCCGTTTGGCCCTCAAGTCTCTGACCACCAGCAAAATGCGGGCGGTTTTGACCATGCTGGGAATTATCATCGGGGTGGCTGCCGTCATTGTCATCACCAGCCTGGGCAACGGCATGCAGATGATGATGAACGAGCAGTTTGATCAGCTGGGGGCCAATCTGATCCAGGTCCAGATCTATGGCCGGGGCGGCGGCTCCCGGACGATTGAGCCGGAGGATATGTACGCCCTGGTGGAGCGGTATCCCCAGTATTTATCTGGGGTCTCCCCCTATGTAGGGACCCAGGCGGTGATCCGCAAGGGGGCAGAGGAGTTTACACGGACCAGTATCTACGGGGTCAGCGAGTTCTTTTTTGACACGAGCCGGGGGCAGGCCATGAGCGGGGAAAAGCTGGCTGAGGGGCGGTTCCTCCAGTACATCGATGTGGCCCGCTATCAAAATGTGTGCATCATCGGCAGCTATCTGGAGCAGACCGCCTTTCGGGGGGACGCCCTGGGGAAGACCCTCACCATTAAGGGCAGTCCCTATCTAGTGGTCGGGGTCCTGGAGGAGAGCGCGGACAGCACCGAGGGCAGCGGAGACGATGTCTTGTTTCTCCCCTATGGCAACGCCATGCGGCTGAGTACCATGTCGGAGGTCAATTTTTATCTCTTCAACAGCACGGACAAGGATACCGCAGCCATTGCCAAGGGGGTCATTGAAAAGCGCCTGTTTGAGACCTATTTGTCCGAGGACTTCTACTTTGTCATGACCTCCGCCGAGATGATGGACGCCATGAATACCATGATGGGGACTATGATGCTGGTCCTGGTGGCCATCGCGGCTATCTCCCTGCTGGTGGGCGGCATCGGGATTATGAACATCATGCTGGTCTCCGTTACCGAGCGCACCCGCGAGATTGGGATTCGCAAATCCCTAGGGGCCAAGCGCCGGGATATCCGAGGACAGTTTATCATTGAAGCGGGAACCACCTCGGCCATCGGCGGCCTGCTGGGGATTTTGGTGGGGATAGGCATGGCCCAAGGGGCCGGCGTCCTCATCGGCGGCATGATGGAGGGCGGCACCTTCTCCGCCGTGCCAACCGTCCAGGCGGTGGGGATCGCCTTTGGCGTGTCGGTGGGAATCGGGGTCCTCTTCGGCTACCTGCCCGCCAACAAGGCCGCCGCACTGAACCCCATCGACGCGCTGAGATACGATTGACAGAGGAAATAGCCATACGCTGATCTTAGCCAGAAGCGTATCCGTAGGGGCCGATGTTCCCATCGGCCCGCTGTCACGGCCTGCTGCGTTGAGATGGGCCGTTGAGGACAACGGCCCCTACGCCTCTGTCTTGTGGCGCGATGAGGTAATTGACAACAAATCGAATCAAATAGAGAGGAATCAGAGAGGAGTGAGACGGTGAAACACCGTATACTATCCGCCGTGCTGGTCCTGGTCCTGCTGCTGACTCCGGCGGCTGGAGCGGCGGGAGGGACTGTCAACGTCCAGGAGGCCGCCCAGGTGCTGTCCGCCCTGGACATCATGGTGGGCGACCAGCAAGGCAATTTGAATCTGTCCGGCGCGATCACCCGGGCAGAGTTTACCAAACTGCTGATGGCAGCCTCTCCCCAGCGGGAGAGCGTGGGGGACGCGGCCAGCATCGCCCCCTATCCCGATGTCCCCAAGACCCACTGGGCCGCCCCCTATGTACAGGCCGCCGTGGTGGCTGGGTATGTCAGCGGCTATCTGGATGGGACCTTTCGCCCGGCCAACAGCATCACGCTGGCCGAGGGCGTCACCATGGTACTGCGTCTGCTGGGGTATCAGAACAGTGACTTCACCGGGGCCTATCCGGCGGGGCAGATGGCCCTGTATCGGAATTTGGGGCTGGACGAGGGGATCACCGCCGCCCAGAACAGCGCTATGACCCGTCAGGACGCTCTGCTGCTTTTTTACAACCTGATGACGGCCAAGCAGGTCTCCACCGGGACCTACTATCTCAACGTCCTGGAGCCGGGCACGGTCAACGCCAAAGGGGAGATCGATATGGTGGCCCTCCTCAATACGGCCATTGAAGGACCGGTGGTGGCTGGGCGTGGGTGGACAAACAGCATCCCCTTTGCGGTGGGAGCTGAGACAACAGTCTATCGGGACGGCACCCGTGTCTCTCTGGACAGCATCCAGGACTTGGACGTCGTGTACTGGTCCAAGCCCATGCGCACCCTCTGGGCATACGACCGCAAGGTCAGCGGGACGCTGGAGACCGTCGCCCCCTCCACCGCGGCACCCACCAGCATCACAGTATCCGGAAAGAGCTACGACCTGGAGAGCATCGGGGCCATCTATGACTGTTCGGATCTGGGTTCCTATCAGGTGGGGGATGGCGTCACCCTCCTACTGGGGCGGAATGGCGGCGTCGCGGCCATTCGGGACCTGGAGACTGTCTCCAGAGAAGTCTGCGGCATGGTGCTCCGTACAGAGTTAAAAGAATATACCGACGGCAAGGGGGCGGATTACAACGCGGTTGCGGTGACCCTGCTGGCCACCGATGGCAGCCAGCCCACCTATCAGGTGACCAACCGCAACTTCAAGCCCGGTGATCTGGTACGGATTACCCCTGGGGCCGACGGCGCAGAGATCCGGCGTCTGTCTCTGCCTGGGTCGTTAACCGGTACGGTCAGCCGGGACGGAACCTACATCGGGGATCACAAGCTGGCGGATGATGTCCAGATTTTGGATACCTTCTCCAATGGAGCCACTGCGGTCACTGTCCGACCCAGCCGCCTGGCGGGAATTACCATAAAGAAAAGCATGGTCCGCTTCTATGCACTCAACACACAAGGAGAGATCAGCCACCTGATTTTAAACGATGTCACAGGGGATATGCACCATTATGGGATCCTAACCGATGTACGGGAAGTGGAAGACATGATGCTGGTTTCCGGCAGCTATACCTATGATATCAAAAACCAGAAGTACACCTGGGATACCGGCAGCCGGGTACTCCATCTCCGGCGGGGGCCCTGCCTGGTGAAGGGGAATCTCATGGCCCCGGAGCAGCTTGCCAGCCTGACCAGTGTCAAGATCGACCGGATAGAGGGGAATCTGGCCACCTCCACAGGCAATCAAAAATACACCATCTCCGAACAGGCGGCCGTCTATGTGGTGGTCCAGAACGCCTCCGGCACCCACTATGACTATGTCAGCCTGGCCAGAGTGATTGGCGGCAGTTATTCCCTCACCGGGTACTATGACAAACCGGAAGCGGAGGGCGGACAAATACGGGTCATTTTGGCCTCTTAGAACAACAGAGCGCAGCCCTTCCCCGCCTTATAGGCGGGAAGGGGCTGCGCTTTTTTTCTCAGGATCTGCCGTATAACCCCATAGCCCCCGCACCGAGACCTCCCCGGCGGAGAGTGTCTCCCGGCTTCCATCCGGATAGCGGACCACCAGGGCGAACTGGTCGTCAATGGACTCTGCCCAGGCTGTTTTCTCCACCCCGTCCTGGAGAAAACGGACCTCCCGGCCCGTGGTGAGACAGTCCGCCCGGTAGCGGGACAAATACCGCGGTTTCTGCTCCGGAAAGGCGGTGTACATCTCGTCCAAGGCGTTGAGGAGTGCCAAAGCCAGGTCAGCCCGGCGGGGCGCAGCTCCCAGCACCTGCCGGAGAGAGACAGCGATCGGGTTGAGCTCTGGCCCAAAGTCAGTCTGTCCCACATTAATTCCAATCCCAACCACCACATACTCCAACTGGCCGGACTCTCCCTCCAGACCCAATTCGGTGAGGATGCCGCATAGCTTTTTTCCCTCCAGCACCAGGTCGTTGGTCCACTTGATGCCGGGCCGTATTCCGCAGACGGTCTCGACTGCGTCACAGGCGGCCACCGCAGTCCAGGCGGTGAGCCCCATCAGCGCCTGTAGAGAACAGCTGGGTCGCAGCAGAACGGAGCAGTAGAGTCCCTCTCCGGCGGGGGAAAAAAAGCTCCGGCCCCGTGTTCCCCGGCCTCCAGTCTGCCGATCCGCCAGGATGGCCAAACCCTCCGCTGCACCGGATAAGGCCTGGCGTTTTCCCTCGCTGTTGGTGGAGTCCACTGTCTCCAGGCAGAGAATTTGACGGCCTATGCAGGTCCGGTCCCCGGCCAATTCCCCGGCGTACAGCCGGTCGGGCCGATCGATCAGCAGGTAGCCCCGGTTGGGGGCCGAGTCAATCTGATACCCCGCCTGCCGCAGGGCTCTTATCCCCTTCCAAACCGCTGCCCGGCTTACCCCTAATGTCTGGCCCATGACCTCCCCGGACAGCGGCTCGCCCGCCTCCTTGAGCAGCCGCAGGACCTCACTGCTTAACATGTCAGTTCCCCCTTTACACCTGTCCATCCAGAGTCAGTTGCCGGGTGATCTCTTCCGTAGCCAAAACCGCCGGAAATTGTCTGGAAAAGGGGAGATACTGACCGTGAAAATCGGGATCTTCCTTGAGAAAGAGATAACAGGTCTCACCCAATGCCAGACCAGAGGGGAGACTCAGAGTAAACTCCTGCGGCTCCTGCGTCCCTTTCAGACAATTGAGCACTTCAACACGATAGTGGGAGACGTAGGGATTCATCTGGCACGCGTCAAACAGCTTGGCCTCCAGAATTAAATCGGCCTCCTGGGCGACCTCCGAGAGATCGTCACTCTCCGAAAGCTCCAGTAAACGATGTTTGGTCCCCACCTGTCCCTGGGCGGCCGCCTCCCGCATAAGCGCGTCCGCCTCCTCGGCCCGGAAGGGATCCCCCGCCAGCGTGATCATCCCCTGGGGATGCGCAGTGATGTCCAGCAGCTCATGATAGACCAAAGAATAGACGGGATAGGGATAGCAAATAGTTCTCTCATCATACAGATAAAAGTAATAAGTATGTCCGACAATAAACTGGGTATCGTAACCCCCGCGGATGTGGATCTGGCTGGGCGCGGCGCCAGTATAATCCTCATCTACATCAATGGTGTAAATAAAGGCAGACCCGTTTAAATCTTCAATGGAGGCCAAGGTCCCCTTGACAAGATCTGTCGCACTCGCAAAGATGGTTTCCATGGTCATTGGCTCCGCATAACAGCGCGTGGGTCCGCTGAAGCCCGGTCTCTCTTCCAGCTGTAAAATCGGCGTCTGGGTGGGTGGTAAGATGGTTGACTCTGCCGCTGGTGTGGCCTCACAGGCGGCGGTACTCAGCAAAAGCAGCAGTGGTATCAGGATACTCCCTCTATATTTCATCGCAGCATTCCTCCTTTTTAATTTTATAATAGCACATTTTTAATAATTGTCAATCTATGAAATAACTGTCTCACGCCCGTCTCATAAACTCCTGGAATTTCCATCCGCGTTGTCCTTCAGAACGATTTTGCAGAGGCTCCCCGCAGACGGGCCGGTGAGGACACCGGCCCCTACGCATGGTGTGGGGCCAAAGGCCGTAAGGGCGACCTTCGGTCGCCAACGAGTACGGCAATCCATCCAAAAGCAGGCGGCCATAGGCCGCCCTTATGCAGCATGGGGCACAAAAACCGTAGGGGCCGATGTCCCCATCGGCCCGCCGTACTGCCTGATAGCAATTTATGAGACGGGCGTGATAACTGTCTAGCCCCAGTGAAAA
>JAAWBF010000116.1 GCA_022792555.1 Oscillospiraceae bacterium
ACAATACAGTTGTTTTCGAGAACGGCATAGCCTGCGGGCTATGCCGTTTCTCTGATCTCTAGGCGATTCAGCGTGGATATTTTGAAAATGATAGGTACGATGGATGGATCAAACTAGGTACTGTGCAATATGATAATGTACTGTTACTGCCATTTTCGACATTTTTCGCGCTGTACCCATGATACACGGCGGAGTGTCCCGGACTCCTGTGTAGCAGCGTGTATAGAGGTGAAAAGGCTCGATGTGGCAGTGTGGAGGGGAGGTATAATCATCATTCCAAACAATACATACGGCTACGTCCGGGTCAGTACCAGGGATCAGAACGAGGATCGGCAGCTCATCGCCCTGCGGGAGATGTCTATCCCCGACCAGAACATCTTTATGGACAGGCAGTCTGGGAAAGACTTCAACCGGCCCCAGTACAAAAAACTGGTAAAAAAGCTAAAACGGGACGATTTGCTTTATATCAAGAGCATCGATCGGCTAGGGCGCAACTATGAGGAGATACAGCAGCAGTGGCGGATTCTCACGAAGGAGAAGGGGGTTGATATTGTTGTATTGGATCTTCCCTTGCTGGATACTCGGCGGGGCAAGGACCTGGTAGGGACTTTCCTCAGCGACATTGTGCTGCAAGTTTTGTCTTTTGTGGCGGAGAACGAGCGTATCAACATTCGGAAGCGGCAGGCAGAGGGAATCGCAGCAGCAAAAGCCAGAGGAGTAAAATTTGGGCGGCCTTCTATCCCATTACCAGACAATTTCCACCAAATCCACAAGGACTGGCGCGGAAAAAAATTGACACTCCAACAGGCTGCAACCGCCTGTGCCATGCCGGTTGGAACCTTCTATGCCAAGGCAGTTCGATTCGAAAACTCCACTTAAAACAAAGCGCCAGTTTGTAAAGGTGTACTTTTACAAATCCTAAAGTCACATCAAATAAATTTCTGAAATGCCCTTATTTTTCAATACAGTTGGCCGATAGAAAGTGTGTAAGCAAGAGAAAGCGCCAGTTTGTAAAAGTACACTATTACAAATTCATGGGGGTGAGAGGGGTGTGTGCAGCGGGAAACCGCAGGAGGAAATCTCCTATTAAAGATGGGCAGGTACTCCAATACAACACCATTAAAGTCCGCCTCTACCCCACACCAGAGCAGGCCGAGCTGTTTGAAAAGACCTTTGGATGCTGCCGGTATGTCTGGAACCAGATGCTCTCAGATGAGCAGCTGTTTTACAACGCCACAGGAAAGCACTTCATTCCAACCCCGGCTAAGTATAAAAATGGCGCTCCATTTCTGCGGGAGGTAGACAATCAGGCCCTCATCCAGGAGCACAATAAGCTCTCCCAGGCGTTCCGGGTATTTTTCAAAAATCCGGAGTCCTTCGGATATCCCAAATTCAAGCGGAAGAAGACGGATCGGAACTCGTTCACCGCCTGCAACCATGCCTTTGAGTCCGGCGATACCATCTATATCACAAAAGATGGTATCCGCATGACCAAGATGGGGATTGTGAAAGCTGTGTTTTCCCGCAGACCTCGGAGTGGCTGGAAGCTGAAACGGATTACGGTAGACAAAACCCGTTCCGGCAAGTATTACTGCTATATTTTGTATGAGTGCGCAGTAAAAGAGCCAAAGCCGGTTGTGCCAACGGAAGAGACGACAGTGGGTTTGAAATACTCCATGCCCCACTTCTATGTGGCTGACGATGGGTCCATGGCCGATCCGCCCCACTGGCTGCGGGAGTCTCAAGAGAAGCTGGCCAAACTCCAGCAAAAGCTCTCTCGGATGCAGCCTGGCTCTCGAAATTATCAGGAGGCAGTCCAAAAATACCGCAAACTCCATGAACACATTGCCAATCAGCGGAAAGACTTCGTCCATAAGGAGTCCCGGCGGATAGCCAACGCCTGGGACGCCGTGTGTATGAGGTCTGACGGGATGCAGGAGCTGTCAAAGGTAACGAAGCTGGGAAATGTGATGGAGGCCGGGTTTGGAATGTTCCGGGAATGTCTGCGCTACAAGCTGGCCCGGCAGGGAAAGCAGCTTATAACAGTGGACCGTTATATCCCTACCACGCGAATCTGCTCCACCTGCGGCACGGCCAGCAGCGAGATCTCCTACAAAGTAAAAAACTGGACCTGTTCCAAGTGCGGCACGGTACACAACCGGGAGGTCAACGCCGCCAAGAACATCAAGGCCCAGGGCCTGCACCAATATTTCAGTACACAGGCGCAGCGAGAAAGCGCTTGACGCCTTAATATCGGCGGCTGACGCCGCCTCGCCGGTCGGGACGCCGGTCAACGCCCATACTTCCGGCTGGGGGAGCGTTGATTGATGTGTGATCGAGAGATTCCGTGTCAATCAGCGTTCACCAGACCGAAGGGTGGGAAACGAGAAGGCTGCTTACACAGAACTGTGTCCGCGCCTGAAACTCATTTGGGGTCCTGCGGGACCCGATGGGTGTCCCAAATATTATGACTATGAAAAGGCGGCAGGAAGGAATACCGCACCGCCCTGCGAAAAAGGAGGATTGGAACCCATGCTCTGCTTAAACCTCAAGCCAGGCGAGTATATGACCATCGGGGAGAATGTGGTGATCCAATTAGACCGCATAGAGGGGGACCGCAGCCGGTTGATGATTCAGGCCCCCAAGGAAATCTCCATTGTGCGGGGCGAGGTCTTAGAGCGCACCGGCGGAAAACGCCCGGACTGCGTGTTTGACACCACACGCTGGCACAGGTCAGAAATTCCCTGGAACCGGAGCAAGGCACAGGCATTGACCGCCATGCGGTCTCTGCTGTCCAAAATGGACGGCAGAGACGACGATGTGAAAGCTCTGCGGCGGCAGTTGAATCATATATTCCCGCCTGTGCAGTGTGCAGAAGCAGAGCGCGGCGATGAGATTTCAAACGGCTGACGAGCCGGATGAAATAGAATGAGCGTCAGAATTCTGGGCAGTCTGGCCAGATGACCAGGAGGAAGGCACTCAAACCCCAAGCTGTGTGGAGGTTAAGGACTGCCGAAACACAAAAAATAATTATCTAAAGGAGTATAGAGTCATGAGGATTCAACATAACATCATGGCCATGTCGGCCTACCGCAACTACACCAACAATGTCTCCGCCATGAAGAAGAACCTGGAGAAGCTCTCCTCCGGCTACAAGATCAACCGCGCTGGTGACGACGCCGCCGGTCTGGCCATTTCCGAGAAGATGCGCGCCCAGATCACCGGCCTGGAGACCGCCCAGAAGAACGCCAAGGACGGCATCTCCCTGGTGCAGACCGCCGAGGGCGCGCTGACCGAGGTCCACGACATGCTCAACCGTATGGTGGAGCTGGCGACCATGTCCGCCAACGGC
>JAAWBF010000017.1 GCA_022792555.1 Oscillospiraceae bacterium
AGGATCGGGCGGATCTCTGCTACGATGATGGCAGCCATGTGATCCTACTAAACAGCCGCTATCAGACGCCCAATACTTCCCAACCAATGCTGGAGTTTCTGGACTATATCCGTACCAACAATGACGAAATACAACCCGCCAGCACTTTGGCACAGAAAACGGTGCAGGCGGTTCACAACATCCGTTATGATAAGGGAAAGGAGGTATCCTATATGACCTATGCAATGAAAATCAGAGATGCCCTTGAAGAGGGCCGGGAAGAAGGTCGGGAAGAGGGGGTTCGGGCCATGATTACAGCATTCCAGCAGCTGTCTATTACGCCGGAGGTCATACTACAGCAGCTGGAGTCTGCATTTGGGCTCTCCCCCCAGGATGCCAGGGAGAAGCTGGCCCAATATGGGGACTGAGCTGCATAGAGACGAAGCAATCGGGATTGTCACAGGTTTTTCTGTGGCAATCCCGATTTTTATTTATGGCTCAATTCTTCCAATCCAAGGGGTAGATAGTATCCCCTACCTGGATTGCGGCAACGGGAGAAGAGAACAGCGGACCGCCGCGCAGGCTATAGACACTGCGCCATGAGGTTCCATCTCCGCTGCCCCCACCGCCGCCTGGACGGAGGGTGGTGCCATCGGCCAGCAAAAATAGGGGACAAACCGCCTCAGAGAGATCCGCCATAGTGGGATTTAAAGCCTGGAAGGCCCCTGCCTCACTGGTAAAGACCGCCAGGAGCTTCATAGGCGCACAGCGGACCTCGGTAAGGACGGCGGGTTTCCCGTTGAGGGTAATGGCCACCGGGGCGGCCAGGGACTGTTCCTGAGGGCCTGCGGCGGGCAAATCAAATTCCAGGTCCCATTTGCCGCCCCCCGCTGCCATCAGCGCCCAGCTCTCCGCAAAGCTGGCGGTACTCAACCCCTCCAGAACCATGTGGAGCCGTCGGCCATTCATGTCCCACTGGCCGTCGTTCTCGATGCTGAAGCAGAAGGGGACGCGGTTATCCTCCGGCTCGCTGTCTGTGAGCCACTGGATTACTGTGCTGCGTCCCCCCTCCGTCTGGAAGTCGAAGGTCCACTCGTGAAAGCCAAACTCCCCCGGCTGGATCTTCCCGCAGCTGTCTCTGGAAAGAGTACACAGCAGGTAAGTATACCAGCCGCCGCACACGGCCCCGTCCACCGTAATGGTCCACCCCAGAGAGGAAGCAGATGCTCCGATGGGCTCCGCCAAGGTGCTGTAATCCCACTGCTCCAGGGAGACTGCTGACGGGTCTACAGTCTCCACCAGAGCGATAGAGGTTCCAAAGGAAATCAGCAGACAGAGTACCACAGCCGCTGCGATCAGCTGCCGTCCCAGCTGAAATCTGGGCCTTTTATGGGCCGGTATCCGGCACAGGGCCTCTACCCGTTCGGGATCTGGTGTGAGTTGATCAAAGATCTCCCGGTAATTTTGTTCCTCCATGGTCATGCTCTCCCTCCAATTTCTGTTTCAACAGCGCCCGCCCCCTGGTGAGCTGGCAGCGGACGGTGGACGCCTTGCGCCCCAAAAGCGGACCGATCTCCTCTGCACGATAGCCCTCGTAGTAAAATAGATGGAGTACCGTGCGGTATTTAGCAGGCAGATCCTCCAGCAGGGCCAGCAGCTCTTGATCCACGCGCTCAGGGGCGGGCAGCAGCTCGCTCAATGGCTCCATGCGCCGCCAGGGCGACCGCTGCGCCTTGCGGCAGCAGTTCACCGCAACCCGCAGCAGCCACGCCTTCCGGTGCGCTTCACTTTCAAACGTTGGGCCGGTTTTCAGATAGCGTAAAAAGACCTCCTGCACGATGTCCTCCGCCTCATCCCGGCTGCGGAGCTGGGCCACTGCCAGCCGGTATACCATCGCCGCGTACTTGCGGATAACCGCTTCTGCCGTGTCGTGTTCCATCCCCTTCTCTCCCCCTTCTGACTATAATACCGTTTAACAGAGCAGATCGCTGCATATTGGAGGAAAAAATTATCCCAATTCGTTTTCCTGTCCCCTGTCTTCAAAAGGGAGCCAGAAAGCGAATTGGGAAATGCTGCACAGGCTTTAAAACAAAAAATCCAGAATACTGTAAAATAGGTGTTTTTACAAAAATGTATACTTTCTTGGTCTGCGGTGCTTCTGTAAAACGTCATGTAAACTCAAGCCCCCCAAAGCGCATCATAGTCAAAACTGGAGGAGCTACAATGAAATTAAAATGGGATAATATTTCCCATGTCTTGTCCCATATTATGCTAAGTCTGTTTCTGCTGCTCTGCGCGACTGTGCTGTACTTAGGGGCTTTTCAAGACAAGGAACACCTCTATGCTTTGGGGTTAGCAGTCCTGGCCTGTCTGCTCTTTTTTGTGTTTATGCCTCCAGCCGCCCGCTGGCTCTGCGGATTGGGGGTATGCAGATGCTGGCTTTTATTGACACTTTTCTGTTTCCTATTCAAGCTCGCTTGGGTATTGTATGTTCAAGTGCCAATCGAAGGAGACTACATGGTGTTTTGGAATGTAGCGAAGGATTTGGCGCAGCAAAGAGAAATCCACAACCGATATGTGGCGCTGTTTCCGCATATTTTTGGATATTCCAGCTTTTTAAGTCTCGCTCTTTCCGGTTTAGGGCCGGTACCATTCCTGCCGCAGGCGCTCAATATAGTGCTTACGCTCTGCTCTGGAACGGCACTCTTTTTTCTATGCCGAAGATGGTGCGCTCCGGAATCCGGGGTCGCCGCCTATTTGCTCTGGACGCTATGCCCCTCACAGACGATCTACAACAGCTTGATCCTCTCCGAGCCGCTTTACACAACCCTCTTGCTGGCTTTTTTCCTGGCGGTCACCTATGCGGGAGATTTTGAACTTGGGAAACAGCGGCCTGTTTTCTTCGGCGCGGCGGCGGGGTGTTTTTGCGGTCTGATCCTTCGCGGTATCCAAATTGTTCGTCCTATTGCCGCAGTGCCGCTGATCGCGCTGGCGCTGTGGCTTATTTTGTTGTCTGCTGAATTGCTGGATCGTCAGAAGCGGAAGTTTTGGCTGCCGCTTTTTGTGTTAATGGCGGTAGTTTACAGCTTCACCGGCCCGCTTTGGCAGGCGTACATGACGGCACGGCTGGGGGAAGAGCCCTCCAGCACACCGGGGTACAGCATTTTAGTGGGATTCAATGCAGCATCGGATGGAATGTGGAATCAAGAGGATAGTGAACGCCTCTACGCCTATAACGGCCGTCCCGGAATAACTGCGGAAGAAGTCCAGCACGCTCTTTTGGAGGATGCCAAAGGGCGGATTGCAGATGAGCGGCAGATGATTCCCGGCCTTATGGTCAGAAAGCTGCGTACTTTTCTTGGAAGCGACCATGCCTGTATTGGCTACAGCAAGGCCGTATTGCGGCACACAGCACAATTTTCCCGGCTGTGCAACGGCTTTTATTACGCAATCCTCTGTTTTGCGGTCCTTGGGGCGGGCAGACTATGGAAAAGCGGAGCTAACTCCGCGATCCTGTTAGCTCCGCTCTATATCTTGGGGTTGACTCTGGCCCAATTGTTGGTGGAAGTAGCCGGACGGTATCACTATTCACTGATTCCTGTGTTTATCATTTTAGCGGCGGCATCTTGGACCCCGGCGGCAGCGTAGTCCTCCACCAGCTTACGGCCCAGGCGGAGGGGGTCCTCTCCCTGCTTGAGGCGCAGGGCCAGGTAGGGGCGATCTCCGGCGGAAAAGAGGAGCCGTCCCCGGTATTTGCTCTGGCCGCACAGGGAGGAGACCCTTTGCAGATCGAACTGGGAGAGAAAGAAGTGCAGGCTGCCCTTCTTCTGGGCAATCTCAGAGATCCCGTTTTGCGCGGCGCCGGCCCGGAGGAGGGCGATGGAGATCAGGTTGTTCACCGTGCGGGGCGGGTCGCCGTACCGGTCGATGAGCTCGTCGATCAGGTCGTCGGCCTCGGCCTCACTGCGGACTGCGGCAATCCGGCGGTAGAGATCCATCCGCTGCTCCGGAGAGGGGATGTAGCGCTCCGGGATGGAGGCGGCCACTGTGAGATCGGCGGCGCACTCTGTGGACTGAGGGGGGGTACCGCCCTGCTCCTCCAGCACGGCCTCCTCCAGCAGCTTGAGGTACATATCGTACCCCACACTGAGCAGAAAGCCGGACTGTTCCGGCCCCAAGACGTTTCCAGCCCCCCGGATCTCCAGATCCCGCATGGCGATTTTGAACCCGGAGCCGAAGGCGGCAAACTCCCGGATAGCCGCCAGCCGCTTGGAGGCTATTTCGGAGAGAATTTTCCCCCGGCGGAAGGTGAGATAGGCAAAGGCCCTGCGGCTGGACCGGCCCACCCGGCCCCGGATCTGATGGAGCTGGGCCAGCCCCATTCTGTCGGCGTCCTCAATGATGAGGGTGTTGACATTGGCAATGTCGATGCCGGTCTCAATGATAGTAGTACATACCAGCACATCGACCTCTCCATCGCTCGTCCTGGTCATCACGTCGTTGAGCTCCTCCTGGCTCATCTTGCCATGGGCCACCGCAACCACGGAATCCTCTCCCAGCATCCCCTTGATGCGGGCGGCAGTGCGTGTGATGGTCTCTACCCGGTTGTGCAGGTAGTAGACCTGGCCGCCCCGCTCCAACTCCCGGCGCATGGCGTCCGCGATCACCCCCCAATCGTGCTCCAGCACATAGGTCTGCACGGGCTGCCGGTCCAGAGGGGGCTCCTCTAAAGTGGACATATCCCGGATGCCCGACAGGGCCATATTAAGGGTCCGGGGAATGGGAGTGGCCGACAGGGTGAGCACATCTACCTGCTTGGAGAGGGTTTTCAGCTGTTCCTTATGGGCCACCCCAAAGCGCTGTTCCTCGTCAATTACCAATAAGCCGAGATCGCGAAAGACCACATCCTTTTGGAACAGCCGGTGAGTCCCAATCAGCAGATCCACTGTTCCCTCCTTCACCCGGCGCAGGGTCTCCTTCATCTGGGCAGGGGTGCGGAAGCGGGAGACCACGTCGATCTCCACCGGGTATTTGGCGAACCGGCTCCGGGCGGTGAGATAGTGCTGACGGGCCAGGACAGTGGTAGGGACCAGGATGGCGGCCTGCTTGCCGTCCAGAACACACTTCATAATGGCACGGAAGGCCACCTCGGTCTTGCCGTAGCCCACATCTCCGCAGAGGAGCCGGTCCATGGGCCGGGGCTGCTCCATATCGGCCTTGATCTCCGCGATACAGCGGAGCTGATCGTCCGTCTCCGCGTACTGGAACTGGTCCTCAAACTCCCGCATCCATTCGGAATCCGGAGAAAAGGCAAAGCCCGGCTGCCGCTGGCGCTGAGCGTAGAGCTGGATCAGCCCCTTGGCCAGATCACGCACGGCCCGCTTGGCCCTGGTCTTGGCCTTTTCCCAGTCGCTCCCCCCCAGCTTGGAGAGCTTTTTGGTCTCCTGGGCGTCCTCCCCGCTGCCGATGTACTTGGAAATCAGATCTAGCTGGGTGGCGGGTACATAGAGCACGTCAGACCCGGCGTAGACCAGCTTTACATAGTCCTTGTCTACCCCGTCCACCGGCATGGTCACCATCTCCACAAAGCGCCCGATCCCGTGGTGCTCGTGGACCACCAGATCGCCGGGGGACAGGTCGGCGTAAGAGTTCAGCTTCTGCCGGTTTGTCACGGCTTTCTGCCGTCCCTTCCGGCCCGGCACCGCCTGTCCCTCGGTGAGAATGGCAAACCGGCACTCTGGGTACTCCATACCGGCGGTCAGGCCGCCCACCGCGATGACCGCTTTCCCAGGTGTGGGGAGCTCGTGGAGCTGAAAGTCCACCGCCGTCTTGAGCTTCTGATCCCGCAGCAGCCCCTGGAGATTGAGCGCCCGCTGCTCACTGGACACCAGCACCACGGTGGCGTAGCCCTCGCTCAGATAGTGGGCCAGGTCGGACACAGCAGTCTCCAGACTGGCCCCATAGGAGGAGAGCTGCTTTGCCATCAGCCCAAATTGAGCCCTGGGCTTCTGGGGGTACTGAGAGGTGGCAAAGCTGTCCAGATAGAGAACGGGCCAGGCGGATAGGACTTCCCACAGCTCCTGGGCCGAGCGGGTATACTCCGCCAGCTCCCCGGCGAGGATCCCCCGCTCCGTCAAGGACTCGATGTCCTGCCCCAGCTGCCATAGATAGGTTCTGGCCCGCTCGGCCACACGGGCGCTCTCGGAGAGGATCACCACAGTATCCGAGGGGAAGTAGTCCGCCGCCGTGATCATGCGGGGGTAGATCAGGGCGAGGTATCGATCCAGGGCGGGAAAGGGGATCTGAGCGGCCAGATGCTCCCGATCCTCGGCCAGGGTGGCCAGAAGCGCGGTATGATCTCCCTTCCGGCGCTTGATGCGGGCTGCCAGCTTGTCCAGAGCCTCCAGCAGGCCTGGATACCCGCCGGGGGCAAGCTGAGGCAGAACCTCGGCCACGGGCAGGATTTCGGCCTCCTCCACCGTCTGGAGCCGCCGCTGGGTATTGGGGTCGAAGAGCCCCATGGAGTCCACCTCGTCTCCGAAGAACTCCATCCGCACCGGCTTGGCCTGGGCGGGGGAGAAGAAGTCCAAAATCCCCCCTCGCAGGGCAAACTGCCCCACCCCTTCTACCTGATCACAGCGGGTATATCCAGCGGTGGCCAAGGTGTGGGCCAGCTCATCCAGCACATACCGATCCCCCATGCGCAGAGACTGGACTGTCTGGGTAAACAGCGTCTTAGGGATGGTCCGCTGGAGCAGAGCCTCCACCGTTGTCACCACCAGACTGGCCTCCCCCGCCGTCAGGGTGCGCAAAATACCCAGCCGCCGGTGCTCCCACTGCCGGGAGGCCGCAGCGGCATTGTGGAAGGTAAATTCTCTGGCAGGCAGGGTGTGGACCAGGCCACCGGACAGGGCGGTCAGATCCCCTGCCATCCGGGCGGCCTCTCCCTCGTCCGCACAGACCACCACCACACACCTGCCTGTCTCCTGATAGAGGCTGGCGGCCAGATGTGCCCGGTGGACAGCGGACAACCCTGTCACTGCCGCCGGACTGCCGCCGCTGTTTATGGCGCCCAGCAGCTGCTGGAATTCCGGAAGTCTGGACAGAATAGAGGTTAACTGCCGCATGTCACCCTCACCTTCTCCTATAAGATAGAAAATTATGGAATTTGAAACACGCAGAAGCCCCCGCTCTGGAGGACTTACCTCCCCCAGAGTATGGGGGTCCAAATCTTTCATTCTCTGGTTGGTTTGATAAAAGTATATACCTCCCGGCAGTACCCCGTCAAGGAAAAAGAAGGGGTGCCGTTTTGCAATTCCGGTGCGGCCAACAGAAGATATCCAGAGGATTGCTATAAGCCTTGATATGCAGCCCCGGCAAGAGCAATAAACCGGGCCGGGAGCTTCTCCGGCGGGACGAGGGCCCGCTTTGGGAGCACATCGCCAAAGGGCAGTCCTTGAAACCGGTAACATGATACACCGTGGAGTACGACTTGCTTGCTGTTATATTCCGAACCGTTCCAGACCGGGTCGAAGGTGATACGCGCTCCCCACCCATGGAGGGGATCCACCAGATCTGCCCGGCAGTGACAGGGCAGGTCTCCCATCTCCATCCCCCACCTTCCAGCTGTCGTATAGAGGGTGATGTGCTTTGTCACAGACCCCTCAAGGCTTGAGAAGACCGGGGGCTGAGATGGAAGGGAGAGCTGGCGGATGGGGGGCTTTCCTCCGGCGGCCTGTATACGCCTTTTCCAGCAGGCGAGCTGTTTTTTTGACAGCTCTGCGGTGGAGACAAGGCCTATCTGCGCATCTGCGGGAAGATCCAGCGGTTCACCCGCCTCGTCCCAGGCGGTTCCCTCCTGATCCAGAAGAAACGCCGTGATAAGCCGATCCTCCCGATAGATTCCCCATACTAAATGGGAAAAGAGCGCAGGCTCTCCGGCGGCCTGGGCAGCCAGCAGATCTGAGATGCGCCATTGATAGTGGCAGACCAGCGCCTTGGTGAGCATGAGCCGCTGGAGCTTTGCCAGCTTGGGGCTTGTCCAGTCCAAGGGGGCCGCCGGAACCAGCAGTCCTGCCTTTTGCAGCTCCTCCTCAAAGGCCCGCCGCGCCCAGTCCGGAGTATGGCTCCGATTCAGCACCAGTGTGTAGTGAGCGGTCATTTTTTTGAGCCGGTGTCCCGCTTCCAGGGGGGCGAGATCGGTCCAGCCACAGAAGAGGTAGAGAAAGGCGGTCCAGTGTCTGGCCATGTCCATGTAATAGGAGGGGTGGAGCTGGTCTTTCAACCAAACCTTGTAGCGGTCCGGGTCCAGGAGTAAGACTGCGGTCTCCGGATCTGTCTGGGCGGCCTGGGCGGCGCAGTCCGGGTCAGCAGGCCGGTGATGGGGACTGGTAACGCCGACAAGATAGGCCAGCATCGCGTCCAGGGGCTTCCAGCCCAGGCTGTAAAATAACGGGGCGCTCTCCGGCTGCGGCATATCCAGCCACTGCTCGCGCAGCTCCAGAGCCTGAGAGAGCTGTCTGTATCTGGTCATGGAATTGTGATAGAATTGGTTCGCCCAAAGTGCCCGCGCTTTTTCGCTGACCTCCAGAAACAGGGCGGAGTCATTCAGAGGGCGGTCATACTCAAAGATCATGGTGCGGGGACCCTCGCCGGCCCAATCCCGAAAGGTCTCTTCCCTTACCGTTGTCAACGAAGGGGGCAGGACGGACTCCTGCTTGCGCAAAACCTCCTCCGGTATCGCGCCGCCCTGGGAGAGGAGCACCGCCGCCCACCTGCCCCCGGCGACATACTCCCGGCGGGACTGCTCTGCCACCAGGGCGGAGAAGGTCTCCAAGCCCAACTGCTGACATAGCCGCCGGAGAAGGTGGGGCTCGTCCAGAATACGGGGTGCGAAGAATAACTCCGGCCGCTTTGGGAACCGCTCCCCCAATAGCGTTGCATGTTTCCGTGCAAAGGCCAGCAGCTCTTCCCCGCTCATCGCGTCAATTTCTCGGTTAGAAATTACGGTTTCTACTTCAGATACCACAAAAATCCGCCCCTTTCTGACTTCATTGAAAGCATCATAAAGGAAAGCAAACAAATTGTAAATTTTTTTGATCCACTTGAAAAATACAGTACAACGCGCTATCATATATTAGCACTCTAATAAAACGAGTGCTAATAAAGCCGGCCTCTTAGGAGGACTGCGGCACAATGTGACAAAGTACAACAAATAAGTATTGAATATATGGAGGCGTATCCAAACCATGGAGAAACAGCAGTTTAAAGCGGAATCCAAGCGTGTTCTGGACCTGATGATCAACTCGATTTACACCCACAAGGAGATTTTCCTCCGGGAGCTGATCTCCAATGCCAGCGATGCGGTGGACAAGCTGGCTTACAAATCCCTGACCGATGAGAAAGTGGGACTCAACCGCTCTGACTTTCAGATCGTCCTCACCCCAGATCCCGTGGCCCGGACCCTGACCATCTCGGACAACGGAATCGGGATGACCAAGGAGGAGCTGGAGGAGAACCTGGGGACCATCGCCCGCAGCGGCTCCCTCCAGTTCAAGCAGGATATGGCTGCCGCCGGGGAGACCCCATCGGATGTGGACATCATCGGCCAGTTTGGCGTAGGCTTCTATTCCGCCTTTATGGTGGCCGATGAGGTAACGGTCACTTCCAAGGCCTATGGCAGCGACACCGCCTGGCGCTGGACTTCTGAGGGAGCGGACGGCTATACCCTGGAGGCGTGCGAAAAGGACCAGGTAGGGACTGACATCGTCCTGCACATCAAGGCGGACACCGAAGAGGAGAAGTACGGAGAGTTTTTGGAGCAGTACCGCCTGGACAGCTTGGTAAAGAAATACTCGGACTATATCCATTATCCCATTAAAATGCTCATGCACAAGTCCCGCCAGAAGGAGCGCCCCGCCGACGCCGGGGACGACTACAAGCCGGAGTGGGAGGACTACGACCAGTGGGAGACCCTCAACTCCATGGTCCCTCTGTGGCAGCGGCCCAAGAAGGAGGTCAAGCCGGAGGAATATAATGCCTTTTACAAGGAGCAGTACGGCGACTGGGAGGACCCCCTGTCTGTCATTCACATGTCTGCCGAGGGCCAGGTGACCTATCAGGCCATGCTCTACATTCCCGGCCATGCCCCCTATGACTTCTATACCAGAGACTATCAAAAGGGCTTGCAGCTCTACTCCTCCGGGGTGCTCATCATGGACCGCTGCGCCGACCTGCTGCCCGATCACTTCCGCTTTGTTAAGGGCGTGGTGGACTCCCAGGACTTCTCCCTGAACATCAGCCGGGAGATGCTCCAGCACACCCGGCAGCTCAAGCTCATCGCCAACAACCTGGAGAAGAAGATCAAGGCCGACCTGCTCCGCCTGCAAAAGGACGACCGGGAGAAATACGAGACCTTCTGGAAGGCCTTTGGCGTTCAAATCAAATACGGCGTGATGGCCGAGTACGGCGCGCACAAAGAACTGCTCAAGGATCTGCTTCTCTTCTGGTCCTCCAAGGAGGAGAAGCTGATCACCCTGGCGGAGTATAAAGCCCGTATGGCAGCCGATCAGCCCTATATCTATTTTGCCTGCGGGGACAGCACCGCCAACGTGGCCAAGCTGCCCCAGGTGGAGCGGATTTTGGACAAGGGCTATGAGATCCTCTATCTCACCGAGGAGCCGGACGAGTTCGTCGTGGATGCCCTGGGCGCCTATGAGGAGACTCCCTTTAAGTCGGTCAACGACAAGGACGCCCTGCCTGAGAGCGAGGAGGAGAAGGCCCAGGCCGAGAAAAAGACCGAGGAGAACAAGGATGTCCTGGACTTTGTCAAGGAGGCCCTGGGCGACAGGATCAAGGAGGCCCGCATCTCCCGGATCCTCAAGTCGGGGGCAGTGTGCCTCACTGCCGACGGCCCGGTCTCCCTAGAGATGGAGAAATATTTCCGCCGCATGGACCCCAGTCAGGCAAATTCCATGAGCGCCCAGCGGGTGCTGGAGCTCAACCCGGACAGTGGCGCCTTTGCCGCCTTGCGCGCCGCGGTGGACAGCGACAAGGAGAAGGCCGCCCAATATGTCAATCTGCTTTACAATCAGGCCCTCATCATCGCCGGGATCCCCCTGGAGGACCCGGCAGCTTACACCGAATTGGTGTGTAGCCTGATGAAATAAGAGAAAAAACACGCCGCAGAGTCACTCTGCGGCGTGTCTTTTTGGCGGAGGCAGGTAAGAATCGAACTCACCAAGGCGGGACCGCCGCCCTCTACGGTTTTGAAGACCGCGGGGCTCACCAGATACCCTTCTGCCCCCATCTGTCCCTCTCTATAAACGGCTTGTCCTATTATAACCAGAAACCACAGAGACGTCAACCGGTATTCTGCTTTTTTCAGATGGGGACATCAGAGGGGCGGCCCGCCTCGATTTTCAGCCCTGCCTGCTGCTTGGCGATAGGCCCAACAGTGTGCGCACTTCTTCCGCTATAATATCAGCGTACAGAGCAAAGACGCGCTTCCCGGTCTCTGGCGTTCCAATACGGGGGTCTCCAAAATAGGTCAGCGGTGCTCCGCAGTCTGCCATGGTCTCTTTCCCAGCGGCAATGCAGTCAAAGAGATGCTCTCCCTTCCAGTTTGGCTCTAGCTTAGTCAGCGCCTGTGTGTCCACCAACTCAGGATAGAGATACATCATCTGGCTGGTCTCTGCTTCGCCGGCGTGCAGGTCCCATTCCGGATGGGCTTCCTTGCATACTTGATTTAACAGGGGTACACTTTTGGGAAACCAGTCTGAGATTGCAGCTTTCAGCGCGTTATTCCGCACAGAGGCCTGACGAAGCCCCTCGGCAATCGCCTGCATGTTGCGGGGCTCTCCATGCCCGCAGACCACCATGATATGGGTAAAGCCCCACTTTGCCAGGCCAACACAGATGTCCTCTATCAGATTGGCCACAGTCGCAAAGCGCAGGGTGATATTCCCAACCTCCTCATTGGCCAGATCGGCCAGACAGTGGGGGATGGTCGGCGCGAGAAGGGATTCGATCCCCTCCTCTTGCAGCTTAATGGCAGTTTGAGCGGCCATTTCCTGGGCACAGGCGGAATCTGTCATCATGGGTAAATGGCGGCCGTGGACTTCTGTGGGCCCAATTGGGAGAAAGACCAAGCTTGTTTTCTGCTGGAGCACCTTAACTTCGTCTGTGTTCATGTTCGCAAGATAATGAAGACTCATTGAAAATCCCTCCTGTAGAAAGTTTTATTGCAGCGTCCAGAGAACGCACTCATAGGCTGCATACCGATATACCGGTATATTAGATATAGGATTAAAATACCATATCGCAGTCTGTCTGTCAACAGGTTTTTCTCCATGAGGTGGATCTACTCTCCTGCGGGAGTGTCCCAAGCACAGAGTTTTTATCTGTGTTCCCCCGCCTCCGGCAGGGGGAAACATACAAATAAATTTTTACGGTGGATACGCCGCTTCCCTGCTTGACCGTTGTATTCCAGCAATATTTCAATTATAATAGAGCAATCAACCAACTGTACAGAAGAAACGGATGTGATTTTATTACGTTGCTGAAGGATAGTGCATATTTAAGCTTAATTAAAATGATAGATGATGGAAAAATTAAGTATGGGGAGATCTATTCGTTAAATGTTATTGCAGGTGAGCTGAACATGTCACGGACCCCCGTCAGAGATGCCATTCAAAGACTGTGTGACGAAAACCGGATCGATCTGCTTCCAAGCCGCGGTTTTTGCCTCCATGTTATGACAGAAGAGGAGGTCCGGCAGCTCTATCATTTTAGCAGTGCCATTGAGGGCTACTGTGCAGTGTGCCTTGCAAAGCAATACAAGCTGGAGGGGCAAAACCGCTATATAGAGCAGCTGCGCGATCTTGTGTCTGAGATGGAGCGGTGCGATTTGGATACAGTATCATTTGGGTCGTTTTATGCCTTGGACAACCAATTCCATGATACCTTGATCAAATCCCTGGAGGACCCCTATTTGAATGCGCTCAGTCAATCGAAACGGGGCTTTTATGATCACCCAGAGCTCCATTTGACAGAAATTCCGCTGGACAGAACGAGCATTTTATCCTGTCACAAACAGATCCTGGCGGCAATCCTCAGCGGAGATCCCAGCGCCGCCTATCAAGCGGTGCTGGAACACGCAGATCTTGTTTATGAAAATTACCAGAAACAGTCGCAGA
This sequence comes from Oscillospiraceae bacterium, assembly GCA_022792555.1. GTDB lineage: Bacteria > Bacillota > Clostridia > Oscillospirales > Oscillospiraceae > JAAWBF01. The sequence goes on from JAAWBF010000017.1 coordinate 13,176, forward strand.
GGGATTAAAGCCTGAGTTTACCGTCATATTATGGGCATATTTTCCTCTGAACTGCGGGCAGCGGCCCGTTATTTGTGCGCTTCCCCTAAAAACTCTGTGTCTGGGACATACCCCGGAATGCTTGCAATTTTGTTTGAAATCCGGTAAACTCAACTGGTCAGATATTTAGAGAAGCTTTCTAAGGAGGGAAACAGAACCATGAAGAAAACAATCTCTACGGGGGCCTTGGCTCTGCTGCTGTGCGGACTGCTGGCCGCTCCCGCCGGGGCGGCGGCTGAGAAGAGGCTGCCGGAGCTGCCGGAGTTCTATTTCGCCAGCGGCGCGGGGGCCTGGTGTACCGAGCTGGTCATCCATACGGACGGCACCTTTGAAGGGAGCTACCACGATTCTAACATGGGGGAATCCGGTCCAGGCTATAACAGTACAGTGTATCTCTGTTCGTTCAGCGGACGCCTGACGGGGCTCAAGCAGGTGGATGCTTATACTTGGTCCATGCGGGTAGAGACCCTTACTCTGCGGGATGAAGAGGGAAAGGAGTGGGTGGAGGACGGCGTCAAATATATTGCCTCCGGGCCATACGGTATGCCCGCTGTGGGCGGAGAGCTCCGGCTCTATCTGCCCGGACATCCGACGGACGCCTTCTCGGAGGAGCTCTTATCCTGGGCGCGCAGCACCGGCGCCGAGCCCAAGGAGGGCAAGCTCACCACCTTTGTCCTGCACAATGTCAGCGAGGAGCAGGCGTTCAGCTCCAGTGAAGAAGACTCCGCCCGGCGCCTCCCCCAGTGGACCGCCTTCAAGCAGGAGAAGATCGCCTATGCCTCCACGCAGACCATCTCGGTAGACGGCTGGCGGGTTGAGTTTCAGGCCTACGCATTGAAGGACGAAAAGGGCAACGACACCAACTATATCAAGCTGCGGGACCTGGCCTCGATTCTCGACGTTACACAGGCCCGGTTTGAGGTGCGCTGGGATGGGGCGGTCAATATCCTCACCGACCTGCCTTATACCCCAAATGGAAGCGAGATGAAAACCCCCTTTGCCGGAAACCGGACCTATGAGGAGGACACCACAGTGACCAGAATCGACGGTCAGCCGGTTGAGCTCTCCACAATCCTGCTCAAGGATGACAAGGGCAACGGCTATACCTACTATAAGCTCCGGGATCTGGGAGACGCCCTGGGCTTTACCGTGGGCTGGAGCGCCGGGCGGGGGATCTACATTGAGACAGAGGGCGCAGGCTGACGGTCAAAAAATTAAGAAATTCCCGCAGAGGATAGAGTTTATCATATCTTCTGCGGGAATTTGTTGCCTTTGGTCTCAGCGGCTATAAGGAACTGCTTCTCGTTCGTACAATTGAGTTTCCTTAAAACGCAGTACGTCAGTCATCATCAGGAGCCCCATGCAAAAGCCGTATTGAACACATAGGGATACCTCCCTTTACGACCGAAGAACGAATTTCGGTCTTTTTATCTTATTTTTGACACCATATTTCTTGCTTATAATAACATGTCTTTCTTTTGGTGTTAATACAGTGTCTTTACTTTTTTGTGGTGTCATAATGACATGAAAAGGGAGGCTTTTATATGTCGTCAAAACTGCCACACGATGCCCTACGAATTCCGTCCGAGATTATGGACAAGCTCAAATACATTGCAGACCGCTCTGGCCGTTCCGCCAACAAGGAAATTGAACAGCTCATTATCCAGCACATTGAGACATGGGAAAAATTGCACGGCCCTATTTTGTTTGATGACGGTTTCGTTCCCCGGTCGAGATCGTAATTTCTAGGGAAGCACTGATTAAATCTAAGTGCGCAGATTGACGAGCGAATTTTTCTTCTGACAAGGCAAAAAAGTGCAGAAATACCTTGTGTATTTCAAACCTTTTTAACGACATCAGGGGGAAAATTCGCCGTCAAGATGTGTGCGGGGATTTATTCAGTGTTTCCCTAATAATCCCCGCTTGTGGAAAACGCATCTGTAACCTTGTGGCTCATCGGGAACGGGCCGCTGAGGACAGCGGCCCCCACGGCCGCCAGATGAGGCCCCAAAAGGACACGGCCACTGTCTCATCATGATTTCACACAAAAAGCCTGTTGCAGCGCTTATACTGCAACAGGCTTTTCTGCTGTACAATTTCAGTGATCTACAGCTTTTCAAAGGCCGGGGCGGGCCAATAAAACCGAGACACTGACGGTAGATTTATGCCTCGTCCTCCTGGGGCGGCTGCGGGATCACCCGGATCTCCATAACCCGGCGGTGATCCACCTTGGTCACGGTGACATCCAGTCCCTCGGTCTCGAAGCGGTCCCCCTCCTCGGGGATGCGGCCTATCTGCTCCATAACCCAGCCTGAGATCGTGTTGGAGTCACACTCATTTTGCAGGGTGAACAGGTCAAACAGATCGGTCAGGTCTGCGGAGCAGGAGATGAGGTAGCTGCCGTCCGGCTCCTTTTTGAACTCCTCGATAACCTCGTCGTGCTCATCCCAGATTTCACCCACCAGCTCTTCCACGATGTCCTCCAAGGTCACCAGTCCCTCTGTCCCGCCGTATTCATCTACCACAATGACCATGTGGGCCTTTTCCCGCTGGAGGATTCGCAGCAGGGCGGAGATCTTGGTGTTTCCGGTGGTGTAGAGAACGGTGCTGATCAGGGCGGAGACGTCGTGACGGCCCCGGTAGCGGGCGGCGTGGAAGTCTTTTTCGTGGATTATGCCGGTAATATCATCAATACTCTCATGGTAGACCGGCAGGCGGGAGTATCCGCTCTCGGCAAAGGTGGCGGCAATCTCGTCCATGGTAGCGGTGTCCTCCACCGCCACAATGTCCACTCGGGGGGTCAGAATCTCATCGACCTCAAGGTCGTTAAACTCAATGGCAGAGCGGATCAGCTCGCTCTCGTGCTGGTCCAGGCCGCCCTCGTCCTCCGCCTGGTCCACCATGGTGATCAGCTCCTCCTCGGTGATTCCCTCGTCCTCCGCCTTATGGAACAGCTTGGAAAGCAGCCGCTTCCACTGGGTAAATAAGAAGTTCACAGGCCGCAGAATCACTAGGAAGAGCCGCAGGAACGGGGCGGAGAACATGGCGAACTGTTCCGGGGACTCCTTGGCCAGGCTTTTGGGGGAGATCTCCCCGAAAATCAGGATCACGATGGTGAGTACCACGGTGGACACCGTGGGTCCATAGGCCCCCAGCAGCTTGGTAAACAGGAGGGTTGAGATTGTGGTGGCTGTGATATTGACGATGTTGTTGCCAATCAAGATGGTAGAGAGCAGCCGGTCGTAGTCCTCCTCCATGGCCAGGGCCAGGGCGGCCCGGCTGTTGCCGTTGTCCGCCTTGCTCTTGAGGCGGACGCGGTTCAGGGAGGAAAAAGCGGTCTCTGTGGCGGAAAAATAGGCCGACATGGCCACTAGAATTAAAAGCGCCACTGTCATGGCAATACTGGCACTGTCCATAGGAAAATAATCAACTCCAAATGATATAATTGGCATGTCAAGGGGTCGAAACTGTAACGGACAACAGTTCCGACACGCTCATGTAACGGCGTCAGAGCGCAAAAGGACAGCCCTGTCTTATCCCACACCGGGAGAACACAGTTCTCCCGTATTGCTTTGGCAAGACAGCGGCTGTCCCTGTAAGAGACTGATATTTTTTGGCGGAGGTTCGTCCATGCGGGCTCATCGGCTCCTTTTCTAACTGACCTGCCCTACAGCAGGCCGTACTGATCCACGGATAGATTCTATTATTTTAACATACCACATCCAAAAACGCAAGGGCGGTGTCAGGCCTGGCCAGGCATTTTCGCAGCCTTCGTAGACATTGGGCGGAGAATAGAGTATGATAGGCCTTACTTGAGGCTTTGCGTAGCACAGCACCGCAGTTTAGGAGGAGAAATTTCATGTTTCGGAGTGCACAGTCACAGGACATCGCGGCCATTGCCGCCATTTACGACGAGATCCACACAGAAAATGAGGCGGGACGTATGACCACCAGCTGGACCAGGGGAGTCTACCCAACCAGGGAGACAGCAGCAGCCTCCATTCAACAGGGGGACATGTGGGTTTCCGAGGTCGAGGGGCAGATTGTCGCCGCTGCAAGGATCAATCAGGAGCAGCTGCCCGAATACGCCCAGGCGGCCTGGCATTGGGACCCGCCTGCGGATCAGGTTATGGTATTACACACTTTGGTCGTCTCTCCAAAGTATAAGGGAAAGGGCTATGGCACAGCTTTCGTGGCCTTTTATGAACAGTATGCCGTTCAGCAAAATTGCCGGTATCTCCGCATGGACACCAGCGCCCAAAATTTGGCCGCCCGGGCGCTGTACAAATGGCTTGGTTATACAGAAGCGGATATCGTCTCCTGTAGCTTCAATGGTATCGCCGAAATACAGCTGGTCTGTCTGGAGAAGAAGCTCTGACTGTCGAAACAGAGGGCCAATTTCCCCAAAAAGAACGTACACTTCCAGGCTGGATAGCACAGAGTTTACAAGGTTTTCTCCCCGCCCTTTCTTCCCACGAAAAACTGTGATACACTGTTTCGCGACAAAAACCGGGGCCGGACCGTGAGTCCATTGTTTCCCGCCCCCGTACAGCATTGTGTGAAGAAAGGATGTGTCCCTTTTTATGAACAGACTGCTCGCCGTACAGTCCGCCATGCTCTCCCTCATAGAGGCCCAGGAGGACAAGATCCCGGACCGGGAACAGCCCCTGAGCTGGGAGCGGATTCATATGATAAGCTCCGCCCGTCTGGCCTGGCTGATGGCCGAGGAGCGAGGCGAAGACCCCTCGCTGGCCGCCTGTGCCTGTTCGGTCCATGAGCTGGGCCGTATTGTGACCGGCCGTCAGGAAGGTCACGCCCAGGCAGGAAAAATAGCGGCAGCAGAGTTTCTCACTGGGTTGGATCTGTTTACTCCATCGGAGATCGCCGCCATCGCTGCGGCGGTGGAAAAACATGTGGAAAAGAGCATTTGCGGCACCCCTCTAGAGGAGATCGTCAAGGATGCCGACGTGGTAGACGCCCATCTCTATGGCCTCCCTTTTACCGCCCCTGGACAGAAGGAGCGTTTTGACCGCTGGAACCGTCGGCACGCCCTATAGCGACTGTTTTTTAAGAATACTGCTCCAGCCCTGGCCTCAGAATAAGGCCAGGGCTGGCCTGCTTCTGAGGGCCTCTGGAAATGGTCGGTCTTGTTAAGCTCTCACAAATCGCAATCGCAATCGTATTTTGAGAGATTTTAAACAGGCTCTAAGAGCGAAGCTGTGTCCCATAGGCCGCTGCCAGACCTGTCAGGACCTCTACATGGAGCTGTTCATCCAAAATAACCCGCTGTAGGTTGGCTGTCACGTTGGCATCCCGAATCCAGCGCAGCTGCTGTTCATATTTTTGAATGGTCATACGCTCCGCCCGGATAGCATTTTGAATGAGCGGCCCAAGCTTTCGGGTATACTGTAGGTACTCCGGCGACCACCAATACCGCCGGCCCCGCCGGCTGCACCACAGGCGTGGATCCGCACCCAGCTGCCTGGCCAAGGTCCCGAAGATGTCTAAATGGTGCATCTCTACCTTGCTGATGTCCATCAGCACAGAGGCCACTTCTGGATAGCCATTTGTGACCAGATGGCCGTAAAAATACCGGCTTACAGCGGACATTTCGGAATAATCGCCGCCCAAATTACTGAGCATGGCCTCTGCATAATGTCGGTTTTGTCCGGCGGCCCGGAGCTCTGGATAGGGTTCTGGAGCCTGAACGGTACAGCTACAGGGTTGCGTTGCTTCCATGGCCGATCCTCCTTTCCATTGCAGCGGTCTGTCTTCCTTTCAGATTCGGATTCCACTCCGCTGCCGCATACTTGATACTATTCTTCCATAGAAAATAGACATTGTCTACTTTTTAATGAAGTTTAGTATGGGTACTGCCATATCTATGCAGTTCAGTCTGTCCAACATGCCCTATTATTGGAATATGATTTTAAATATTATATTTAACATTATCATTGATTATATCATCCCTTTTGTAGTATACTATTCATGGGAGAAAACTGTCCCCCAAACATCACCGTTGAACTGTACCATAGGAAAGGACGGTCAATACCATGATGAATCACGAGTTCTTACAGAGAAGCCCATCTGGTCTCTGTTATCCGAACCAAGCATCCGCACCGGTCCGGCGCCGGAGACTGGCTGGAGAGCAGGGCCGCAATCCTTATGACGGCCTGCGGCCCTGGTCGGCTGTCACCCACGGCGCTGGCGTTCTTCTCGCCATTGTGGGGACCGTTTTACTGCTCCAGCGGGCGGTTGCGCTGGGCAGTGACAGCTGGCATCTGGCCGCCTTCACGCTCTATGGCGCCACTATGATCGGCTTGTACACCGCCAGCACCTTATATCACACCCTCCGCACCGGCCCGGCAGGGCGGATGGCGCTGCGCAAATACGACCACGCCTCCATTTACTGCCTCATTGCCGGAACCTATACCCCTATCTGCCTGATCCCTCTGCGGACCTGTGGCGCCTGGGGCTGGGCGCTGTTCGGCGTGATCTGGACGCTGGCCGCGGCGGGAATGCTGTTGTCCATCTGCTGGATTATGGCCCCCCGCTGGCTCACCGCTGGGCTGTATTTGGGGATGGGCTGGATGGCCCTGATCGCGATTTATCCCCTTTTACAGGTTCTGCCGCCTGTTGGGTTTTTCTGGCTGCTGGCGGGCGGTCTCCTCTATACGGTGGGAGGCGTCCTCTACGCCGTCAAATGGCCTGGCCGGAACAACCCCCGTTTTGGTTGTCATGAGATCTTTCATGTTTTCATCGTACTGGGCAGTGTCTGTCACTTTATGATGATGTATCAGGCTGTCGTCTATCTCTAAAAAGACAACGCCCGCCCTCAGAATGAGGGCGGGTTTGTACTGAATCAAAGACGATGGAGTTCCCGCAGGGTATCCTGGATCACATCCTTTGGCACATGGCCCCCTGCAAACGAGATGAGCTGCTCCAATGTCATAGACCGGGCCATCCCAAGCATAGGGTGCTTCATCACTGTGGGAAACCGGCGTAGAAACACCGCCTTCGAGGCTGGATTGTCCAGCAGCTCCCCCACGGTAATCCGATTTTGTTTCAAATTCAACGGAATCTCACCTCCACGTTATCCTATGCGTCTGCCGTGAGAGTGTCCCAAGTACAGCGTTTTGATCTGTGTTTCCCCCGCCGGAGGCGGGGAAAACAGGCAAATAAATTTTCGCGGCGGACACTCCCCCTGCCGTGCCGGAATTGACACACGGCAGTTCCCTCCTGTATAATCAGGAAAAGCGCTCCCTCCGGGGAACGCGGCAACAGAGAGGAAGAAGGTTCTATGCAAAAGTCATTTCATGGGCAGTCCCCCACGATCGCCTCTTCGGCCCGTCTGGCGGAAAACGCCGTCCTAGTAGGCCACGTCACCCTGGAGGAGGATACAAATCTCTGGTATGGCGCAGTCCTGCGGGGAGATGAGAGCCCCATTGTGGTCCAGCGGGGCAGCAACATCCAGGACAACGCCGTGGTTCATGTGGATGACGGGTGTCCCGTCCACATCGGGCAGGACGTCACCATCGGCCATGGCGCCGTGGTCCACGGCTGTACCATAGAGGACCGCTGTATCATCGGCATGGGGGCTATCCTGCTCAATGGCTGTGTCATTGGCGCAGACAGCATCGTGGCCGCCGGCGCCCTTGTCACCCAAAACAAGGTTATCCCCCCCGGCAGCCTTGTGATAGGCTCTCCTGCCAAGGTAGCCCGTCCCCTCACCGAAGCAGAGCGCGCCTCCCTGCTGGAATCCGCCGAAAATTACCGCAGCCTGGCCGCCGGACAGCTGCCCCTCTTTTCTGAGGGGTAACTATGCCCCATTCCAAAACAGGAACCCGGTTTTCCCCGACGTATATGCCGCCGGGGAAAACGAATTTGACTTTTTTCGCACCTGCGAGCGCGAACTCTGCGAGGCTTTTTTCGACAGTCAATTGGTTTGTAGATTGCCATCGTATCAGACCTCCGGGAAAACAATCTCGGAGGTCTCTTTTTTTAAGGATCAAGCTGCTCCAGTGCCTCCTGATCCTTTAAGCGCATGATAGAGATCTCATAGGCCACCCGTTCCTGGCTCTGACCGTCGATAAGCTTGGTATAGGTCCGGCTCTGAAGGCGGCCTTCCAGGGTAATGCTGTCCCCCACTTGGAGAGAGCCGCAGTACTGGGCCACCGCGCCCCAGGCAATACAAGGCAGGTAATCCGCCCTGCCGTAGCGGCGGTTCACAGCCAGCATCAAATCACAGATCTCCCGGCCCAGAGGGGTCCGCCGGAGAATGGGCGGCTTACACAGCACACCGCGCAAGGTCAGTTCGTTGCAGTGGGGACCGCTGGCGGGGGTGATCTGCCGGGCAAAGAGGGTGATCACCAAGCGGCTGCCCTGGCCGCTTTTGTTGTTGAAGGATCGGACCTCCCCCTGGATCTCCACCTCCATCCCTGCCTCCAGTGGAAATTCCTCCAGCAGGGACTGGGCGGCCACGACATTGATCACATCCGGGCAGCCGGAAAGCCGGCATACGGACAGGGGGAAGGTATCGTATGTAATGCCGTGGTTTTCATGGGAGGCAGCGGGGGAGGCGGCGACTGTTCCCCGCAGAATTGCCCTGTTCTCGTTCCAGCTTGTTTGCATAACCATCCACACTCCTTAGAAATCCATGTGGCATGTATATGCAGGTTTGTCCCCAGCTATGCGGAGAGTTCTGGATCGAGATGGGCCTTGACAAAGCGGATCAGCCCCTCCTGATCCCCCGGTTTGATCTTAATGGAAAAGACCTCGTTATCCTTGGCGATCTGACCCTCCAGAGCGGCCAGCTCAGGAGCGGCGGCGCTCTGCCCTGTGACATAGAGAATCACCCGTTGCCCAGTAAACGGGTGACTGTGCAGATAGCTCTGCAGGGGCTTCGCGGTCTCTCCCAGATAGACGTTGGTGCCGAATAGAAGGAGGTCAAAGTCCTCTGGACAGTAGGGAAGCAGCTCGGAGGGGTAATTGACCACCACTGTGTAACCCTCCTCCCCCAGCACCTTGGCCAGGCCCAGACTGAGGTTTACATTGCCGCCCCGGTTGGAGGGCTGGTAGAGCAGCAGCGCCCGCCGGCTGCCCCGACCGTACACCCTCTCGCTGGGTAGCCGCACCCGATCCCGGCTGCGGACTGTAATTTTCAGCCCAACCATGGCCGCCACAAGGGCTGTAACTGTGACAGCGCCGCCCCCCAGAGCGACCCACATTAGGATTGTCATGTTTTGATTCCTCCATAGAGCGAGTATGATCCCTGCGCCGTTTCCGTTCCTTGATTGTAGGAAATTTTACCACGCATGTCATGAAAAAAACATAAAATTTTTGTGAAGAATGGGTGGTTTTTGTACTCTGGCGGTCCCTTTCCCTTGCCTCCCCCCTGTCTCAATGCTATAATCATGCTCGAAACGTCGATTCATTGCGGGCCGGAGTAGACGCCAGTTTGTGAGGAGTGAGAACAGGATGTCGCATACTGTATTTCTTGTGGAGGACGATCCCAGCATTCGGGATTCTCTGGCAGAGCTACTGGCCAGGTACGGCTACCGCTGCCTGACGACCCAGTGCTTTGAGGATGTGGCCGGACAGATTCTGGCCTCCGAGGCCCAGCTTGTCCTATTGGACCTGGGTCTGCCCCAGTATGACGGCTATCACATCTGCCGTGCCCTGCGCAGCCGCACCCAGATTCCCATTATTGTGGTCACCAGCCGGGCCACGGAACTGGACGAGCTGATGAGCATGAATCTAGGGGCGGACGACTTTCTCACCAAGCCCTATAACACCCAGATTTTACTGGCCCGGATGGCCCGACTGCTCCAGCGGGCCTACCCGGACGGGGCGGCCTCCACCCTCACAGGCCGGGGACTTGTCCTGAATCTGGGCCGGGGAACGGTATCCTATCAGGGCCGTGAGCTGGAGCTGACCAAAAATGAACAGCGTCTCCTCGCCCGATTTCTCAGACAACCGGATCAGATTGTCTCCAGGGCCGAGCTGATGCACGAGCTTTGGCAGTCCGACGCCTTTGTAGACGATAATACCCTCACCGTCAACATCACCCGCCTGCGCAAAAAGCTGGAGGAGCTGGGGGCCTCCGGGCTGATCACCGCCCGCCGGGGCCAGGGGTATCAGCTGTGAGCGGGATCGCGTGGCTGAAGGACTGCCTGCCGCAGATTTTTGGGACGGGATTTTCCGCCCTATTCGGGGGAATCCTATTGGCTGTGTTAGGGCTTCCGGCCTCGGCCATCTCCTTTTTGTGTCTGGTCATTGGTCTGGGCGGCGTCCTGCCGATGGGGATAGACCGGGTACGCCGGGTGTGCTTCTACCGGGAGACCCTGGAGGCCCTGGATGCGTTGGAGGAAAAATACCTCCTGTCTGAGCTGGTGGAGGAGCCCGGCTTCGCCGAGGGGGATTTTTTATGTCAGATACTGACCCAGGTCAATAAGTCCATGGCGGATCGGGTGGGGGCCGCCCAGCGGGATATGAAGGAGTACCGGGAGTATATCGAGAGCTGGGTTCACGAGATTAAAACCCCCATCGCCGCCGCCCAGCTTATTTTGGAGAACACCCCCAGCCTCTCGACCGGACGGCTGGAGGAGGAGCTGTTCCGCATTGAACGCTGCACCGAACAGGCTCTCTACTATGCCCGCAGCGGCGCGGTGGCACAGGATTATCTCATTCGTGCCGTCCCCCTCCGCAAAGCGGTGGGGGATACGGTCAAGAAATATGCCCGCCCCCTTATCGCCGCCGGGTTCCAGATAGAACGCAGGGACCTGACCGCTGTTGTCTACACCGATGAAAAATGGGTGGACTTTATTCTGGGCCAGCTCATCGCCAACGCCATTGAGTACCGGAGGACAGACCCTGCCCTCACCTTCTCCCAGCGGGAAGGACAGAATGCTGTTACACTGTGCATTCTGGACAATGGCGTTGGCATCTCTGCGGCCGACCTCCCCAGGGTGTTTGACAAGGGCTTCACCGGCGCCCACGGCCGATCTGGCACAGGAAGAGCCACCGGCCTGGGGCTGTATCTGTGTAAAAAGCTCTGCCGCCGGCTGGCGCTGGACATCCAAATTTTTACCAAAGAGGGTGCCTGGACTCAAGTAGAGCTCACCTTCCCCAAGGGCCGATTCCATCTCGCAGAGTAGAATAAAATAGAAATAGTTCTCCGCCCAAAGGACGGGGAAACATAAATATTGTATAGGATAGTAGCTGACAACTTCCGATTTTTGGACGAATAAAAAGCCAAAACGGGGCGGTGAAACAGGATTTTTGTACCGCTGCCACAGGAACGGGCAAAGCCGCAAAAACATAGTGTTTATGCGGCTTTGCGGCATTTCTGGTATTCATTTTTTGCGGTGTGGGAAGCAGATTATTCTACTATTTTTTAATGTTTTCTGAGATCTCAGACAGGGCCTTGCTGGCCTCCATGTTGTAATTCTGGTTTTTCGACAGGTCGCCCAGGGAGACCATGCCGACAACTTTTCCGCCCTCCAGCACCGGCAGGCGGCGGACCTGTCCGGCGGCCATCAGCCGGGTGGCCTCTCTGGCGTCGTCGTCAGGAGATACGACGGCGCAGTTGCGGGTCATAATATCCTTGACCTGTGTTTTCGCCGGGTCCTCCTCTGCTGCCACACAGCGCAGAACGATGTCCCGGTCGGTGACAATCCCCCGCAGGCCGCCATCCTCACCGCATACGGGCAGAGAGCCCACATTATGCCGGCTGAGGAGCCGGGCGGCCAGCGCCGCCGATTCACTGGGCGTAATAGAGACCACACTTGGATTCATGAGATCGCGCACTTGCATGGAAAAACACCGCCTTTTCCAGTATGATGTCTTTTAGAACAGCACAGTTGAAAAGCGGTCCTGTTTCCCCGCCCTTCGGGCGGGGAAACAAAGAATTGCTTGACTCGTTTTGATTATATCAGCAAGTTCTAAAGACATCCTCTAGTGTGGCCGGAGCAGGCGGAGTCTATACCTCAGCGGGTAGTCTGGGCCACATGACTGCGCACCCGCTGGATGAGCATATCCAGGGCTACCACATTGTAGCCACCCTCTGGCACGATGAGATCGGCGTAGCGCTTGGAGGGCTCTACAAATGCCTCGTGCATAGGCTTTACGGTGGTTAAATACTGCTCTACCACCGAGTCCAGAGAGCGTCCGCGCTCCTTCACATCCCGGAGAATCCGGCGCAGGATACGCACATCGGCGTCGGTATCCACAAAGAGCTTGATATCCATCAGGGAGCGCAGCTGTTGATTTTGAAAAATCAAGATGCCCTCCACCACGATCACCCGTGTGGGCAGGACTTCTACGGTCTCCTGGGAGCGGTTGTGGATGCTGTAGTCGTAGACCGGGCAGAGGATGGGCTCTCCCCGGCGCAGGGACTCCAGGTCCCGGATCATACGCTCAGTGTCAAAGGCATCCGGATGGTCGTAATTGAGCTTGCAGCGGGCCTCATAGGGGAGGTCGTCGTGACTTTTGTAGTAGCTGTCGTGATTCAGAACGGAGACGTCCGCCCCGAATTCCTCCTTGAGCCGCAGTGTCAGGGTGGTTTTCCCGGAACCGGTCCCCCCGGCGATACCGATGATCATGGTTTGTCCTATCTCCATACAATCCCCGCCTTTTTCAACGTTGTTCTCTCTCCCCTCTGGAAAGGAAAAAACTGCGGTCAATTACTGCTCAACCAGCATGAGGCAGCCGTCTGGGTCGTACTTGAGCAGCTGGATCTCGGCCCGTGTATTGCGGATGATATCGTCCATGCGGATCCCTTCGGAGATGGTAGAGACAAAGGTGTAGGAGACGCCGTGCTTTTTGGCCCGGCCTGTACGGCCAATGCGGTGGGTATAGTTTTCCAGCTCATCTGGAACATCGTAGTTAAACACCGCGTCTACATCGTCGATATCCAGCCCGCGGGCGGCCACGTCTGTGGCCACCAGGACATGTCTCTCCCCCCGCTTAAACCGCTCCAGGGTCCTCTCTCGGATACGCTGTTGAATGTCTCCATGGATGGCCTCACAGGAGATGTCCCGCATTTTCAGCAGGCCGGCCAGACGGTCGGCCATATTTTTGGTGTTGCAGAAGACAATGGCCCGCTCATAGCCGCCGTTTTTGATCAGGGCGGCCAGAGTATCCAGCTTTCGGTCCCGGCCCTCCAGGTCGATGCGGTATTGCTGGATGTCCGGCTTGGAGTCCTCCACAGGCCGGACGGTGATCTCCACCGGGTCCCGCTGGTAGACCCAGGAGATGTCCATCACCTCTCTGGAGATCGTGGCCGAAAACATCCCCATATTTTTCCTGTGCTTGAGCTGATCCAGAATCCGGGTGACATCCCGGACAAAGCCCATGTCCAGCATCCGGTCAGCCTCATCCAGCACCACAGTTTCCACCTTGTCCAGACGGACGGTGCGCCGCTTCATGTGGTCCATCAGGCGCCCCGGCGTGGCCACCACCAGCTGGGGCTTCTTTTTCAGCGTATTGATCTGCTTGTCGATAGGCGCGCCGCCGTAGAGACAGACGGTGCGTACCCCCTCCCGAAACTGGCATAGATCCCGCAGCTCTGCCTGGATCTGTACCGCTAGCTCACGGGTCGGGGCCAATACCAGGGCCTGCACCTCATTGGAGCTGGGGTCGATATGCTCCACCATGGGGATGCCGAAGGCAAAGGTCTTTCCTGTGCCGGTCGGCGCCTTGGCAATGACGTCCTTCCACTCCATAAAATAGGGAATTGCACCCGCCTGGACTGGCGTGGCCTGGACGTACCCCTTTTTCTCCAGGGCCTGCATGACCCAGGGGGAGAGCCCCAGCGCGTCATACCGGACAATCTCGTTTACCTGCTCACCATTGATTTCCATGGATCTTTAAGTTCCTTTCCAATTCCTCTCTTCAGTACAACAGATCCCGCCGGCCCGTTGCGGACAGCGGTCTCTCTCACTCCACCCCTATTAGGGGTTCTTCAGCCTCGCGGCCAAGGCGACCCAGTTCTGTTTCTCCCAGCGGTGGAGGAGGATCAGGCCATTGCGTCTGAGGGCGGCCTCCACCTCTGCCGCCCGCTGGTCGATGATCCCGGAACACAGGAAGACGCCGTCCTGAGTCAAAAAGCGGTGGACCTGGGCGGAGAGGGGGACGATAACGTCCGCCACAATGTTGGCCAGTACCACCTGATACCTGTGTTGCGCCAGCTGATCCACCAGGGCGCGGTCGGAGAGCACATCTCCCGACAGCACCGTGTATTGGGTGTGGTCAATCCCGTTCATACCGGCGTTTTCATAGGCCACAGAGACCGCCTTGGGGTCGATGTCAACCGCAGCGGCCTGGGCAGCCCCCAGCCGCAGGGCGGCGATGGAGAGGATTCCGCTGCCGCACCCTAAATCTAAGACCTGATCGCCCGGCTTGACCAGGGACTCTACCCCCTCCAGACACAGCTGGGTAGAGGCGTGGGCGCCGGTGCCAAAGGTGAGGCCTGGATTTAAATACAGCGCCGTCCGTCCCGGCGGGGTGGGGACCTTCTCCCGTTCCCACTCCGGCACAATATAGAGCCGCTGTCCAATCTCCATGGGGCGGTAGTAGGCCTGCCAGCTTGTGGCCCAGTCGTTGTCCGCCAGGGGAACGGCGGAAACTGGAGCCGTAATCGTCTGGGTCCAGCGGGCGAGCTGGGCCTGTCCATCCGGGTTATCCGGAATGTAGAATTTGACCCGGCAGACCCCCCGCATCTGCTCCAGCAGGCCGTCATCCACATAGTCCCAGTAGGCCCGCTGTTCCTCTAAAAAGCGCAGAAAGGTCTCCTCGTCCTCAATTACCAGTCCCTCTGCGCCGTTCATGATAAGCTGGGCTGTCAGGGTGTCCAGCTCCTTGGGGCTGGTCTCTATCGAGACCTCCAGCCATTTGATCTCCTCCATATGCCCCCCAATCAGCGCTTGGTCCCCAGGAAAAACAGCGCCAGTGTCCCCGGTCCGGAGTGGGCGCCGATCACCGGACCCACGTTGTTGATCCGGATGTCCTGGACCCCAAAGCGGCTACGTATATCAGCGGCCACCGTCTCCGCATCGGCCAGGCAGTCGCCATGGCTGATGAAAACCGTCTGCCCGCCGGGGTTGACGGCGGTCTGCTCCATGTGATCTACCAGGGCGGTGAGGGAGGCATTGCGCCCCCTGGCCTTGCCCATATTGATGAGATGCCCCTCGTCGTCTACATGGAGGACGGGCTTGATCTGGAGCATGGAGCCCACCACCGCCGTGGCGGCGGAGACCCGGCCGCCCCGCTTGAGGAAGTGGAGGTCGTCCACGGTGAACCAGTGGCACAGGCGGAGCTTGTTTTCCTCCACCCAGTCCCGGACCTCCTCAATGGACCCGCCTTCCCGTTTCTTTTGGACCGCATGCCACACCAGCAGGCCCTGACCCATAGAGGCGCAGAGGGTATCCACAGCATAGATCTTCCGGTCCGGGTAGCGCTCCTTCAGCTCGTCCACTGCCATTTGGGAGGACTGATAGGTGGCCGACAGGCCGGAGGAGAAGGAGAGCACCAGGATATCCTTCCCTGCCTGGAGCATGGGCTCCAGAAGGGCGGTATAGGCCGTCACATTGACCGCCGAGGTGGTGGCCATCTCGCCAGAGCGCAGCATCTTATAAAATACCTTGGGGTCCATCTCCCGGTCATCTGGGTAGTTGTGATAGGTCTTCCCCTGGACAGTAAACGCCAGGGGGAGGACGGTAAGCTCCAGCTCCTTCACCATATCCGCTGATAGATCTGCGGAGGAGTCGGTGACAATCACAAAGTCTGACATGAGATCCGTTTCTCCTTTCTGTTTCTCCCCCTCCTTTTAGGAGAGGGAGGAAAGTGATGTTATCCAGTTGTTTTCGTTCGTGAGGGGCGATCCCGCCGGCGCTCCGGCTTCTGGGGCTGCGGGCACTTTTGGGCCAGAATGGACAGCACCCGCTGGCAGGCCAGCCGGTCGGCATAGCTGCGCAGCGCCAGTCCCAGGGCCAGCCGGGGCAGATCCGCCTCGGTCCCCTCCACCGGCAGACCCTCCGCCGTCTCAGTGAGGGCAGTGTCCAGCTCCCGGCAGAAATAGTCGTAGAGCACATGGGGGTCCCCCGCCTTTAATTTGCCC
>JAAWBF010000117.1 GCA_022792555.1 Oscillospiraceae bacterium
GATCTGATCCGGCATGGCCATACTCCCCCTCTGATTGGCGTTATAGGCCGAGTAGCCCCGCGATGAAAAGCTGGTGAACAGGCTGCTAGCGGAGGAGTATTCCCCCTCCCGCCGCACCGTCTCGGCGGACAGCCCGCTGCGCTCCGCCACGATCTGCACCAGCTTTTCATCGCGGGGCTACTCGGCCTATAACGCCAATCAGAGGGGGAGTATGGCCATGCCGGATCAGATCAACGCCTATCAGACCGAACTCATTAAGGAGCTGGCGGACAAAGGTTCCTGCGTTATCGTGGGACGGTGTGCCGACTACATCCTGCAAGGACGGGAGGACTGCTTCCATGTTTTTATCACCGGCGCTCTGCCGGATCGAGCCAACCGTGTTATCACAGAGCATGGGGTTGCCGTTGATGTTGCCAGAAGTCATGTAAAGGAACGGGATAGAAAGCGTTCCAGCTACTACAAACATATCACCGATCAGGCGTGGGGGATGGCGGCAAATTATGACCTCTGTCTGAACAGCAGTAAGCTGGGGATTGACCGCTGTGTTGAACTGATTCTTGCATCAGTCGATATGGGGGCGGACCATGTATGAGGAAGGGGAACACCCGCGCAGCGTGTTTTTTCACATCTATAAGGACGGTGATCTTTATTCCATGCCCATTCTTTGAGGTAGCCTTTTACGCCAATCCGGATATGCGACAGGTGAAGCAAGAACTGCGTCAACCAGAGACTGGGCAGAGAGCAGACCTACAAAAACTTCTTATGCAGCTGCAAGAAAATCCAGAATTAGCAGCCCAGTTGAAAGCCCTTTTGAACGCCAAGTAATAAGAGGACATAGGAGTACATCAGACGGCATGAAACGCCAAATTAGCAAAAACCCGATTTTCATTAGCAGTTTTGAAAAAATCGTTCTATTCCTGCGCGGGAAAAGCCTGCCCCCATTTCGTTTCTTTCTCTCCTCCGAAAAAATGAACACTGAAATTTTTATAAAAGAAGATGCCGAAATTCATGAAATTCCGGCATCTTGGCACCCCGAACTGGATTCGAACCAGCGGCCTTCCGCTTAGGAGGCGGACGCTCTATCCATCTGAGCTATCGGGGCCTATATGAAGTTTTACCCTGCCAGGTGAGAGGTGAGCTATCACTTAGGAGGTGAACCCTCTATCCAGGTAAGGTACGGAGGCATATTGAATTCTAGAAGCTATAGGGCCTCAAATATAGCAAGGTTATTTTAACTGAATCCAAGACGCTTGTCAATCACAGATTCCAAGGCGGGCATGTCCGCCGCGAAGATTTGTTTGCCTGTTTCCCCCGTAGAGACAGGAGAAACACAGATAAAAACTCTGTGTGTGGGACATACACTTCCAAGGGGTCGGAAAACCGGATATCCGCCATGAAAAATGCGCAGATCATGACATCCTTTAGAAAAAAGGTTGCAATTCTATATAAGATATGCTATAATACATGACACTTGTGCAAAAGCAGATCTTGATGTGCTCTGGCGCAAAAGATCCTTTATTTAGAAAGGAACGATGAAACGTGGAGATTCCTAAGCTGATTCTGACCATTGTCCAGGTTGTAGCCGCGCTGTTTTTGATTGCCATGGTGCTGCTCCAGTCTGGAAAGAGCGCTGGGCTGTCCGGGGCTATCTCCGGGGCGGCAGATACCTTTTTGTCCAAGAATAAGGCCAGGGGACTGGATGCCAAGCTGGCCCGGTGGACCAAATGGGTGGCCATTGGCTTTATGGTGCTGACGGTGGTCATCTGTCTGCTGTAATAAAAAAAGTCCCTGACCTGCGGGTTGGGATGTGAGGGGGACCGTCTGGTCCCCCTCCTGTTTTTTGGAAACCACACAGCCGCCTCCCCGTTTGTGGGGAGGCGGCTGTCTTGTAGGAAAAGGGATTAGTAGAAACAGGCGTTCAGGGCGTTGCCCGTCAGGGTTTCTTTTGTGCCGTCCATGTACTCAATGACGACCTTGTTGATCAGGAGCTTCTTAATCTGGTCGTTGTACCACATATTCTCCCAATAGGTGCGGATCATCACATCGTCCAGATAACCGGCGGTTACTTTTTGGGTGCCATAGCCGTTCGTATAAGTGCCGTTCCGGTCGATGATGGAGCTGAAGCGGCCCTGCTCATCCATCCCTATACTAATACCAGGCCACTCGGTCAGGATACAGTAGTCGCCGTAATCCATGTCCTCCCAGGCAGTGGACAGGGTGGTTTTGGAGATGGGTCCGGCCACATAGCAGTCGGCATTGGAGTAGCGGCGGATCTCGCACTTCTGAACATCCCAGACGTTGTTATAGGGGGTGACGTAGAAGTGGACGTATTTGATGGTCTTGTCCCGGTGGGTGTTCCACTCAATGTAGAAGCTGACCCCTCCGGCGCTGTTGGTCTCGGGAACCGGATGGCGGCGAATCCGCAGGGCAGTATTTTTCGGGGCATACACCTTCTCAGTCTTGGACCAGCCCACGGAGAGGTAGCTGTTGACCTCGCTGGGATTGACCGTGATGGTCCGTCCGCCGGAGGCGTAGAGGGTAACAGGCTGGACCTTGAGGGTAAAGCTCTTGCGCAGGGCGGGGTTGATCAGGCTGGAGAGGATTACAGAGACCTCGGCGCGGGTGATCTTATTGCTTGGCTGGAATTCACGGGTGTCTCCCGTGCCGGAGAGGACCCCCGCCCGGTAGAACTTGTATACTGCGCTGTAAAAGTTGATGTTGGGGGCGACATCGGGGATGGAGCCGTCCTCCACGCTGTTGATGGCAGACAGGGCGGCGTCCGGCATGGTGTTGGCCATGATCATGACAAAGGCGGCCCGGCTGATGGCGGCATTGTAGTCGGGGTACTGGGGAGCCGCCACGCCGTTAGTGGCGGCGTAGTCCACATAGGACTGGTACCAGGGGTTGGACGCCGGGAACTGGTAGCCATTGCCCTGATAGGTGGCATGGACCCGGCTGGCGATGGCGACTGCCTCGCCAATGGTCAGGTTGCCGCCTGGGTTAAATTTGCCGTTGGTCCCCTGCATCAGGCCGTACTCATAGGCGGCCTGGACGGAACTGGCGTACCAGGCGTTGGACGCCACATCGGAGAACTGGCCGGGGGTGTAGGCGTTGGACTTCTGGAAGTTGGACAGGCCAGGTGTGCCAGCCGCGCCTGCCGCCGGGATTAGGAGCAGCAGGGCCAGAAATGCAGATACGATCCTTTTTTTCATTTGGGATAGACCTCCTTTTTCTTTCACATAGTTGTTTTATCCTGCCATGTCTCCCCTAGATAGGGAAACACATAACAGACACCTAATAGAAGCAGGCATTCAAGGCGTTACCCGTCAGGGTTTCTTTTGTGCCGTCCATGTACTCGATCTCCACTTTGCCGATGACCAGGTTCTTGATTTGATTATTATACCACACATTTTCCCAATAGGTACGGATAAATACATCATCCAGATAACCGGCAGTTAGCTTATGGGTACCATAGCTATTCGTATAGCTGCCGTCCTCCTTCACCGCAACCCACACTTTGCCTTGTGCATCTCTGAAAGCACTGTCAGGCCAATCGGTCAAAATCACATACTCAATGTCCTGGTTCCCCCAATTGGTGGACAGGGTGGTTTTGGAGATGGGACCGGTATCACGACAGCTGGCAGTCGTTTTGTCCCGCCGGATCGTACAGCTTTGCACATCCCAGACGTTGTTATAGGGTGTGATGTAGAAGCGGATATATTTGATGGCCTTGTCCCGGTGGGTGTTCCAATAGAGATAGAAGCTGACAC
>JAAWBF010000118.1 GCA_022792555.1 Oscillospiraceae bacterium
AAAATTTTTATTTTGTTTACTCTTAACAATATTCCGTCTGCTGCATCTCCTCCCTTCCCCGAAAGAAATGGTTCCGAACAACGTCTAAGATTATAGCACAGACCAGGCCTTATCTGCACGTTTTTTCTTGGACTTACGGAGCTTAGCCTCCAGGAGCTGGTCAGCCATAGCGTAGATGGCGGTAATCTCTGCGGAGCTATGCTGGAGTGCGCGTTGGACGCGTCTGATATCGCCGTACTTATCCATAAGGTCCACTGCGTAGACCTTACGGAAGGAATGGGGACCTACATTCTGTGGCAAGCGGAATGCCTTTGCAGCCCGTTTGACATCAGCCCAGACGGCCTGTCTAGTTTTGTGGAGCTCCGGCTTACGGCCTGGGAACGCCCAGATAGTCCCGGCCTGGGCTCTGACCGCCTCCAAAAGCTGGGCGGGCAGGCCTACTCTGCGGCGCTTACCGGTCTTGGCCTCGGTGACTGTGAACTGCTGGGCCAGCTGGTCTGTACGCAGTGCGACCACGTCCCCCACTCTCAGGCCTGTGTGTAAACACACGCGGGCGATAAGCCGGTTTTGCGGCATGAGCGCAGCCAGGACGTGGGAGACCTGGGATTGCAACAGGTACTCAGTTTTCATATCAAATACACCTCCTCATTTTGTTGGACCTTCCAGTTTATAATACCGTCCCGGAGCGCCCGAAACGCCTGGATGCGGCCTCTCAATAGACAATCCCGAAATTGTCAAATCCCCTCTGTTTTTTCTGAAATTGTGCCATAGAAAGGGGCCTCCGGCGGGCCAATCTGATACAGCTCAGGCCATGCAGCCATACGGAAACGCTCCACATCGCCTGGCTCTAATGCCGGGTCCTGGAGGGCCATATCCATCAAAAAATCCCTCAAAAACGGGTCTGCGCCCTCCAGCAAGCCCAGGTAAGTGTGAATCCTTGCCATGTGCTGTCTAGTGCGGGCCGCGCAGGTCTGGGTAGGCCATACCGACCAAAAAGAACAGCATCCCCTTACTGACCTTATCATCCTGGGCAGCTCTCTCCAGGATGGCCCAGCGGTTCCCGCAGGCGGTGTGTAAAATCTCCTTGAGGTACTTATCGAACTTTTTTTCTATTTCTTCATGCCTCGTCATAGGATAAACATCTCCTTTTTTCTCCAGGCAGTGCCAACATCAGCTGTTCACACATCTCCTCAATAGGGGGCGGGCTGGGTGGTCTGTCTGGTACTTTTTTGTGCAACGTGACACCGGCTTTCTCACATTTGGCCATAAAGTTCTTGCATAATTGCATATATTCCGAACAATTGTACGGCACGCTCGCCTTGATTTCCAGCAGGACAAAGGACCGCCTCGCCTGTTTCAGGTCAAAGCGGTAGGCCCTTGCGTCCTTCTCCAGTTCGCGGAAATCGGCGTCCAGGTAATCCACCTGGGGGCGGCCCAGCTTGCCGCCGGAGTAATACCAGCGTCCGCCAATTTTGGTTCCGTCCTTGCCTATGTATTTACAGACGTAAGAAACCGCCTTGCGGTAGTCCCCATGGAGCTGGATGGCGGTGGTAAAACCGAGGGTCCAGCCTGGGAGGTTATAGACCACCTGGCCGCCGTCCTGGAGCCACTGTGTACGCTGGGCGGCGTTTCTGGGCTTTCTAGGCTTACGCAAGGACTTGTGTGTGATGGTGCCGCTATCCACAACATCTAGTGCCTCATTGAAGAATCCATGGAAGTGGATAGCGCCGTCCTTGTGGCGCTCTGGGACCAGGACATAAACTAGGCCTTTCCTACGGACCTGGTTGTCCAGCCAGCGATTAAGTTTTCTGGTGATGGCGGCCATGTCGTACCGGTTCACCTTGGCCCGGTCCAGGGTGAGGGTGACAAAGTACCGAAATGGGGTACAGAGGGCGAGGTCGCGGACCTGGGCTCTTGCTCTGCGCATGGTGCGCTCCAAGTTGCCCTGGTTCTGGTCCTTGGGGTCTTCTTTGTTCTGAGCCGGCTTTTTTTGCATGTCTGCCGCTTTTGGGGGTCGTTTTTTGTCTCTGGAGGGCTCCCAGCCTGTGGCATGGAAGATAGGCAGGTCACAACACAAGAGCTGCTGGGAACCGTCTGGATAGGCTTTCACCCTGGCATTATGCACCAGGTTTTTGCGCTCCTTTCTCCACGTATGTTCCATGCTGCCCCCTCCCTTCTCCTCTGTTTCCAAGGCGAATCCCCGGTCGGGACGGTATCACGCCCCCCTGCGGGTGACGTAATACCGTCCTACTATCGAGTAGAGCGCTGACGCGCTCTTCCTCCCTGTCCGGGTGCTGTGCGTGTCCGGGTGCCCGTGTCCTACGGTGCGCCCTGTATCGGTCCGGGCGGGGACTCCGCCCCCCTCCCTGCGGGTCGGGCGGCACCCCGTCCGGCTGCCCCTGTGCCCCCTTGCGGGGGCTTCGGGGCTTCTGCGGTATGCGCGGCCACTGTCCGCCCCCTGCTCTCCCGCCGTCCGGCTCCCCCGCCTTTGGCGGGCGCGTCCGGCGGTCGTTCCGGGGCTTCGCCCGCCTCGGTCCCCTCCGGGCCGCCCCGTTGGCGCGTCCCTCCTGGGGCCGTGTCGCCGCTCCCTTGCTAGGGCGCGGTCGCTGGCTCGGCCTACCGGCGCGGGGCCGCGCCCGTCGTCGGGGCCGCCGCTCTCCCCCCGGCCTCCCGCCCTGCGGGGCGGTCGGGGGCCGGGCACGGGGGCGGCCTGGGCTCGCCCCCTCTGCGCCCCAGCGGGGCTTGTCCCGTCCCTGGGTCCGTGGGCTGGGCTCGGCCTCGGTCCGCTCCGGGCGGCCCTGGCGGCCCGCCCTGCGCTCTCCTCCGCCTCCCCCTTGCCCATTTGGTCCCGCCGGGTCCCCCCTCTCCGGCGGGCCTCCGGCGCGGCCCTCTGGGCCGCCCCCTCCTCCTCCCCGGCGGGGGGCGCAGGCCGCCTCCGGCGGCCTCCTCGGCGCTCTCGCGCCCCCCGCCGGTTGGGGCTCAGTATGGACGTTGGGACAGCGCGGGCCGGTACTTCACTCCATGCGCACGGCACAGGTCCACCAGCTCACAGTTGATAATCACCTCACACTTGTACTTGTACTCCACTCGGTTGTACTCCGCTTTCAGACGCTCCACCTCCTCCTCCAGCGCCGCCACTCGTGCCCGCAGGGCTTTCACCTCGTCGCTCGGCTCTAGCGTTACCGCTATCGCCAGCGGACCCCTCGGCCATCTCCACATGTTACTGTCACCTCCTGTCTTTTTCTGTCGCTTTTTGTCGTGGACTGTCAAATCCGAGTTTACATTCACTCAGATGTACACATAATACACTCACATAGATGTGCTGTCAATACACCCGTATGGATGTATGATACAATGCTAATGGAGGTGTTATCATGAATTTCACTGAAAGATTGCGGGAAACTAGAAAAGACAGGGATATCGGCCAAAAAGAGCTGGCAGATGTCCTAAACATCACACAACAGCAATATAGCCTTTACGAGACTGGAAAGCGCTCCATGCCTGCCGAATACCTCCCGCCAATCTGCAAAAAACTGGGGGTCAGCGCCGATTACCTCCTAGGTTTACCCAAAGGGTTAGACTGGCCGCGCTGAGGCGGAACCAGGGCGCTTTCCGCCAAACGGTCGCGCCCTGCGGTTGCTCCCGATCAGCGTCAGCGCCCAAGTCCACGCCTGGGCGCGGCTAGGTTGTTCAGGGGCGAGAAATCTGCTGGCCTGGGGACTGCCCAGCGCTCCGCCCACCGATGAATAGGTGCTCCCTCCCCTGCCTGCCCGTGGCGGTCCTGCGGACGCTGGGTTGTTCATCCGAGCCGCTGTCGCTCTCGGATATTGAATACTATAGTCATACACACTTATAGGCGCACAACATCGCCTAGGAGCGTGCTTTTTTGTGCCTATGGTCGACCCCTAAAGACAGCCAAAAGGCCGCCCCTACACATGGGACGGCCTTCATACATCCTTTTTATTTTGTTTACTCTTAACAATATTCCGTCTATGGCTTTCTTCTCCTTTTTGTCTTATAAATAAAATAATACACTTCTGGAAATGCTAAAAACATCTGATAAATTGGGGGCGGTCTTTATCAGCCTGATCGCGTGTACCAGCAACTGTGTGTATCAGTTGGATGGTTATTGTAGTCTAGCCCGTGTGGCCTCTTGTGGGATGCCTTGTTTTGAGGAGTCTTGTATCAATTTTGTGCCACGCCGTTCGGTCTATAAGTCTGTCATTGAAGCACAGCCAATGCCTCACGGATATTATGAACATGGATCAATTGGAGCCCTTCTGGTTCAATCAACTTCCCAGTATTACGGGTCGGGACAAGGCATTTGGTAAAACCCAAACGACGTACTTCAGACAGGCGTTGGCCTAAAGCGCTCACAGAGCGCAATTCTCCTGTTAAGCCGACCTCTCCAACTGCAGCCAAATCACCAGGAACTGGCTTGTCTCGAAAGCTGGATGCGAGTGCAATGACCATAGCCAAATCCGCTGCTGGCTCGTCCAAAAAAAGTCCACCGATCACGTTGATATAGGCGTCACAGGTACTGACCATCAGACCGCCCCGCTTTTCCAGCACTGCAAGCAACAAATTGACACGGTTAAAATCGAAGCCATTTGAGGTTCTTCGTGGAACATTAAAACTGGTTGGTGCAATCAGAGCTTGTACCTCGGCCAAAACTGGGCGTACCCCTTCCATTACACAAGTGACACAAGTCCCAGGTGTATTCTTGGGACGACCATCCAGTAGCATCTCTGACGGATTCGGAACCTCAGATAGCCCGATATCTTCCATCTCAAATACACCGATTTCATTGGTTGCACCAAATCGGTTCTTGGCAGCTCGTAGAATACGGTAGTTAAGATTCTGATCCCCTTCAAAATAGAGAACACAATCCACCATATGCTCTAGTACCTTCGGCCCAGCGATAGATCCTTCTTTATTAACATGGCCAATGACAAAGACTGTAATCCCCTCTCCTTTTGCCACCTGCATCAGAGCCATTGTACAGTCTTTTACTTGGCCTACACTGCCTGGTGCAGTTGTAAGCTCTCCGTTATAGAGTGTTTGAATGGAGTCTACAATGAGAATATCTGGTTTTTGTTCATGAACTGCGTCTAAAATGTTTTCCAAATTTGTCTCAGATAACAGGTAAAGCCCCTGGTTTCGGATATGAAGACGCTCTGCACGCAACTTGATTTGGCGCTCTGATTCTTCACCCGATACATATAAAACGGTCGCAAATCGGCATAGATTATCGCAAATCTGCAGCATCAAGGTAGATTTTCCGATACCAGGTGCTCCACCAACCAAGACAAGAGAACCTTTTACAGCCCCTCCACCCAGAACACGATCCAACTCACACATACCAGTTTCAAAACGTAGTTCTGTAGTAGTCTCTACTTCTTCTAGTGGTTTGGGACGGTTGATAGCGATTCTGGTACTGCGCATGGAGATAGCACCGCTCTTTTTCTTCGGCTCTGTCGGACGCTCCACAATGGTATTCCAAGCGCCACAGGCAGAACATTTTCCCTGCCATTTTGGGGTCTCATTTCCGCATTCCGTACAGTAAAACTGTATTTTTGTCTTCATTGGAGCAACCCTCCACTACTCAGTCTTTGATATTATTAGTTCCGCCTCATCCCTTCGAAGCCACGCGGTAGCCAGTGAAATAGCAATTTTTCCTTGATAAGACTCAGACTGTAAAGCTTGATCTTCCTCCGGGTTTGAAAGAAAGCCGCACTCTATCAAAATGGCCCGACAGGAGATATGCTTCATTAGATATACTGAATCAGGGATTTTAGCTGGTTTTCTGTGATTATCTGGGTCTAATCCCTGCCGCAATAGTTCCTGGGTGAACTGCGCCAGAGGCAGGCTGATTTCACCATTGGTGTAAAATACCTGTGCCCCATGATAGTTTGGATTCTCATAGGTGTTTTGATGGATGCTGAATAAAGTGGCCTGATCCACCGCCTCAACTGCAGCCACGCGATTGTGCAAATCCGAAACCTTTTTCTCCCGCAGTGTCTGGGCTCCAGCATCGTGAAGGGAGCGATCTTCGCTCCGTAAAAGGATCGGGGATATGCCATACAGCCCAAGGATTTGATCCAACTTTAGGACAATGGAGAGATTGATTCCACTTTCAGGTACACCACTTAAAGAGACTGCACCTCCGTCCTCACCACCATGTCCAGCATCCAGGATCAACTGCTCTCCCGCCGACCGCACTGCGGAAAAGGCTGTCTGTGCTTCTTCCCAGTCTGAAACCGCATAAAAAACTGTTCCAAGTGCAAGCAACAATAACAACAGCCAGTTCGCCGCCTGATAACACCATTTTTTCATTACCATTCCCCCTCCCAGTACTTTATGAGTACATGGGATGGTCTATGCGTAATTTTGCAAGTTTGACATGTTAGCTTGGTCCGAAAGCCCTGTTCTAAGCGGAGCCGCTATGGTTAAGACGAAAAACCCAAGCGTCTGAAATTTCTGTGTCGATAATATACCGGCCCAGATTGAGCCAGCTTTTACACCCATTTAGGATGATCGCATCAGTCGTCACAACCCCCTCCAACCCAGCTAGACACCGATCTACATCTGGTTGGAGCTGTACCTCCAGAGCAACGGCATAGTCCCTCGCCATTTCGAGCAAAAGACTTCTCAGGCGGCCAGAATTAGACACTGGCTGATCTAGATAAAGGACCGCCGATGTTATACACAGACGGTCTAAACATGTCAGCAATAAGGAAACCGCCTGTATCGTCTTGTCTACAATTCGATAGGTCCCTCGTAGTCCAGCCAGATCTCGATAGGTTCCATCCATTCCCTCCAGTAATAGGGCCTGAGATAGGGCAACTTCTAGGGTAACAATGAGGTTAAAGCCATCAATCTCTACATAACTTGGTGGATGCTCCAAACTGATTTTCCGTTCCTCGCGTTTATGTAGCATTTCCTCAGGCGATATCATACGGGCTAGGGCCATACGCTGGCGCTCGGAGAGCAGATAGTGATTTCCTATAAAAGTTGAGGCCGATTTAATATCATATCCGCGGTTCAAAAGAAAAAAGAGGTCCGCTGCCGCCTGATTGAGCTTATGATAGGATTTTACGCCAAATTCATAAGCATCTTTTGGTTCAAAACCACGCCGTACACATTTCATCTGCCGGTCCCCTTCTTATGATAAAAAATATTCCTTGCATTTGCAGCGCAGAATCACTCCATATTTGGATATATGCCCCCAAAATTCCAAATCTGTCTTGCACACTTCAGTCTGATTCAATCTGCCCAGGTTCTCTTTTGTAACTGCCGCATAGAATGGAATGAGGCGGCGAGGTCATCCCTCTCCCACTTAATCTCTCTACACAAGGAGGAACAAATTTTGTATCCTGAACAAACACCACCTGCCTGCGGAGACGCCTGCGGAACTCTGCCTGAGTGCGCACCGTTGGCAGTTCCATATGTCCCGTTTCAACAGACCGGCTCTAAGCGTTATTCTCAGCAGGATGCGCTGAACAACGGCACCCTTTTTCCAGGGCTCAATCTCCCCTTTCATCTGAAGCCAGACGCCGCCAATGTGGTAAATGGTCCTCTTGCAGAACTCCAGGCACTGGAATTTGTACTGGTAGAGCTTGGCCTCTATCTTGACACCCACCAAGGTGACGGCGAGGCCTTTGAGCTGTACAAACAGTATGCAGCCATGGAGAAGACGGCCCGTGAGAAATATGAGTCTATGTTTGGCCCTCTCTATCAGTCCTCCACGGCCAATGCTAAAACTTGGAGTGCCTGGTTGAATGAGCCGTGGCCTTGGAACTATCAGGAAGGAGAGGCACGCTGAGATGTTTGTCTATGAGAAAAAGCTCCAATATCCCATTAAAATCAAAAATCCTAATCCACAGCTGGCCTCCTTTATCATCAGCCAATACGGCGGACCAGATGGAGAATTAGGCGCTTCTCTGCGCTACCTAAGTCAGCGCTATGCAATGCCTTACCCTGAACTCAAGGGATTGCTGACAGATATCGGTACAGAAGAGCTTGGACATCTGGAGATGATTGGTACATTGGTTCACCAGCTCACCAGGACCTTGTCCGAAAATGACCCTAGAATGGGTAACTTTGCACCTTATTTTACCGATCATGGCGCCGGTGTCTACCCTGTAGCAGCTTCCGGCTTCCCATGGAGCGCCGCAAGCATTGGGGTAAAGGGCGACCCCATCTGTGATCTGAGTGAGGATATGGCCGCAGAGCAAAAAGCCCGTGTCACCTATGACAACATCCTTCGACAGTCCGACGATCCTGATGTGAGTGATGTAATCCGCTTCCTCCGCGAGCGGGAGGTCGTCCACTTCCAGCGTTTTGGCGAGGCTATGCGTCTTGCAAAGGAAAAAATGGATCAGAAAAACATCTATTTTACAAATCCTGTTTTGACCCCCAAGAAATAAGCTCCCATAAACAAGCCCGCAGCCGGAAATCC
>JAAWBF010000119.1 GCA_022792555.1 Oscillospiraceae bacterium
CTACAGTACGGGCCGGAGACCGAGAGCCGCCGGTGCGAGTCCTTCTCCCAGCTCTTCGACCAGTTTTTTGCGGAGAAGGACCACCTGGAGCGGGTCCGTCAGCGGGGCCAGGACCTCATCCAGACGGTCACCAGCGCCCGCGACCGGGCCGCCCGCAAGCTCAACCGCCAGCGGCAGGAGCTGGCCGCCACCGCCGGGCGGGAGCTCCTCCGGCAGCAGGGGGACATCATCACCTCCAACCTCTACCAGATGGAGCGGGGCCAGACGGTCTTGCAGGCGGAGAACTATTACGACCCGGAGGGCGGACAGATTGCCATCCCCCTGGACCCCCTGCTCTCCCCCCAGCAGAACGCCGCCCACTACTACAAGCGCTACAACAAGGCCAAGACCGCCGAGGCGGTGCTGACCGTCCAGATCGATAAGGGAGAGCAGGAGCTGGACTACCTCAACAGCGTCTTGGAGCTCATCAAGCTGGCCGAGGGCGAGCGGGATTTACAGGAGATCCGCCAGGAGCTGGCGGGCTATCTCCGCCGCCCCAAAAAGGCGGCCAAGCGGGAGAAGCCTGTCACCGGGCGGCCCATGGAGTTCCGCTCCTCCGCCGGACTGCGGATCTCGGTGGGGAAGAACAACAGCCAAAACGACCGGCTGACCACCAAGCTGGCCGGAAAAAACGATCTGTGGCTCCACACCCAGAAGATCCACGGGTCCCACGTCATCCTCTGGACCGAGGGCCAGCCCCCGGACGCCCAGAGCCTCGGCGAGGCCGCGGCCCTGGCCGCCTGGTTCTCCCAGGCCAGGGAGAGCAAGAAGGTCCCGGTGGACTACACGCCGGTCAAGTATGTGAAAAAGCCCGCCGGCGCCCGGCCGGGCATGGTGGTGTACACCACCTATCAGACCGCCTATGTGGACCCGGACGGCGATCTCGCCCAGCGTTTGCGCATCTGATGTGGACTGCCCCTCCCCTCTGAGGAGGAACAGCCCATGAAAATAGGACGAAAGGAGCGGTCTATGGAGACCTACAATCTGCTGGTGGTTGAGGACGACCAGGACATCAACCGCCTCTTATGCAAAATTTTAGAGAATGCAGGGTATCACTGCCGGCCCGCCTTTTCGGGCAGCGAGGCCGAGCTGTGGGCCGGTCAATATGACTACGACCTGATTCTACTGGATCTCATGCTCCCCGGCCTCACCGGGGAGGAGTTTATCTCCCGCCTCCGGCGGAAAAAGACCATGCCCATTCTGGTTTTGTCCGCCAAGGCCGGATTAGAGGACAGGGTGAACGTCCTGCGGCTGGGGGCGGACGACTTTATCCCCAAGCCCTTTGACAACGCCGAGGTGCTGGCACGGGTGGAGGCCCATCTGCGCCGGTACAAGGAGTTTGGTCAGGGCAGCGGACTGGGCGGCCTGCTGACCTACGGGGATCTGGTACTGGATCAGGAGGGGGTCACTGTGACGGCGGCTGGACAGCCGGTGTCTGTCACGGCAAGAGAATTTGCGATCCTCCGGCTGCTGATGTCCCACCCCAAAAAGGTCTTTACCCGCAACCAGCTCTATGAGCAGGTGTGGGGCGGGACCTTTATCGGGGACGACAACACAGTCAACGTCCATATCTCCAACCTGCGCGCCAAGCTGGCCAAGGTGAGCGCCGCCGAGTATATCAAAACAGTCTGGGGGATCGGCTTTAAGCTCCATGAGCCGTGTGACGGCCCTTCCCCAGAGGAAAAACTTTAATTGCCGGGGAGGGCAATAGGATGAAGCTGACCGTCTTAATTGAGAATACCGCGCCTGCTCCTCTGATTCAAGAGCATGGGCTGTCCTTCCATCTGCTGTATGAGGGGCACAGCGTCCTGCTGGACGCCGGAGCTACGGGCCGCTTTGTACAAAATGCGGCCCAGCTGGGGGTAGACTTGGCGGGGGTGGAGTGCGCCGCCCTCTCCCATGGACATGACGACCACGCCAACGGATTCGCCGCATTCTTTTCCCAAAATAAAACGGCAAAGGTGTACGCCCGTCCGGCCATTACCGCGCCGTACTACAGCGGGGATAAATTTATCGGCGTCAGTCCCGTACTGCTGGAGCAGTTTCAGGACCGGTTCGATCTGGCCGACGGGCCCCGGGATCTGTTCCCCGGCCTGCATCTGATGCCCGACGCTGTGGCCCATGAGCAATCTCTGGTGGCTGAGACACCGGCGGGGCTGGTGGTGCTGAACGCCTGCTGTCATGCGGGTGTGGTTCCCATTCTGCGGGATATCCGGGCGCGGTTCCCGGACAAGCCCATCCGGGCCATTTTGGGGGGCTTCCACCTGATGGGCCGCGAGGGGGTCCGCTCGCTGGGCCAGACGCCGGAGGCGGTGTGCTGTCTGGCCCGTCAGCTTGCAGAGGAGCTGGAGGTGGAGGAGATCTATACCGGCCACTGTACCGGGATTCCCGGCTATGAACACCTCGCCCAGGCGGCGGGAGACCGGCTGCACCCCCTCACCACTGGCTTGACCTTGACGTTCTGATCCTGCGTCATGGATCAAGGTTTCCCAAAAGAGCAGGAAGGAATGTAACATGAAAACGATGTATGACGAAACCCGCGGGATGCGGCTGCTCAAGCGGGGCCAGAAGGGCTTGATCCATGCGATTTTCAGCCGGCTGGGCTTGATTGTCCTCCTGCTGGCCCTTCAGATCTCGATTCTATTCAGTATCTTTCAGTGGTTTGAGGAGCTCCTGCCCCATTTCTTAGGGGGTACGGCGCTGTTCACAGTGATCATGGTCCTCTACCTGCTCAACAGCCGCCTGGACCCGACGGCAAAGATCACCTGGCTCATTGTGATCATGCTCCTGCCCGTGTTTGGTGCGCTGCTCTACTGGTATACCTGGAGCGACATCGGCCATCGGGCGGTGAAGGCCCGTCTCAGCCAGCTCACAGACCAGTGCCGGGACAGCATCCCCCAGGCGCAGGAGACGGTGGACACCCTGACTGTAGAAGCGCCGGGGGCGGCCGCACTGGCCCGCTATATCCGCCGGAACGGCTGTTATCCGGTGTACCAAAACACCGCGGTTACCTTCTTCCCGCTGGGTGAGAAGAAATGGGAGGAACTGCTGCGGCAGCTGGAGGGGGCCCGGCACTTCATTTTTCTAGAGTATTTTATCATTGACGAGGGGCTGATGTGGGGAAAAATTCTGGCGGTTTTGGCCAAAAAGGCGGCAGAAGGAGTGGACGTCCGGGTGATGTATGACGGCACCTGTGAGTTCTCCACTCTCCCCCGTGACTACCCAAAACGGCTCAAGAAGCTGGGGATCTCCTGTAAAGTATTTGCGCCCGTCACCCCCTTTGTCTCCACCCACTACAACTACCGGGACCACCGGAAAATCCTCGTCATCGACGGCCACACCGCCTTTAACGGAGGGGTCAACCTGGCGGATGAGTACATCAATCAAAAGGAGAAGTTCGGACATTGGAAGGACACGGCGGTGATGCTCCAGGGAGAGGCGGTGAAAAGCTTTACCTTGATGTTCCTGCAAATGTGGGGGATCGATGAAAAGCAGCCGGAATTTGACCGTTTTCTCTCCTACCCCGCTCATTCGCAGGAAAAGGCCAAGGGGTATGTCATTCCCTACGGAGACTGCCCTCTGGACGGGATGCGGATGGGGGAGCGGGTCTATATGGATCTGCTCAACCGCGCCCAGCGGTATGTCCATATCATGTCCCCCTATCTGATTCTGGACGGGGAGATGGAGACCGCCCTGAAATTTGCGGCAGAGCGGGGGGTAGAGGTGCGCCTGATTCTGCCCGGCATCCCCGACCGGGAACCCCCCTATGCCCTGGCGAAAACCCACTACCCCTCCCTGCTGGCCTCCGGAGTGCAGATTTTTGAGTATACCCCAGGCTTTGTCCACGCCAAGGTCTTTGTCTGCGATGATCGGGAAGCCGTGGTGGGGACCATCAATCTGGATTACCGCAGTCTGTATCACCACTTTGAATGTGCCACCTATCTCTACCAGGCCGACTGTATTCCCGCCATCGCGGCGGACTTTGAGGCCACCCTGAAGCAGTGCCGCCAAGTGACGGCCCAGATGCGGGAGAAGTGGCCCCGGAGACTGATGGGATTTGTCCTAAAGGCGGTCGCGCCCCTGCTGTGACGGAGGGGGCTCCCCCTCTGGCGTCCCGCCGCTGAGAAAGGCTGTGATTTGCGCCAGCTCCTCCGGCGGTTCAGCG
This sequence comes from Oscillospiraceae bacterium, assembly GCA_022792555.1. Lineage (GTDB taxonomy): Bacteria > Bacillota > Clostridia > Oscillospirales > Oscillospiraceae > JAAWBF01. The sequence goes on from JAAWBF010000119.1 coordinate 4,205, forward strand.
GTAAAGCCGGTGTGGTGCTCCAGCTCATAGATGGCCTGTTTCCGGGTGAGGGCGCCGCCGGAGGAGGCTAGAGAGAGCTCCACCGCAGAGAAGGGGAGGGTCCGGCTCTCCATGGCCTGAAACCGGGTAAACTGGGACCACTCCTTGCACCGCTCCAGCTGACAGCTTGTGTGCAGCCCCTTCCCGGTGTCCGGGGCGTCCACCCAGCCCAGAGCCGCGATCAGCCGCTCCTTGACCGCCTGCCACTGGTAGACTCCGCCGGCGGCGGCGTCCAGATCCAGATGGACCAGGGCGGGGAGCCTGGCGTCCCGGCCCGCCTGGCGGACGGCGTCCCGGAAGGGGGCCATCAGCTCTGGCGCCTGGGCCAGGGCCTGGCAGGTATGATCCACCAGCTCATTGCGCCAGTGGAACAGCCGGGCCAGCGGGCCCCGGCCAAAGGCCAGCTGTTTTACCAGGAGATACAGCTCCATCTGTCCAGAGGCAAAAGGACGGCGGAGGGTCAGCACCCGCCCGCAGTTCCAGAACAGCCGGGCCAGTCTCTGGGCGGCAGGGTGGAAGGCGATGGGAGGGGCCATGCCGTTGTAGAGCAGGTTTTTGCACTGGGCCGGCTCGTTGCCCAGGACCAGATAGGGGACCCTCCAGCGGGCCAGCCGCTGGAAAAAGAGGACATAGGCCACCGAGGGGCAGATACAGACGTTTTTTTGCAGGGCGTAGACCCTTTGATAGATCTTTCTCAGATCCTCCTCTGGGGCGGCCTCCACCAGAAAATCCACCTGGGGCAGATGGCGCTGGGCCTGCCGGATGCTCTCCTTTGCCCAGTTCGAGGCGAAGGGGATGGCCCAGCACAGGGCCAGCACCCGGAGTTTCTGCTCGCAGGCCAGGTGGTAGAGCAGATAGGAGGAGTCCTTTCCCCCGGTGTAAAAGACCGCCACGTCGTACCGCCGGTCCGGAGAGGGCGGGATCTCCGGCACCACAGGCAGGATGTTTTTGCAGGATCGGAACCGCTTGGCAGTCCGGCACATGGGACACAGCCCGGTTTCGTCCAGCTCCAGGCCGGGGATGGTATAGTCGTTGGCGGCACAGTTGACACAGAACCGGGCCTCCCCCAGAGAGGTTGGCACAGTCCGGCGCTGAGATACATCCACTACAACTCCCATACGGATGAGGCGGCGGAGCATGGGGGTGGACGAATAGGATTCTAAGGGCCGGATGCCGTCCAGGGTGCGCAGCAGCCGGCCCGTCCGCCCGCCGACAAACAGGGTTTGCTTTAACGTGTTGGGCCAGCGGCGCAGACCGTAGTAGACCAGCATGGCCCCCTCCGCCCGCCAACGGGACTGTAAAATAGGCCGCATAAAAAAACCTTCCTTTTCTTTGACTATCTCCGCGCCCGCCCTCATAGACTATAACAATCTTCAAACTTGCTGACACAGTTTTCCCCTCCCCTGCTGGGAGGGGGAAAACAATTGACTGCCATTATTTTTGCAGATTGCGATAACATGAGGGGGCGTTGCGATGGACAGCAGAATTTCCGACCTGCGCTGCAAAGAGATCATCAGTGTCAGCGACGGGAGCCGGTACGGCTATGTGGGGGATGTAGAGGTGGATCTGGAGCGCGGGACGGTCAAGGCCCTTGTAGTGCCGGGCCGCCTGCGGTTGTTCGGCCTGCTGGGCCGGGAACCAGACCAGGTTTTCCCCTGGTCATCGGTGCGCCGTTTTGGGGAGGACATCATCTTGGTAGAGGACGGAGCGCCCCAAGCGCAGCTCACGCAGGGATAACTGGGCGGCCTTTGGCCGCCCAATTATGTTTGTGCAGAAGCTGAGGATTCGTGCAGCCTGCCGCGAAAAAAGTGCGAGATATTTTGACAGTGTGTGTTCTTCTGTGATATGATAGCTGCGGCATATTTCAGAGGGTGGGGTTATCCCTCCAAACCTGTAATATGCCGGAGAAACACTGAGCGGTGAGATTCACCTTAGGAGGCACATCAATGTGCGGTATTGTTGGTTATATTGGACAAGAGGAGGCCGCGCCCATCCTGCTGGATGGTCTCCGGCGGCTGGAGTACCGGGGCTATGACTCGGCGGGACTGGCCATCTTTGACCCGAAGGACGGTCTGCGGGTGGTTAAGAGCAAGGGGCGGATTCAGGCCCTGGCCGATCTGACCCAAGACGGGACGGCGCTCAAGGGGACCATGGGGCTGGGCCACACCCGCTGGGCCACCCACGGGGCACCGTCAGATCTGAACTCCCACCCCCACATGAGCGAGGACGGCACCTTTGCCGTGGTCCACAACGGGATCATTGAAAACTATATGGAGATCAAGGAGTTCCTCCAATCAGAGGGAATCCACTTTGCCTCGGATACGGACACCGAGGTGGTGGCCCAGCTGATGGAATACTACTATGAGGGCAACGTGTTAGACACGGTGGTCAAGGTGTTGAACCGGATTCAGGGGGCCTATGCCCTGGGGATCGTCTGTGCCGACTGCCCCGACCGGATTATTGCAGCCCGGAAGGACTCCCCGCTGATTTTGGGCTGCGGGTCGGGCTTTCACCTGCTGGCCTCCGATGTGACGGCCATCATCAAGCACACACGGGAGGTCTGCTACCTGGACGACGGCGAGATCGCCGAGCTGACCGCCGACAGCTTCTGGGTCTATGACGCCTACCTGCGCCCGGTGGAGAAGGAGCGCCACCATGTGGACTGGGAGATCTCCGCCGCCGAAAAGGGCGGGTACGAGCACTTCATGGCCAAGGAGATCATCGAACAGCCCAAGGCGTTCCGGGATACCGTGTTTCCCCGGCTCCAGGAGGGCCGGGTGGTGCTGGACGACTTGCAGCTCACCCCGGCCTATCTGGCGGCCATGGACAAAATCTATATCATCGCCTGCGGCTCCTCCTACCATGTGGGGGTGGCGGCCAAGTACACCCTGGAAAAGCTGCTGCGCAAGCCGGTGGAGGTGACCTTAGCCTCAGAATTCCGGTACTGTGACCCCATTGTGACGGAGCACACCTTGGCCCTGGTCATCAGCCAGTCGGGAGAGACCATCGACACCCTGGCGGCCATGCGGGAGGCCAAGGCCCTGGGGGCCCGGGTACTGGCCGTGGTCAATGTAGTGGGCTCCACCATCGCGCGGGAGGCCGATGATGTGCTCTACACCTGGGCAGGGCCAGAGATCGCCGTGGCCACCACAAAGGCCTACTCCACCCAGCTGGCCCTGGTCTATCTGATCGGCCTGTACTGTGCCGAGCGGCTGCACACCCTCCTGCCAGAGGAGTACGCCGCCATTGTGGCCGAATTGAAGGAGATCCCCCAAAAGCTGGAGCAGATCCTGTCCAACCGGGAGGACATCCAGTTTTTCGCCTCCATCTACTTTAACCACCCCTCTATCTTCTTCATTGGCCGGAACATCGACTATGCCGTAGGGCTGGAGGGCTCGTTAAAGCTCAAGGAGATCTCCTATATCCACTCGGAGGCCTACGCCGCCGGAGAGCTCAAGCACGGCACCATCTCTCTGATTGAGCCAGGAACCCTGGTGGTGGCCCTAGCGGGGTGCGGCAAGCTGTTTGAGAAAACGGTGAGCAATGTGGTGGAGGTCAAGAGCCGGGGGGCTGATATCCTGGGTCTGACCACGGTTTCACGGGCAGAGGAGCTGGCAAAGACAGTGGACCACACCATCTCGGTCCCGGATACCCATCCGCTGCTCCTCCCCACGCTGGAGGTTGTTCCCATGCAGCTCTTCGCCTACTATGTGGCCCTCCACCGGGGCTGTGACATTGACAAGCCCAGAAATCTTGCAAAATCTGTGACGGTAGAATAGACAGAGGGGCGGCCTGGGGCCGCCCCTCTCTGAACGGAAGGGGCATCTTCGTTCCGCCGCTGCCGGGCCTCATCGAGCGGTCCTGCCTGTTCACCGGCCCTGGGTGAGCTTTTATGGGCGTGTTCCCGGCAGAGAGATGGTAAAGACACTGCCCGTTCCCTCGCAGCTCTCCACTGCGATCTGTCCGCCGCACAGCTCCACAATGCGGTAGACAATGGACAACCCCAGCCCTAAGCCCTTACCTGTGTGGGAGGGGTCCCCCTGGTAGTATTTATCAAAGATATGGGCACGGACCTCCGGCGTCATACCGATCCCAGTGTCCGAGACGGATATCCGAAGCCAGTCTTCCGTACGGCGGAGGGTGACGCCGATCGCTCCGCCCGATGGGGTGTAGGTAATGGCGTTGTTGAGGACATTGAGCCAGATATGGCGCATCAGCTCGGCATTGCCGTAGAATTGGGCGGGCTCCAAATCCACAGAGACTGTGAGGTCCTGTTTTTCCCACCGGCTGGACAGGAGGATGACGCACAGCTTGACCTGCTCGTCCAAGGCGAAAAGGGTCTTTTCAGGGATGAAGCGCTGGGATTCCAGCTTGGAGAGTAGCAGGGTGCTGTTGGAAAGCTCGGCCAGACGGGCCGACTCCCCGGCGATGATTTGCAGGTATTGCTGTCGGTCCTCCGGAGACAGGCCCGGCTCCTGGAGAAGCTCGGCAAACCCCTGAATCGCGGTGATGGGAGTTTTGAATTCATGAGAGAAGTTGTTGATAAAATCCTCCCGGAGTGTGCGTACACTCTGTAATTCCTCCACCATATTATTAAAATCTGTATAGGCGGCTTTCAAAGGTCCAGCCTGCCCCGGATCCAGGCGAACGGTAAAATTCCCCTCGGCCACTGAGCGCAGCCCGCGGGTCAGCCCGGAGACCACCTGGTTAAACCGGCGGCTGAACCAGGTGGCGGTGAGGCCCACCGCCGTCCCGATTACCACCCCGATCACCACGGCCAGGATAGGCCGCCTGATGTCCGCACCCAGGGCGCTGGCGATCCGGCGCAGGAGGACAAAGCTCATCACAGAGGTTATAGTGAGGATGGTGGACTCAATGGCCAGCCAGGCCGCCAGACCACGGTAGCGTTTGGGCCGGATGCGGCCCCTCATGGCCGGCCCTCCCCGGTAATCTCCGCCTTGTAGCCAAGCCCCTTGACGGTGACAATGCTGAATTCCATCAGGGTGCGCAGACGGCCCCGCAGACGGCTGATGTGGGTTTTGACCGTGTCCTCCCCGCTCTGTGAGTCGTACCCCCAGACCCGGTCGAGGAGCTGGTTGCGGGTGAAAATCTGCCCCGGATAGGACAGGAGCAGATAGACCAAATCGAACTCCTTTGGGGGCAGCTCGATCCGCTCCCCTGCGTGGGTAACGGTGTAGGCGTCTGGATCCAAAACGGTCTCCCCCACCACGATCTTTCGCTCACTGGCGATGTGCGCCCGGCGTAGCAGGGCGTTGATCCGCCAGGTCAGCTCCTCATAGTTCACCGGCTTGGTCATATAGTCGTCAATTCCAGAGGAGAACCCCTCCCGCTTGTCCTCAAAGGACTGCTTTGCGGTGAGCAGTAGGACTGGGATGCTGTTCCCCTCCTCCCGCAGAGTTTTTACTAGGGTATAGCCGTCCATTCGAGGCATCATCACATCGGCAATGATGAGATCCACCTGGCGCCGCGCCATGACCTCTAAAGCCTCCACACCATCCTTGGCACAGAGGATGGTAAACTGTCCCCGAAGCTTGGCGCTGGTCAGCAGGCGCATATTCTCCTCGTCCTCCACCAGCAAAAGGGTGGCCATAGCTCTGCCTCCTTTCCCCAAAGGGTGCGTTTATACTATCCCTTATTGTACACGCATTGCGTCGAAGGTGGCAAGTAGATTGTGAACATTCCGCCTGGAAATACAGACCGGCCCGCCGGATGAAATTCTCTGTGGGAAAGCGGCCGGAAGTTTACGGTGGTGTTACCAGGGGACGGTATACTAAAACCGGCTTGCGATTCAAAACCCGCCTGTTCCTTTGAGGCAGGCGGGTGCAAAAAATCAAAAGGAGCGAATGAATTATGAAGCGACAATGGCTGAGGCGCAGTTGTGCCCTTCTGCTGTGTAGCATCCTGATGTTTTCGACACCAGTGCTGGCCGCAGAACCGGAGCAGCCGCCGGAGGCTGCATATGATGTGACCTGGGAGACCCTGGAGGAGCGGGTCATGGGGGGAAGCCTGAGCGCCCTATCGCTGCTGGAGAATGCACAGAGTATAGAGTCGCTGGACTATGACAAGCTGGAGGACCAGCTACGCAGGCAGATCAACCTGCTGGGCGACGCCCAATGGCTCATGATCAAGATGGGCAACGAGCAGGGGGCCAGCGCCATGGCCCAGACCACTGCCGCACTGCGAGAGAGCTTTGACACCATCCGGGACGGGGACCTGCAAAGAGACAACGCCGATACCGTGCGGCAGCTCCGGGACGGCGCCCGCCAGGTGGTGCTGGCGACCCAGGCCCTGTACTTAAACCTGCTGTCTCTGGAGCAGTCAGCCCAGGACGGCGTCCGGGGCCTTGCCACCCTGGACCGCAATCTGGAGGAACTGCGCCTGCGTCAAAGGCTGGGACAGGTCTCCGCCCAGACCGTTCGGGAGGTGGAGCAGACTCGCGCCCAGACGGTCAGCCAGCTCGCCACCCTGGACACCGCCCTGCGGACCTACCAATCCCGTCTCCAGGCTCTGATTGGGGAGACGCCCACCGGAGAAGTCACCCTCGGTCCTCTGCCTACACTGACGGAAGAGCAGCTGACCACCCTGAGCTATGAAGATGACCTGCTGGCCGCCAAGGAGGCCAGCTGGAAGCTCTACAGCGCCAAGCTGACCCTGGACGACGCCAAAGAGGAGTGGCGGGACGCCCCCTCCTATCAGAAGGAGATGGCGGACCACGTCTGGAACGCCGCCCAGATTGCCTATCAATCTGCGGTCCAGGAGTTTGAGCTCGCCTTCTCCGGTCTAAGCCGCACGCTGGCGGACAGCCAGCAGGTGCTGGCCCAGAAGCAGGCTGACCTGACCTATCAGGAGGGCCAGCTGGAGATCGTCCAGGCCAGATACCGCCTGGGACGGGTGTCCCAGTCCGCTGTGGCCAATGCACAAGACAGCGTGGCCGCTGCCCGTTCGGCGGTGGAGACTGCCCGACGGGATCTCTTTACCGCATGGAACAACTATCAAAATGCGGTCCAATACGGACTGCTCCCTGCATAGTGATTCGTAAGAAAGGACAAAGGCCTATGAACAGAACCCTTCCGATCTTAATGTGCGGCGTACTGCTGTGTTCTCTGGCAGGGTGTAACAGCACTCCGCAGGGCGAGGTGATGGATCCCACGGTGACGGTAGAGACCACCACCGCCCAGCAGGGCGCGCTGCAAACCGAGCGGACCTACATCGGCACCATCTCCGCCGAGGGGACGGCCAGCGTGGTGGCCATGGTCTCCGGGACGGTGGAGACGGTGGATGTGTCCGTGGGGGACACGGTAGCCGCTGGACAGCTCCTGTGTACCTTTGACGATACCAGCGCCCAGCTGGCCCTGGAGAATGCCCAGCTGGCCTATCAAAATGCCCTGGTGGGGATAGAAAACGCCAACGCCAACATCGAAAATGCCCAGGCTGGCTATCAGACCGCCCAAGCGGGCGTGCAGAGCGCCCAGGCCGGGGCACAGAACGCCCAGTCGGGGGTGGACGGCGCCCGTGCGGGGGTAGAGAGCGCCCGCTCCAACTATCAAAGCGCCCTGGCTGGGGCGGAGAGCGCCGAGGCCACCCTGAAAAATGCTCAGGCCGGGCTGAGAAGCGCCCAGGCCGCCCTGGAGAGCGCCCAATTGTCCTATCAGAGCGCCCTGGCCAACTACGGCGGGGATGAGAACGGCAAGCTCACGATTTTGGAGGAGCAGATCCGTATGGCCCAGGAGAACTATGACGCCACCCTGGCCCTGCTGGCTCTGGGTGCGGCCTCTCAGATTGAGGTGGACCAGGCCAAGCAGGCACTCCAGACCGCCCAAGCGGGCTTGACCGCCGCTCAGGCAAACCTGAGCTCCATCCAGGCCAGTCTCCAGCAGGCCGAAGCCGGGGTAAGCTCCGCCGAGGCGGGAGTCAGTGCGGCTCAGGCGGGGGTCAATGCGGCCCAGGCCACCATGGAGACCGCCAAGGCCGCGGTCAGCTCTGCCGAAGCAGGGGTTGGCTCTGCTCAGGCGGGGATCAGCTCTGCCCAGGCCGGGATCGAATCTGCCCAGGCCGGAGTGAGCACCGCCAAGGCGGGGATGACCGCCGCCCAGGCCGGGGCTAAGTCGGCCCGCGCCAATGTGGACGCCGCCCAGGTGGGGATTGAATCGGCGGAATATCAGCTCACCCTCTACCATCTGACCTCTCCCATCTCCGGAGTGGTGGAGGCGGTGAACGTGACCGCCAACAACTTTGCTCCATCGGGGAATGTGGCCTTTGTGATCTCCAACGCCCAAAATAAAACCGTCACCTTCTACGTCACCGATGAGATCCGCACCAACCTCCAGCAGGGGCAGGGGGTCACTGTGACAGGGGGAGGCGGTCAGTACAGCGGGGTTGTCACCGAGATCAGCGGCGTGGTGGACACCCGCACCGGGCTCTTCCAGATCAAGGCCGTCATTGAGGGGGCCCAGGACCTGCCCGACGGTCTTACGGTGGAGCTGGCCACCACCTCCCGAAAGGTAGACAGAGCCATTATTATCCCCAGCGATGCCCTCTACTACGACAACGGCGCAGCCTATGTCTATCGCGCCCAGGACGGAACTGCCGTGCGTACCCCGGTGACGGTGGCCCTCTATACGGCGGACAGCATCGCCGTCACGGATGGCCTGTCGGCGGGGGATGAGATCATCACCTCCTGGTCGGCCGGACTCACTGACGGGGTGCCGATCCGGCACACCTCCGAGCAATCTCCCGCCCAGACTACCACGCCGGTGGAGACGGCCGGGCCGGAGGAAACGGAGGGATAGGATGAAACTGGTTCAATTTGTACTGCGCCGCCCCACCTCTGTGGTCCTGCTGATTCTGGCAGTGGTGGTCTTCGGCGCGGCGGCCATGACCGGAATGCCGTTGGAGTACATGCCCGACATGGAGATGCCCATGGAGCTGGTCATGCTCACCTGGCCTGGGGCGGACGCGGACAGCATTGACCGGCTGGTGGTCCAGCCGGTGGAGGAGGAATGCGAGACCCTCTCCGGGATCGACAGCGTCAACTCCTATACCTTTGACAACTACACCATGATCCAGCTCACCTACAAGTACGGCTCCGACATGGATGATGTCTATATGGACCTGAAAAGTACCATGGATAACCTGATGGGAGACCTGCCGGAGGACTGCGAGGACCCTATGATCATGGAGCTGAGCGCTGATTTCCTGCCCACCCTGAACCTCTCGGTCACGGCCCCTGAGGGGATGAATGTGTCGGAATATCTGAACAACACCGTGGTTCCCGCCCTCCAGAGTGTCAGCGGGGTAGCCATGGTGGAGGTCAGCGGCGCCCAGGAGGAGTACATCCGAATCGTCTTGAACGAGGCGGCCATGCAGCAGTACGGCCTGAGTATCCAGGCCGTGGGATCGGCCATCGCCGCCGCCGACTTCGATATGCCCGTAGGCTCTGTCACCATGGGGACCCAGGACATCACCCTGGGGGCCTACGGCAATGTGGAGGTGGGGACCGACTTTCGCACCATCCCCATTCAGACTCCATCGGGTCAGATTGTCCGGCTGGACGATGTGGCTACCTTCCTAAACCTGTACCGGGAGGAGGCGGACAGCGTCAGCCGCTACAACGGCCAGGACAGCGTCCTGCTCAACGTCACCAAGCAGGACAGCGCCGCCACCATCGCAGTGTGCAGCGACGTGATGAAGCTGCTCAACCAGTACACCGCCGAGGGGCTCACCTTCCGCACCATCTACAGTGAGGCAGACAGCATTCTGGAGACCCTGAGCGAGGTCTTGAAGACGCTGATCACCGGCGTTATCCTCACTATGCTGGTCCTCCTCCTCTTCTTTGGAGACCTGCGGGCCAGTTTCGTGGTGGCCATCAGTATGCCCCTGTCCATTCTGCTGGCCGTCATCCTCTTGAACTTCGCCGGGTACAACATCGACCTGATGACTGGAACCGCCCTCATCATCGCCATCGGTATGATTGTGGACAACTCCATCGTTATTTTGGAGAGCTGCGCCCGCGCTCAGGAGGAGGGGCTGGACTACCACGACGCGGCAGTACGGGGGACCAGTACAATGCTCATGTCCATTCTGGCCGGAACCCTGACTACCATTGTGGTCTACATTCCCCTGGCCATAGCCGAGGGGATGACCGGCATGATGTCCGCCCCCCTGAGCTGGACCATCCTGCTGACCATGCTCTCCTCCTTCCTCAGCGCCGTGGTAGTGGTCCCCCTGACCTTTGTCAAGTTCAAGCCCAAGCCCAAGGCTGAGCTGCCTATCAACCGCCTGCTTGCCGCCGTTCGGGCTTTTTACCGCCGGGTCATGCCTGGGGTGCTCCGCAGACCGGGCCGGGTGGTCTTCCTGGGGATGGCCTGCTTCGCGGCCTCCCTCCTTCTGCTGACCCAGATGGAGTTTGTACTCATCCCGGACAACTATGACGGGAGTATCAGCATGACCGCCGCGTTCCGTTCCGGGACCAAGCTGGAGGTTATGGACGAGAGTGTCCAAGTGCTGGAGGAAGCCCTGCTCGCGGACACGTCCTTTTCTGACGTTACCCTGAGTATTTCAGAAAACACAGCCACCTTTACCGCCTATGCTGCCAAGGGCAGCCGCCGTACCAGCGAGGAGGCGGTGGAGCTGTACACCAGCCGCTTCAGCGATATTCCAGGTATGGATGTCACGGTCAGCCCCGCCAGCAGCGGGGAGGACATGAGTTCCATGATGAGCAGCGGCAATACCAAGGAGATCACCCTGGTCTCCGACGATATGGCCCCGCTGGAGGAGGGGGCTGGACTGGTTCAGGAGGCCATGGCCCAGATCCCAGGGGTGATCAAGCTGGAGAACAGCTTTGATCAGAGCCGCATCAAAGGCCGTCTGGTGGTCAACTCCCAAAAGGCCCTGGGGATTGGGACCTCGGAGGCGGCCGTCGCCATGCAGATCTATTACATTCTGAACGGCATGACCGCCGCCACCGTGGACTATGGCGATACCGAGTATGACATCATTCTAGAGTATCCAGCCGGAAAATATGACGATATCACCGCCCTGATGGACTACGCCATCCTGACTCAATCGGGCCGCCAGGTCACCCTGGGGGACATCGCCGAGGTGGAGTATATCACCACCCTGCCCACCATCACCCGCCAGAAGGGCCAGTATTCCGCCACCATCACCGCCACCACCACCGACGCCGCCCAGTATACCGCGGCCAACGCCATTGACGCCGCCGTGGATGCCCTCGCGCTCCCTGCGGGGGTGGCCCGTGGGACCGGAATGCTGGACACTACAACCGACCAGGAGGTAAAGCACATCACACAAGCGCTTCTCTCCGCCATCTTTCTGGTCTTTTTGGTC
>JAAWBF010000120.1 GCA_022792555.1 Oscillospiraceae bacterium
CATGATAGTTTAAGAATACAATGGTAACGTTGTACTCTTGCCAAGGTAGACGCACAGCCGTCTTTCTCTCCCGCAACACTCACCGCAAAACACATCCACTCGTATCTGCCAGCTTACAAGCTCGTTTCAACTCCTTCTTACCCTTCCCTCACTCTGCCGGTTCGGCCGGTTCATGACGAAGTCGCCAGAGTCCTTCTGCCCGCCGGACCATTTGGTCCGGTCTGCGGAGCGGTCCTCTGGCGGATAAGGGCCGAAGCGATCTTGATGCTCTGCCACAGCCAGCGCACCCGAATCGAAGAAAGAGCGAACTGATTTTGATGGGATCAGTTCGCTCTTTTCCAATCAATTATTACACTTGCGAAGCATACGGCGATAGGAGGGGCATTGGGGTCAACCTGTGTCACAGGTTCTAAAAGGCCATCATGGATAAACTGTTTTATTCGTTGGACAATCCAGCCATCCCCTATACCCAATTGATATTTCCCAATTACATCTGCAACCACAATCGCCTCGTTAAACTCTTGATTTTGCATAGCGATCTCTCGGAAGGATATACGAATCATATAGGGACTCTGGAGCACTGACCACATGACCATTCAATACTGCTCGTAGGGGGGCTTTATCCTGTTGAAGCTACTTCCAGCGATTTGCCATCATGCGAATCGCGTTAATCGGTAAAAGTTCTGTTATTCTAATATTTACTGTCTTATGTAATTACTCCCATTCTATAGTGCCGCTTGGCTTTGGCGTTAGATCATAGAGAACGCGGTTGACCCCTGCCACCTCATGGGTGATACGGTCTGTAATTTTTTGCAGCAGACTAAAGGGAACATCCTCCACCGTGGCAGTCATGGCATCTACGGTGTTCACCGCCCGGAGAATCACCGGCCAATCGAAGGTACGTACACCATCCTGGACACCTACGGATTTAAAGTCGGGGATGACAGTAAAATACTGCCACACCTTCCCCTCCAGACCGGCGTTGTGGAATTCCTCCCGCAAAATGGCGTCCGACGCCCGGACGGCCTCCAGACGATCTCTGGTTATGGCGCCTAGACAGCGCACTCCCAGACCGGGCCCAGGGAAGGGCTGACGGTAGACCATGGAATCCGGGAGACCCAGAGCCTTACCACAGGCACGCACTTCATCCTTGAAGAGCATTTTCAGCGGTTCCACCAGGGCAAAACCCAGATCCTCAGGCAGGCCGCCTACATTGTGGTGGGATTTGACCGCCTTCACGGTCTTGGTGCCGCTCTCGATGATATCCGGGTAGATGGTCCCCTGGCCCAGGAACTCGATACCATCCAGCTTGCGTGCCTCCTCCTCAAACACCCGAATAAACTCGGCACCGATGATCTTGCGCTTGCGCTCTGGGTCATCCACCCCTGCCAGCTTGTCCAGAAAGCGGTCCACTGCGTCCACATAGATCAGATTGGCGTCCATCTCATTGCGGAAGACCTGGACCACCTGCTCCGGCTCTCCCTTGCGCAGCAGGCCGTGGTTGACATGGACACAGGTAAGCTGTTTCCCAATGGCTTTAATCAGCAGGGCGGCCACCACCGAGGAATCCACCCCGCCGGACAGGGCCAGTAATACCTTCTTCTCCCCCACCTGACTGCGGATTTGCTCCACCTGGTCGGCGATAAAGTTCTCCATGTTCCAGTTGGCCTGGGCGCGGCACATCCCAAATACGAACTTGGACAGCACCTCCTGTCGCTCTATGTCATCCTGGGGCCAGGGATCCTGCTCTTTGTGGTCCACACACAGGATAGGGACACCGCTTTGATAGACGGCCGGACCGGCGTCAATAGCAGTTCCATCCACAATCCGGTTGGGGCCGCCGTTGAGGATAATCCCTCTCACATTAGGCAGCGCGGCCAGCGCCTCCTCTGTGATATCGTGTGGGTGAATTTCAGTGTACACCCCTAACGCCCGAATTTCCCGGGCAATCTTCGGATTTTCTGCGCTGCCCAGATCCAAAATCAAAATCATGTCCTGCTGCATTATATGCCTCCCATTTCCTCTTTTCCCCTAAGGGGCAAAGAATTTTGTCTATCATATCATGGCAGCGCGACCTCTGCAAGCAGTTCTTACTCGCTTTTTCGGCGGTATAAAACCGGTATTTTTCTCTGGTAGTATGCCTTTTTTCATAACATCTTGACAGATCTCCAGGTTATCCCCTCCTTTTTCTCTTTTTTTCGTGCTTTTCGATGAAATTGTATTCTGTACATTTCCCCATGAAAACGGTATAGTTATCAAGACGGCATGTCTTCATCAGGAGGTGTATCCATGAAGCTGAATATAGAAGAGGCGCTTCGTTATTTAGGGGTGGGAAAACCGATACCGGAAAAGCTGCGCCGGCAGGCGGTCCAGATGGCTGAACGGCTGACTGCCGCCCTACGGCCCAAGTATCTCTATCGCGTGTTTCCACTGTGTCATGAGGCAGATCGGATCTCCCTCCCTGGCACACAGCTTGTCTTGACAGGCGAAACCGCCCGCCGGATGCTGGCCCAATGCGATGCCGCAATCCTGCTGGCCTGTACGCTGGGCGCTGAATTTGACGCCCTTTTACGCACCGAGCAGGCCAGAGATATGGCCCAGGCGGTCCTGCTGGACGCCTGCGGCAGTGCCTGGGTGGAGGCCGGCTGTGACGCGGCAGAGGAGGAATTAGCGGCGCGAATTCCCGACCGCTACCGGACCGACCGCTTCAGCCCCGGCTATGGCGATCTCCCTCTCGCACTCCAGCCCGCATTCTGTGCCGCCCTGGACACCGGACGCAGGCTGGGCCTGTATGTCACCGAGAGCCTGTTGCTCAACCCGGCAAAATCAGTGACAGCTATCATCGGGCTGTCCGGCCAGCCCCAGATGGCCCATATTCGGGGCTGTGCCTACTGTGCCATGCGCCAGACCTGTCAACTTCGCAAAGGAGGAAAACGCTGTGCATCCTGACGATTGGAACCATAAACTCATTCTCTTAGACGGCGCCACAGGGACCGTCCTCCAGCAGCGGGGCCTGCCCCCCGGTGGACAGCCAGAACTGCTGAACTTAACCGATGGCTCGCTTATTCAGTTGGTCCACCAGGACTATCTAAATGCGGGCAGTCAGATCCTCTATGCCAATACCTTTGGAGCCAACCGTCTCAAGCTGGCCCAGACTGGACACAGCGTACATGAGGTCATCGGCGCGGGGGTAGCGCTGGCCAAGGCCGCCGCCGGAGACCGGGCCATGGTGGCTCTTGACATGGGCCCTCTGGGGGAGCTTCTGGAGCCTATGGGCAGTCTTACCTTCGAGCGGGCCTATGACCTCTTTGCAGAAATGGCCAGAGCTGGAGCCGACGCCGGGGCCGATCTGGCTGTCATTGAGACCATGACGGATCTCTACGAGGCCAAGGCCGCTCTCCTGGCGGTCAAGGAGCAGACCTCCCTGCCCGTCTTTGTCACCATGACCTTTGACGAGGGGGGGCGCACCTTTACCGGCTGCACCATCCCCTCCATGGCCCGGACTCTGGAGGGCCTGGGGGCAGACGCCATTGGACTCAACTGCTCTCTAGGGCCTGACCAGCTCGCCCCGCTCATCGCCCAGCTCTGCGAGCATACCCGTCTGCCCGTCATCGCCAAGCCCAACGCCGGCCTTCCCGATCCAATAGACGGCCACTACCAGATGGGACCGGAGGCCTTTGTCCAGGCCCTGCTCCCCTGCCTTGAGGCCGGGGCCTCACTTGTAGGCGGCTGCTGCGGCACATCGCCGGAGTACATCCGCCAGCTCTCCGCCGTTCTGAAGAACCGGGAGCCGACACCCCGGCACTATGTCTCTACCGGCTTTGTCTGCACCCCTACCCTCCCTCTGCCGCTGGACGGCGTGCGGGTCATTGGAGAGCGCATCAACCCCACCGGAAAAAAGCGGTTCCAGCAGGCCCTGCTGGAGGAGGATTTTGATTATATTTTAGAGGTCGGCCTCCAACAGATGGATGCCGGAGCCCAGCTGCTGGATGTTAATGTGGGCTATCCCGGCGTGGATGAGGTCTCGATGCTCCCCAGAGTGGTCAAAAAGCTCCAGAGCGCCCTGCCCGTTCCCCTCCAATTGGACTCTTCCAATCCAACCGCTCTGGCCGCCGGACTGCGGGTTTACAACGGAAAGGCTGCGGTCAACTCGGTCAACGGGGACCCGGCAGTCATGGAAAAGATCCTCCCAGTGGTCAAAAAATACGGTGCCTCAGTGGTGGGGCTCACGTTGGACGAGAGCGGCATCCCCAAGACCGCCCAGGCGCGTGTGGACATTGCCCGGCGGATTTTAGAGGGGGTGGTCTCCTACGATATTCCAAAGGAGGACCTGTGGATCGACTGTCTGACCCTCACCGTCTCCGCCCAGCAGGAGCAGGCGGTAGAGACCCTCCGGGCTGTGCGCACTGTGCGGGAGGAGCTGGGACTGCACACAGTCCTGGGCGTCTCTAACATCTCCTTCGGCCTGCCCAACCGCCCGCTGATTACCTTGAATTTTCTCATCCAGGCCCTGGGGGCCGGGCTGACCCTCCCCATCCTCAACCCCAATCAAAAAGAGATGATGGATGCGGTAGCCGCTTTTCGGGTCCTTTCCGGGGAGGACAAGGAGAGCCGGGCTTATGTCGAGCGGTTCGCCGGAGCACCGCAGCTCTCCCCAGCTCCTTCAGCGGCAGCTGGACTGACCCTGGACGATGCGGTCATGCGCGGCCTCAAGACCGAGGTGGGACAGCTCGCCAAACAGGCCCTTTCCGCCGGAGAAGACGAGCTGTTCCTGGTGGAGGGCCATCTGATTCCCGCGTTGGATCAGGTAGGCAGCGGCTATGAGCAGGGGCGGCTCTTTCTCCCGCAGCTTCTCAGCGCGGCCCAGGCTGCCCAGGCCGTCTTTGAGGTCATCCGGTCCTCCATCGCCCAAAAGGGAGGCGCTCCGGTGAAAAAGGGACGGCTGGCTGTGGCTACGGTCAAGGGGGACATCCACGATATCGGAAAGAACATCGTCAAAACCGTCCTGGAGAATTACGGATATGACGTGATTGACCTGGGCCGTGACGTGCCCCCGGAGACCGTTTTGCAGACCGTCCGCCAGCAAAAGCTCCGTCTGGTGGGACTGTCCGCCCTTATGACGACCACCCTCCCCGCCATGGAGGAGACCATTCATCTCCTCCAGACTCTGTCCGATCCGCCGATGATTTTCGTAGGCGGTGCAGTGGTCACGCCGGAGTATGCCCAGCACATGGGGGCTGACTACTACGCCAGGGATGCGCGGCAGTCGGTGGAGATCGCCAGAGAGGTGCTGGGGTAATGGACATTCGGACCTCTTTTTCCCAGGAAATCCCGCTCCTTTTTGACGGCGGAATGGGGACCCTCTTCGCCGCCCGGCAGGGCGGGGCGGCAGATCGGTGTGAAACGGCCAACCTGGACCAGCCTGATTGGATCACGGAGATCCACCGGGCCTATCTGGAGGCCGGCTGCCGTGCCATCAAGACCAATACCTTCTCCGCCGGGGTGGATCTGGCCCAGGGCCGAGCCCAGCTGGCTCACCGGATCCTGGAGACAGGCAGCCGTCTGGCGATGGACGCCGCCGCGCCATACCGCGCCTTTGTGTTCGCCGATCTCGGCCCGGTCCCCCAGGACAGCGGCCACACGCCAGGGGAACTCTATCTCCAGCAGGCCGAGATCTTTTTACGGCAGGGGATCACCCACTTTTTAGTGGAGACTCTGCCCTCCGATGAGGGGATCGCCGCCCTGGCCCAGGGCTTAAAGGAGCGTTGCCCCCAGGCATTTTTGATTGTCTCCTTTGCGGTGGGACCGGACGGCGTCACCCGTGAGGGACGGCAGGGGCTGGAGCTGTTCCGTCACACCGCTGCCCTGCCCCAGGTGGACGCGGTGGGCTTCAACTGCATCTCCGGCCCGCACCACCTGCTGGAATATATCAAAGGTCTGCCCCTAGGTAATACCCACCTGTCCGTTATGCCCAATGCCGGTTATCCCACCGTATTGGGCCGCCGGACGGTCTACCAGGGCAAGCCGGACTACTTCGCCCAAAAAATGGCCCAGATTGTCCAGGCTGGGGCCTCCATCGTAGGAGGCTGCTGCGGCACCACCCCAGAGCATATCGCCAGGCTGGCCGCTGTTCTAGCCCACCCTCTCCCCAAGGTTTCCCAACCAACGGCCCATGCACACATGCCAGCTCGGAAAACACCGGGATATAATCCCCTTTGGGACAAGCTATCGGCAGGCAAGCGGGTGATTGCGGTGGAGCTGGATCCCCCCGCCGACGACGGCATCGCCGGTTTTCTCTCCGGCGTACAGGCCCTCCACCAGGCCGGGGCGGACGCCATCACCATCTCCGACTGCCCCATCGGCCACCCCAGGGCGGACAGCAGTCTGCTGGCCTGTAAAATCAAGCGGGAGCTAGGAATAGAGCCCCTGCCCCACATGACCTGCCGGGATCGGAATTTAAACGCTATTAAGGCCCTCCTGCTGGGGCTCGCCATGGAGGAGGTCCACAACATTCTCCTTGTCACCGGCGATCCCATCCCCACTGAGGATCGGGACGAAGTCAAATGTGTGTTTCATTTTAACTCCCGCAAGCTGGCCCGTTATGTCAGCAGTCTTGGGGAACACAGCCTGTCTACTCCCTTCCACATCTTCGGCGCCCTCAACCTGAACGCCCGGAACTTTGACATCCAGCTCAAGCTGGCCCTGGAAAAGGAGTCCTGCGGCATGACCGGGTTCCTCACCCAGCCTGTCCTCTCCCAGACGGCCCTGGACAACCTCAAGCTGGCCCGCGCTACCCTCAAGGGGAAGCTTTTAGGGGGCATCTTCCCTGTGGTCAGCCACCGGAACGCCTGCTTCCTCAACAATGAGATCTCCGGCATCCATGTCTGTGACGAAATTGTCTCCCTGTATGAGGGGAAGAGCCGGGAGGAGGCGGAGTCCCTGGCGGTCCAAATCTCCACGCAAGTCGCCCAGGCCGTCGAACCCTATACCGATGGTCTCTATCTTATGACGCCCTTTCAGCGGGTCTCCTTGATGACCCGTATTATGGAGAAACTGTGTTCTATATAAAGTATCTCCTACTGTATGGTTTCAGAATGGACAATCACGGGTTCCAATCCTTCAAAAAATGTGTCAAATGTTGTAACACCATAAATTTCTTTCAACCCTAATAGTACACTTATGCGTACACTATAACGACCCTGTTCTATTTTAGCAAGAATATCCTCCGACATTGGAACTCCTAAAGATTCCAATTTTGAAACATGAAATCAAGATACTACCTGAAAAGGAACGAAATGCCGTTATCTGGGTTATCACTCACATAGACCTTGTTGAGGCCATGTGTAAGAACCCAGGCATGACGAGAGAGGAGCTTGAACCGTACATAGAGTACGCAAAGGCGAAAGAGGATTACATCCTGTTAGCGCTTTTGTACCTTGCAAGGGTACTTAGACAATCCATAAACGATCCATATCGCGCACAAAAAGGTCCAAGGCAGCTCATTAGAGTTACCTTGGACCTTTTTATACAATATATGGCTTACTTGCCGAGCTGTTTTGCGATCTCCTCAGCGAAATTCTCTTGCTTCTTCTCGATGCCCTCGCCCTTCTCAAAGCGCACAGCATCCTTAAGGGTGATCGTACCGCTCAGGGCCTTGGCCTCAGAGGCAAGATACTGCTCCACTGAGAGGGAGTCGTCCTTGACATAGGCCTGCTGGAGCAGGCAGTTGTCCTTGTAGAACTTGTTCAGCTTACCCGCCACAATGCCCTCTTTGACCTTGTCTGGCTTGCTAGCCAGCTTGGGATCGTCGTCGATCTGCGTCAGGGCAATCTTTTTCTCGCTGTCCAGAGTGGCCGCGTCTACCCGGCTCTTGTCCAGGAAACGGGGATTCATGGAGGCAATCTGCATGGCCACGTTCTTCCCCACCTCAGTCATCTTGTCCTCCAGACCGGCGGACACCTCCAGGTTCACCAGCACCGCGATTCTGCCGCCGCCGTGGACATAGGGGACGCAGACACCCTCGGTAAAGGTGGCGAAACGGCGGACCTTGATATTCTCACCGATCACCAGCACCATCTCCTGCTGCTCCTCCTGGACGGTACGGCCATCGCCGTAGGGCTTGCTCATCAGATCGTCCAGATCTGTGGGCTTCTCCCGCACCACGACGGCGGCCACACCCTTGACAAACCCGATGAACTTCTCGTTCTTACCCACAAAGTCGGTCTCGGCGTTGACCTCAACCACCACGCCCACGCCGTCAATCACATCGGCATAGGCCATGCCCTCGGCGGCAATCCGTCCGCCCTTTTTAATGGAAGCGGCCAGCCCCTTCTCACGCAGGATCTCAATGGCCTTATCCATATCACCATCGGCCTCGGTCAGGGCCTTCTTGCAGTCCATCATGCCGACGCCGGATCTCTCACGCAGCGCTTGTACATCCTTTGCACTGATTGCCATAATCAAAAACCTCCGTCACACGCATCTCTGCGTTATCATCAAGAAAGAAGGAAGCACCCGCCCGTACAGACGGGTCTCCTTTTTCCATTCTTCTATTCTAAACTCTGCCCCTTCGCGGGCCAAAACCGAATTACTTACTCTGCGGCCTGCTCAGTCTCCTCCGGGGCATCCTGGCCCTGGCGGCCCTCCTGGATGGCGTTGGCCATCACGCCGGAGATGAGCTTAATGGCGCGAATGGCGTCATCATTGCCGGGAATCACATAGTCGATCTCATCGGGATCGCAGTTGGTATCTACAATTGCCACAATGGGAATATGGAGCTTGCGGGCCTCGTTAATGGCGTTGCGCTCCTTGCGGGGATCCACCACGAACAGAGCGCCAGGCAGCTTCTTCATCTCGGCCACCCCACCCAGATACTTCTCCAGCTTGGCGATCTCGCCCAGATGCTTCATGACCTCTTTCTTAGGCAGCATGTCGAAGGTGCCGTCCTCCTGCATCTTCTTGAGCTGGTTCAGGCGCTCCACACGGCCGCGCATGGTCTTAAAGTTGGTGAGCATACCGCCCAGCCAGCGGGCGTTGACATAGAACATGCCGCAGCGGCCGGCCTCTTCCTTGATGGCCTCCTGGGCCTGCTTCTTGGTGCCGACAAAGAGCAG
>JAAWBF010000121.1 GCA_022792555.1 Oscillospiraceae bacterium
CTTACCGCCCTCCAGAGCCTCCCAGGGGCGGAAGCCCCGGAAAACCAGGCGGCGCTGGCCAAGCTGGCGGGAACCTTTGGTCAAAGCGTCCCTGACTGGCTCCAGGTGGATCTCTCCTGCTGGGGGGCTACCCCAGCAGAACAGGCTAAATTTGACCGGCTTAAACAGGCCATCCTGGACCGCCGGGTGATCACCTTTACCTATGTCGGTTCCTACCGCACCGGAGCGCGCCGGGTCCTGCCCGCCCGGCTGGCCTTTAAGGGACAGGCGTGGTATCTCCAGGGATGGTGTACCAGTCAAAACGCGTACCGCACCTTCCGGGTCACACGGATGTTGGATCTGACCATCACAGAGGAGCTCTTTGTCCTGCCCCAGACCCCGCCTCCGCTGGACCTCCCCTCCGGACCGTCCCCCCGGCTGATCGCTGTCCGTCTGCGCTTCGCCCCCTGGATGGCCTACCGGGCCCTGGATCTGTTCGATCCGGCCTGTATCACGCGGGAAGAGGATGGGAGCGTCACCGCGGCGCTGTCCATGCCGGAGGACCCATGGCTCTACGGCTGTCTTTTGTCCTGCGGGACCGGGGTAGAGGTGCTCTCCCCGCCGGAGCTGCGGACCCGGCTGGGCGTATTGGCCGAAGAAATTCTGCACCACTGCAAAAAAACCAGATATGCTGACACAGGATGTCAGTGTTTATCGGGTATCCTAGAGCCATCTCAACAACAGGAGGACAACTTTATGACACAGCGTTTCTGTCAATCCTGCGGGATGCCTCTGACGGATCCCGCCCTGCTGGGCACCGAGTCCAGCGGCGCCCCCAGTGAGCACTACTGCAAGTACTGCTACCAGAACGGCGCCTTTACCGCCGATATGACCATGGAGGAGATGATCGCCTTCTGCGCCCCCATCATGGCCAAGGAACACCCCGATATCACGGAGGGACAGGCCATCGCGCAGATGCGGCAGTACTTCCCCCAGCTGCTGCGCTGGAGCGGTAAGCACGAATCCCGTTGAGACGGGGAAAGCCCGCCCGCCCCCCTTGGGGGCGGGCGGATTTGTACTGCTGAGTTCAAATAAAACATTTTATTTGAACTCCCGTACGCTACGCGTACTAGTAGCGCACTTATCGTGCGCTACTCCGTCTCATAAAAACCTGACGCGCTTTGCGCGATCAAAAGCTTTTAAAGCTTTTGATCCGGTTTTAGTATAATGGAGGAGGAGCGTATGGATCTCTGTAATGTCAACCAGATAAAAGCCCTGCTGGCCCGGCACGGCTTTCACTTCTCCAAGCGTATGGGCCAGAACTTTCTCATCGCGGACTGGGTGCCGCAGGAGATCGCCGTCGTCTCCGGGGCGGAGGCCGTCAACGGGGTCCTGGAGATCGGGCCTGGAATTGGACCGCTGACAGTGGCTCTGGCTGCTAGAGCGGGGCGGGTGGCCGCCATTGAGCTGGATCGCGCGCTGCTGCCCGTCCTGGCCGAGACCCTTTCGGCGTGGGACAATGTCACCATCATTCCGGGGGATGTGCTCAAGCTGGACCTCCCCGCTCTGGTACAGGAGCAGTTCCCAGGCCTGACTCCCCTGGCCTGCGCCAATCTGCCCTACAACATTACCACCCCGGCCATTACTGCCCTGCTGGAGGCCGGGTGCTTTGCCAGCATCACCGTCATGATCCAACGGGAAGTGGCTCTTCGGATCTGTGCCGCCCCTGGAACCCCCGATTATGGCGCTTTCTCGGTATTCTGCCAGTACCATGCTGATACCGCTCTCTGCTTCGATGTTCCACCCGACTGCTTCCTTCCCGCCCCCAAAGTCACCTCCTCCGTCCTGCGTCTGATTCCTCACAGTCCCCCCGAACAGGTCCATCATCCGGATCTCTTCTTTCAGGTGGTCCGCGCCGCCTTTGCCCAGCGGCGCAAAACCCTGCTGAACGGCCTGTCTGCCGCCTTTGGCAGCAGAGTATCCAAGACGGACCTGCACACCGTTCTCCAGTCCTGCGCCCTGCCTGACGGCATTCGCGGTGAACGCCTCGGCATCCCGGAATTTGCGGCACTCACCGATGCGCTGTATCCGCTTTTGAAACCGTGACCGCGCTTATTTCGGGAAAACCACTCTCCATGGAGAGGCTTGACATAGTATGGCTGTTTTTACTATAGTAAATATCAGACAGCCTGTACAGCAGGCCAAAAGAGTTTCTGGAAGGAGTTACGAGGATGAAAAAGAGAATGCGCTGTTTAGCCCTGGTATTCTGCATCATAGTGCAGATGGGATTGCTTGCGCTGCCAGCCAGTGCGGCAGATGAGACTGCGGAACATGCAAATGCGCTCCATGAGTTGGGCTTATTTTCCGGGACGGAAAACGGCTTCCAGTTGGAGCGACAGCCCACTCGGGTGGAGGGCCTTGTCATGTTCATCCGTTTGCTGGGAGTAGAGGAGGAGGCCCTGTTTGAGAACTACCCCCACGCATTTTCCGATGTGCCGAATTGGGCCAGCGCCTATGTCGGCTACGCCTATTACCACAGCCTGACGACAGGAGTCTCCCAGACCACCTTTGGAACAGACAACAAGATGACAGCGGGAGAATACCTCACCTTCTTATTGCGGGCCCTGGGCTATGACGATTCCAAAGGAGACTTTGCCTGGAACACCTCCATTGACAAGGCCGCAGAGATTGGATTTTTGACTGCGGAGGAGGCCAACGCATCCCGTACCCAGCCCGCCACTCGCGGTTCTATGGTGGATCTCTCCTGGGCCGCTCTGACCCAACCCTTTAAGGAGGATCGCTCTACAACCTTGGCCAAGGATCTGGTCAGCAAGGGGGTATTCACCCAGCAGCAGGCCGTCCAATTTGACCTGTGGAAAGAACCCCTTAAGCCCTATCTGGTCAAAACTCTTTTCCGTACTACCATCTCTATTCCTACCGACAGCAGTGATTCGACCTTCTTCCCCACCAATATCGTGCTGGACGGGGAGGACAACCTGATTTACTATGACGAGGGCGCCAAGGCGATCCTCCGCAGAGCGATCCAGGACAACATTGCTGGGGAGCCGGAAACCCTGCTGGATGTCAAAAACGCGACCTATACCACAGAGAGCAACGGCGCCTATGTCACCTATCGGGATCTGGCGATCCAGCAGGTTTTCGCGGATGCTGTCAACAAGCGCGTCCTTGTCACCGGCGGATTCCAGAACATCGACCAGTCCGCCAACGACGGCTGGTCCACCAGCGGCAATCCCACCTCCTATTGGGGGACCTTTGCTGTCGAGCACGGAAAGCTGGTCTGTCTGTCTCAAAAGAACCCCTATCTGCTCACAGTGACAGAGGACGGAAGGTATTTGGCAGTCGATTTTTCCACCTATTACAGTACAACCCCGTCTGGAAAGCTCTATCTATGGGACCCCATCACCAATACCAAAACCGAATTCCAGGAGCTGGTTACAAACCGTATGTCCACGGCTTCTATCGGAAAGGATCTGTTTACCATAAGCGGCTCCGGACTTGGAAAGTACAACTTTAGTACAGGACAATTTGACAGACTCGCGATTACCCTGCCAGGGAACTACTGGGAGACCCGTACTGTCTGTCAGAATGGACTGTTTTACTTCTGGAGTCCGTCCGGCGTGTGTGCGGTCCGGCCAAACGGACAGCAGAAAACCCTCCTCAATCCCCAGACAGATATCGAGGTGACGGATATTACGCCGATGCCCCACACCCTGAGTGCCTTTTTTGTGACCTCCGATGAGACCTTCCTCTTCTATGACGCCGATGCAAAGGCTGTCCGGGCCGTCTACCCCAATCCGGACCTCGATCAGGCCTAACCCTTGAAATACCATCAAGATAACCGTCCTTTTTACAAGTGGCGTATGCAGCACCCTTCCCTGACTGGGGAAGGGTGCATTCTTTTCGTATGAATGGGAATCTCTCCTCATAGAATCAACCAAGCGATAGTATGGGAGGGATCTATGATGAAATTATTCCTAGTCAGACGAAAGACATTGGTGGTCTTGGCCTGTCTCTTGGCCGCGACGGCGATGTTCTATGTGGTAAACTACCCTGCTACAGTAGGCGCCTCCTCAACCCAGCGGCAGCTGCCCATCTACTGTGTCCAGAGAGACCAGAAGATGCTCTCTATCTCCTTCGATGCCGCTTGGGGTAATGAGGACACCCAGCAGCTCATTGACATTCTGGAGCAGTACCAGGTCAAGGCCACCTTTTTTGTAGTAGGAGAGTGGGTGGACAAATACCCGGAGTCGGTCAAGGCACTCTCGGACGCGGGCCACGAGGTCATGAACCACTCCAACACCCATGCTCACATGTCTCAGCTCTCTCGGGAGGAGATCATCGCCGATGTGGAGGCCTGCAACGATAAAATTGAGGCGGTCACTGGAACCCGGCCTACCCTCATCCGTCCACCCTACGGCGAGTATGACGATAACGTTATCTCCTCCATCCGCTCCATTGGGATGGAGCCCATCCAGTGGGATGTGGACAGCCTGGATTGGAAGGACCTCCCCGCTAGTGACATCACAAAGCGTGTGGTGAGCAAGGTACAGCCCGGCTCTATTGTCCTTTTTCACAATGCGGCCCTTCATACGCCGGAGGCTCTGCCCACAATCTTAGAGACCCTGCTTCAGGAGGGGTATACCTTCGTCCCAATCTCTGAGATCATTCTGCCGCAGCCCTACACCATTGATCACACTGGGCGGCAGTGTCCAGGGTCCAACTAGGCCTTGAGCTATACAAAAAATTCCTTCCCTAGAAAGGGAAGGAATTTTCGACCTCTTATTGAAGCAGTTCCTGCGCCATGGGCTCCAGTGAGATCCCCGCCTGGGTGAGCAAATCGGTAAGGGCTTGACACAAGGCCTTCATATCGCTGTCGGTGCCAATCGAGATGCGCAGGTAGTTTGCGATTCGGGGCTTATCCCACCAACGGACAAGAATACCGCGGGCCCGCAGGCCCTCCTGTAGCTCCTTGGCGGGGAGATCCGGATGGGAGACAAACAGGAAATTGGCGGACGACTCACAGACTGAAAAGCCAAGATGTCTCAGGACAGTCTCTGTCCAGGAGCGGGTGCTCATAATCTTAAAGAGCGTGGCCCGCTGGTACTCCACATCGTGGATGGCGCCCTCGGCGCCGGCCAGGGCCAGGCGGTCCAGAGTATAGGAGTTAAAGGAATTTTTCACACAGTTGAGCGCGGCAATGAGGTTTGCGTTCCCCATGGCAAAGCCCACCCGCAGGCCAGCCAGTGACCTGGACTTGGACATCGTGCGCACCACCAGCAGATTGGGGTAGGCATAGATAATCTCTCTGGCCGAGCGGGCACCAAAATCCACATAGGCCTCGTCCACAATGACAACCACATCCGGGTTGGCCTCCAGAATGGCCCGAATGTCGTGGAGGGGGATGGCCCGGCCAGTGGGTGCGTTTGGATTGGTCAGGATGACCCCTCCGTTGTCTCCTAAGTAAGGCTCAGTCTCCAGATGGAAATGCTCATCGAGAGGGATCTCCCGATACGGCTGGCCGTACAGTTTGGCATAGACCGGGTAAAAGCTGTAGGTGATGTCTGCAAAGACAACGGGCCGGTCAGGCTCGAAGAACGCCGGAAAGCACATGGCCAGCACCTCGTCGGACCCGTTGCCCAGAAAAATCTGCTCAGGCTTCAAGCCGTTGAAGGCGGCCAGGGTCTCCCGGAGAGAGGTCCCGTCCGGATCAGGGTAGAGCCGCAGATCTGGGCCGGTTGCTCTTCGGATGTACTCCAGCGCCATGGGAGAGGGGGGATAGGGATTTTCATTGGTATTAAGCTTGATAAAGGTACGGTCCTTGGGTTGTTCCCCAGGGGTGTAAGGGACTATGTCACGGATTCTGCTGCTCCAAAATTCCTTCATGCCTGGGTTCCTCCAGTTGGTATGATTTTTTTTACACTCTTTTCTACCTTACTGCGGGGCAGCATGAGTTCATGGCCGCAGCCAGTACAGCGCAGGCGAAAGTCCATCCCCACCCGCAGCACCATCCACTGTTTGCTGCCGCAGGGGTGGGCCTTTTTCAGCTCTAGCACCTGTCCTACTTGGATATCCATACCTCGCCTCCTCAGCACCTGTCTCCTGCCCCCTCTTGGGGGCGCAAAAGAACTGCCGCCTTGCTTCTGCCGCTCTGCGGCAGAAAGGGATACTCTTATTATAAGTTCTTGACCCCTTCCCTGTCAATTCAAGGCTGTCTGCCGCATAGACTGGGCTGTCAGAAAAAAACCTGCGGAAGCTGGAAAGGATTTGGTTAGATTGACGATCCCATTTTTGCCCGAAGGGCATTTTCTGCCTACGATAAAAAATCAGACAGCCTGTGCCTCTTTGCAGGGACTCCAGACCGCCATGGCGGAGGGACAGATTTTAGAGGGTGTGGCCCGGCTGTGTGACGCCGATCACAATCTAGAGGTCGCCCTGGGCCCCTATACGGGGATTATCCCAAGAAAGGAGGCCGCACTGGGAATTGCAGAGGGTGCCACCCGTGAGATCGCCATTCTCTCACGGGTGGGAAAGCCGGTGTGCTTCCTGGTCGAGGGCTTGGACGAGGCAGAGGGCGGTCTGCGGCTCCGGCTCTCCCGCCGGGCGGCCCAGCAGAAGGCGTTGGACTGGATGCTGGCCTCTCTGCATCCCGGCCATGTGATTCCTGCCGTTGTCTCCCATCTGGAGCCCTTTGGGGCCTTTGTGGACATTGGCTGCGGCGTTACATCCCTGATCGGGATTGAAAATATTTCGGTCTCCCGGATTCCTCATCCAGGGGAGCGGTTTACGGTGGATCAGACCATCAACGCGGTGGTGCTGGATCTAGACCCGGCGCTCAAGCGGATTTACCTCACCCATAAGGAGCTTTTAGGGACTTGGGCAGAAAATGCCGCCCAGTTCTCCCCCGGTATGACGGTCTCCGGCGTGGTACGGGGCGTCAAGGAGTATGGTGCCTTTGTAGAGCTTACCCCCAACCTCTCCGGTCTGGCGGAGCGGAGGGAGGGACTTCAGGAGGGGGATCGGGTATCGGCGTACATCAAGACGATGCTGCCTGATAGGATGAAGATCAAGCTGCTGGTCATTGAACGTCTGAACAACCTGACCGCTCCGTCAGAGCCGCTCCATTACTTCATCACAGAGGGTTGTCTGGAGCACTGGCGTTACGCCCCGCCCGGCTGTACCAAGAGCGGGTATGAGACCATTTTTGCCCCATCATAGAGTTCTCCCACCCCCCGAAGGGGGGCGGGAGAAGAAAACAGATTATTCCCCGCCTGGGGTGACCCTGGGGGCCGCCCGAACCAGCTTAATGGAGTAGCCCTCCAGGATTGTATCCCCTTCTCCGCTGGCAGGCGCGTGCTCAATGGTAACGGTATCCCCCAGATTCAACAGGACGGCGGCGGGACTCTGGGCCGCCCGGACGGAATAATAGACCGTCCCATTGTCCAAACATAGGAAGAGATAGGTGTTGCCCTCCATTACTGCAGAGCGAATATCCGTAATCCGCCCTGTTACCTCGGTCTGGGGCAGCTCCTCCGGGGCAGTAATTCCCTTGTCCCCCAGCAGGCGGACATACTCCTGCTCGGTAGCGGCTACCGTGGGCTGGACAGCGGCCACTTGGTACTGGGATACATTGACCATGGCGTACATCTTTACCAGGCTGTTGGCGTCCTTGAGGGCCATAAAGTAGGTGGGCTCCCCGGAGATGTTCAACAGCAGGGGGAAGGTGGCGGTGTACCCCTGGTCCTGGACCATGCCGCGGGCGGAGGCCATGGCGGAATTTTCGGTGGCGCCGGGCGCGGTGTAGAATTTGGTCTCCTTGGTGCGCTGGTTGGACAGGAGGAAGCCCAGATTGGACTGGTCGGAGTTCACCGAGGTCACGCCGGTGTACATATACACATCGTCGTTGAGGGCGATATAGTTGGAGCCCTCTGTGACCACCGTCACATCCCGCTGGCCAAAGATCGAGTTGAGGAAGCCGTTGACAAAAGTGCCGTGGTAATTGTACTGCTGCATGATGAGCTCCGGGGTATAGACGTTGTCCACCCAGGTGGGGACCTCCTCATAGTAGGTACACCCACCGGTGATGGCGTCCACCAGCACCGCCCCCCGGATATCCGCCCCACCGAACAGTCCAATCGTCTTGACCACTCTGGGGGCAATCCACCAGGGGCGGCCCTCCTCGTCAATTTCAAAGACAGGGGTTGAGAACATAAAGGTGGGATACTGGAAGCGCAGGTGCCGCAGGATATTTCGGTTGAGGGGCTCCGACATAGCGTATTTGATCCCCTCTCCATCGGGCAGACGGACCACATTGGCCTGCTGTGTCACCATATTCACCACCACATAGGCAGGCAAGCCGTTTCCACGGTTGGTAAACCACTTGATCAAATCGGCATACTCCAGGGGGGCCACCCGGACGGGACTACCCTGGTAGTTGATCTGCGTGTAGACATCAGAGACCTCAAACTGGCTGACCATATCGGGCAGATTGCCCATCTGCCGGTCTCCCAGCATGGCGGCAGAGCCCTTATCCAGCATGGGAATCTCGTTGAAGGAGATCTCGTCCACATCTGCGGCAAAGTCGCCGTTCTGCACCTCCAGCAGATCCCGGTAGGCCGCCGCCCGGAACAGCGGCATGGAGAGCACATTGCCCACCACGGCCACAACCAGAAGCAGGGCCAGCAGCAGTCCAATGGGCAGGCACTGCTGCTTGATAAAGGTAACATACTCTTTCAGATTGAAATTTACAGCTCGGCCATTGGGCGCGGTCTCCACCGGGGCGGACAGATTACTCCCCGATGTCACCAGTGCGCAGAGGATGTAGACCATACACAAAAGGCCCACGAAAAAGTAAAAATCTCCCGACTGGAGGTTGAGCGCGGGGAGGGACACATAGAAGTAAACCGCTCCTATCACCAGGGTGATACACAGATTGACCAGAATCTTTCCCAGTTTGCTCTTCGGCCCACGCCTTTTTGCGCCCGATTCGTTTTGTCTCAATGCAATTCTCCTTTTCTTTTTACCGCTGTGCGTATCGCCGTTCAGCGGCAGGTCCACGTCTGTTGTAAGAAATGATGGTTGGCAGTTATAGTATAGCCGTTTTCTGCACAAAGCGCAAGAAAAAGGCCAAAAACAGCTCCAAAAGCGTGCAGTGGAAAATGACTGTTGACATCTGTCCTTCCACTATGCTATACTAAGGCAGATATGCGGCGCCTGCCGCCATGTGAATCCGCGCTTCTCTGTGGGAGAGGACGGAGGATCTTATTTAGAAATAGTCAGGAGTTGGGAAGATGCGCAAATAACCTCTTGTATCCAGGAAAGGACAGCACGGCGGAGTGTTCGCTGCTGTTGTTTTGTACCTGTGTACGAGAAGGCCGCGCAGCTTCCCGTCTCCCTCAAACAGACGGGTATGTCCCAAATGCGCTCACCGGCACGGGTTTTTTGCACCCTTCCGGCGGAGCGGGGGGGCGTACTCTTTTTTTGCGGTGCAGATGGGCGCGGGCCTTCTGTACCGCAAAATTTCTGTTGAAGGGGGTAACGACCCATGGCTCAAATTTCGATCTCCGATCTGAGCTTCTCCTATGACGGAAGCCCGGATCTCATCTTTGATCATCTCTCTCTCCTGCTGGACACCGACTGGCGGCTGGGACTGGTGGGCCGGAACGGCCGGGGCAAAACCACGCTGCTGCGCCTGCTGTGCGGGGCGCTCGACGGCCGGGGGCGCATCTCATCTCCGGTCATGTTTGACTACTTTCCTTTTTCTGTCCCGGAGCCGGAACGGGAAGCCCTGGAGGTCCTCACGGCGCTGGACCCGGCACTGGAGGAGTGGCAGATCTACAAGGAGCTGGCAGCGCTGGAGGTGGATGCCGGTGTTTTATTCCGTCCCTTCGCCACCCTCTCCCCCGGAGAACAGGCCAAGCTGCTGCTGGCCTCCCTCTTTCTCCGCCGGGGACACTTTCTCCTGATCGACGAGCCTACCAATCATCTGGACACAGAAGGGCGGCAGGCGGTCAGCGCCTATCTGCGCCGCAAAAAGGGGTTTCTTCTGGTCTCTCATGACCGGACGTTTTTAGACGGATGTGTCGACCACATTCTGGCCTTTCAGCGGCAGGGGCTGGAGGTCCGGCAGGGCAGCTTTTCCACCTGGTGGGAGAACAAGGCCCGGCAGGACCAGTTCGAACAGGCCGAACAGGACCGGCTCAAGCGGGAGATCGCCCATCTGGAGTCCGCGGCCCGCCGGACGGCCAACTGGTCCGATCGGGCGGAGGCGGCCAAAAAGGGAACGCGCATCGCCGGTCTGCGTCCCGACCGGGGCTATCTGGGACACAAGGCCGCCAAGGTAATGAAGCGGGCCAAATCTGCGGCCCGCCGCCAGGAGGCCGCCCTGGAGGAGAAGTCCGGTCTGTTGTGCAACCTTGAGCAGGCGGATCCCCTCAAGCTCCGCCCCCTTTCCCACCCCAAAAAACGCCTGATGGAGGCGGTTCGCGTCACAGTGGACTATGGAGACGGCCCTATCTGCGCCCCGGTCTCCTTTACTGTGGAGCAGGGAGAGCGGGTGGCTCTGGTGGGACACAACGGCGCGGGCAAGTCCAGCTTCCTCAAGCTGGCCGCCGGGGGTGACATCCCACACACGGGACTGTTTACTCTGGCCTCCGGTCTGGTGCTCTCTGTTGTCCCCCAGGATACGTCCTTTTTGTCCGGATCGGCCATCCGCTTTGCCCAAGAGAGCGGTATTGACGAGACCCTCTATCTCACCCTCCTGCGCAAGTTGGATTTTTCCCGTTCCCAGCTGGAGACCGACCTGTCTCTGTGCAGTGCCGGGCAGAAAAAGAAAGCCCTGCTGGCCCGGTCTCTCTGCCAGCAGGCCCACCTCTACCTCTGGGACGAGCCTTTGAATTATATCGATCTCTTCTCCAGGATGCAGCTGGAGGACCTGATCCAGAAGGTCCAGCCTACCATGCTTTTTGTGGAGCATGACCAGCGCTTTCTCCATCAGGTGGCCACCAAGACGGTGGCCCTCCACACGGCCTGACATGTTTTAAAAGGATGGGCCGGTGAGGACACCGGCCCCTACAAAAACGCCGCCTGTGTAGGGGCCGATGTCCCCCAAAAAACGGGGGTGGAGACAGTATCAGCAGTTTTAAAACAGACTCTAGCCCTTCGATGTGGATGCAGACAGGACTGCGGCGCGCTTGTGCTGGCGGGGGCCCCGCTTGGCGCCGTCCACCCGCTCGCCCCGGATGAGCAGATAGAAGGCGGGCATCAGGAACATGGCCAAGATGGTGGAGACGATGAGGCCCCCGATGATGATATAGCCCATATCCCGCATCATGCCCATTCCGCTGTTGGTGGAGAAGAGCATGGGGACCATGGAGATGACGGTGGTGAGTGTGGTCATGAGGATGGGGCGCAGGCGGGTAGTGCCGGCCTGGATCAAGGCCTCTTCAAGAGGCATGGTCTGGCGAAGCTGGTTGGCCCCGTCCACCAGATAGATCCCGTTGTTGACCACGATGCCCACCAGCATGAGAAAGCCCATCAGGGCCATCAGGCTCATGGGCCTCCCGGTGAGGAACACCAGACCGATGGAGCCGATGAGACTGAGGGGGATACACATCATGACCATGATGGACAGCCGGGCGGAATCGAACTGGATCGCCATGACCAAAAAGACCAGAAAGATGGCGGAGAGAAGCGCTTGTGTGATGTGCTTTACCTCCTGGTCGGTTGTAGTGTCCAGCATTCCGGTCCCACGGGCCACCCCCGCAGGGAGCGCGAGGGCA
>JAAWBF010000122.1 GCA_022792555.1 Oscillospiraceae bacterium
AGCGCAGCGGCCTGATCATCGGCCCCGGCGGGGCGGATTACACCGTCACCTCCAGCAACCCGGACACGGTAGCGGTGGAACAGATACTGACCTTCTGGGTGGCCGTGGCCAAGGGGGAGGGAACCGCTGAGATTACCGTCTTGGACAGCACCGGAGGGCGGGGAACGCTCACACTGACGGTGGGAAATCCTCCTGCCGCGCCGAAAACTCCCGCCAGCGGGGAGAACGCCGGCATGACCGCTTATTCGGAAGTGCGGCAGGAGCTGGTACGGCAGGTCAATCAGGCCCGCCAGGAACACGGAGTGCCGGAGCTGCCGGTCAGCGACGCGCTGATGACCGCCGCCCAGAGCTGCTCAGACAGGCGGTACTCCTACCACCACAACCGGGAAGAGTGCGAGGCGGTGGCCGCCAGCGGCTACCCCAACGGCTTTGGCTCCAACATCACCGCGTTCACCGGGACAGCCCAAGAGGACATCGCCCAGCAGGCGGTCGCCAATTGGCTCAACTCCCCCGGCCATAGGGATACTATGCTGGACCCGGACTGCGACTGCCTGGGGGTTGGCGTCACCAGAACGGAGAACGGAGTGACTTACTGCTATCTGTTTACCGGAAAACCGAACGCAATCAACTTCTACGGATAACTGCATATCAACGCGAAAAGACCTTTCAGCGACAGCTGAAGGGTCTTTTTCTGTGCAAAAAAGGAGAAAACCATGAAAAAACACCATTTCCCGCATCACCGCCTGCTGGCGGCTGTGCTGGCGCTGGTCTGTGTGCTGGGGCTCGTGCCTCCACCCGCCTTTGCCGCCACACCCAGCACCATGAAGATGGAGGACTGCGCCTACAACGGGACCAAATATGTGTCCCCCGCCCTGGGCGAGTGCTATATGCACCAGATGCGCTTTGACTTCCACGGGAGTACCATGGGCTTCTGCGCCGAGAAGGGCAAGGGGATGGGCCGGTCCCTCATCGGCCACACTTGGGGCAGTCCGAAGTCTATCTCCGACCCCACGGTCAAGATGATGATGGCCTATTACTACGCCCATTCCACCGGCGTCTTTACGGACCAGGCCAAGGCCCTGGGGGTGGATACCGTGTGGAGCAGCCAATACAGCTGGGATATGAACGCCTGGGTGCAGGCCATTGTGTGGCGGTACAAGGCCAACTCGCTGACCGACCCCGTAATCGCCTGCGCGGAAGAATTGATGTACGTCTACAACAACCTGCACCATACCAGCTATACCAGCATTGACGATATTCAGGACGGCACCTCCTTCCGCGGGCGCACCCAATATATTTTCGATTTGGGCGCCCAGGGGGTGTGGGGGGACTGTGAGGTCTATGAGTACGCCTACGCCGGCCCTGGCACCAGCAGCCATCCGAAAGAAAAGCATGCCATGCGCTATATCTTTTACCGTGGTCTGGCCCAGGTATCCAACTGGGTGAGGCTTAAATTTGCTGCTATGAACCTCAAAAAGCTGGCAAGTTGGAATGCCAGAAAGCGGTTTTCCACTTCCCTCTCCACAACCTCCGTTATACTTTATCCCTCAATAACTTTGTGGCATGTCTGGCTCAACAGCAGACAGGCCGTTTTTCGACAGGCTGATGCGGTGTGTGGTCTTTCTATAAGTTTTCTATCTATAAATTTTCGTATACGATTGACGATATTGGGGGTTC
This sequence comes from Oscillospiraceae bacterium, assembly GCA_022792555.1. Classification (GTDB taxonomy): domain Bacteria; phylum Bacillota; class Clostridia; order Oscillospirales; family Oscillospiraceae; genus JAAWBF01. The sequence continues at coordinate 1,678 of JAAWBF010000122.1, forward strand.
TGTGCTATACTTTTTAAAGTGTAACAAGAGGTGGAACTGCATTGGTAATCCGCTGCGCACACTCCACAGGCACACAAGCAGTGTATCGTGCCAGCTCGATGCGGATGGTACATGAGCGGCGAATCCAGACGCTTTTACAGGTCTGGTTCGTCCGCTTTAAATAACCATCGTTATGACTGACACGGGAAAGAGGGTGAAGAAAAAACGGTGCTTTTGCACCACCACGGAGAAACATGGCAGCAGTCCATTATTGAGTAGGAGGAAACTATGAAAAAGAACAAGCTTTTCAGAAGCGTCGTCTCCCTATCAATGGCTTGCGCAGTTACTCTGGGCACAATACAGAGTGCCCGCGCCTGTACCACCGTAGCCGTCGGCAAGGATGCCTCTGACACTGGCTCTGTGCTGGTGGCACACACCTGTGACGGCTGGTACGACCACCGGATTCAGATTGTAGAGGGCGGCACCCACGCTGCTGGCGAGATGGTGGACATCTACAACGACCCCTGCACCGCTACCAAAAGCGATGTTACCCTTGTGGGCCAGGTCCCCCAGGCAGAGGAGACCTATACTTACTTCAACATCGCCTACCCCTTCATGAACGAGAAGGGCGTGGTCATCAGCGAATTTACCTGGAGCGGCCGTAGCGAGGTCGGCTCCCCCGAGGGCATGATGGTCATCGCCAACCTGGAGATGCTGGGCCTGCAGCGTGCCTCCACCGCTCGTGAGACCATCGAAGTGATGGGTGCTATGGCGGAGAAGTACGGCTACTGCGACGGCGGCGAGTGTCTGCTGGTGGCTGACCAGAACGAAGTGTGGATTTTCGAGGTCTGCGGCGGCGGTCCCCTGTGGGCCCAGGGCAGCGAGGCCCCCGGCGCCCATTGGGCCGCCCGGAGAGTACCTGACGACCAGGTCTTCACCGGTGCCAACCGGTCCCGCTTGGGCGTGATCGACTTCAACGACCCAGACAACTTCATGTGGTCCACTGATATCACCGCCCTGCCCCAGCAGATGGGCTGGTGGAATGAGGGCGAGGACTTCAATTTCACCAAGATCTTCAACCCCGAACCCTACGGCTATGAGTTCTACGCCAGCCGCCGTGAGTGGCGGGTATTCAGCCTGCTGGCTCCCTCCAAGGACTTCCCTGTGCTGGACCGGCAGAGCCACTATGACTTTACCATCGTCCCTGACGAGCTGGTCTCCATCCAGGACATCATGGACATCTACAGCGACCACCTGGAGGGCACCGAGTACGACATGACCAAGGGCCTGGCCGCCGGCCCCTTCGGCAACCCCCACCGCTGGCAGGTCCCCGGCAGCATGAAGCCCGAGTACGCCTCCTCTGAGGACTGGGAGCGCGAGATTGCCCAGTTCCGCTGCACCTACGCTTTCGTGGCGGAGCTACGGCCCAACATGCCCGGCGAGATCGGCAGCGTACTGTGGTTCGGTGAGGACTGTCCCGACACCACCGTGTACACCCCCATCTATGCCGGTACCACCCGGGTGCCTGAGGAGTGGTCCACGGGCGATCGGAAGTCCTTTGACCAGAACTGTGCCTGGTGGGCTTTCAACTTCGTGGGCAACTACGCCCAGCTGAACTGGAACGCCATGTACCCCGTCATCCGGGAGCGCAAGGCCGGCATTGAGTCTGAGTACTTTGCCGAGCAGGCCGAGATCGACGCCAAGGCTCTGGAGCTGTACAACAGCTCCGGTGTGGACGCCGCCAAGGAGTATCTGTCCGATTACGTCTACAACAACATGGAAGAGCTCAATAACACTTGGTGGAACTTCGCCTGGGAGCTGGTGGGCACCTACTACGACGGTATCCAGATCAACGAGGACGGATCCTCCACTACTCTGGGCTATCCCACCGAGTGGCTGGAGGCCGTGAGGTTTGGCGAGACCAGCCTGGCTGACAAGGGTGAGAGTATCCCCTCCACCGGGAAGTCCGATCCCTCTGCCACCCCCGCTCCCTCCACCTCCCCCTCTGCCACCACGCCTGCGGATCCCGGCCCCAGCAGCGCCCCCGCGGTGAATACCACCTCCAGTAACTCCACCGCACTGCTCATCGGCTCTGTCTGCGTCATCGCCGCCGCCATTGCCGCTGTGGTCATCCTTCAGAAAAAGAAGAAGTAACTTTTAGAGTTACCTGGACCTGTGCCGGCCGAAATAATTTGGCCGGCACAGGAGAGCAGAGATATCTCAGCAGCCCATTTGTGTAGGAGGAAACTATGAAAAAGGGAACATTTTTCAGAAGCATTATCTCCCTGTCGATGGCTTGCGCAGTTACTCTGGGCACAATACAGAGTGCCAGCGCCTGTACCACCATCGCGGTGGGCAAGGACGCCTCGGCGGACGGAGCGCCCATGATCGCCCACTCCGTTGACGGCTGGTACGACGAGCGGATCGAGGTCGTTGCCGGCGGCAAGCACGCTGCCGGCGAAATGGTGGACATCTACCGGGATCCCTGCCAGGACGGCTATCAGCCGGTGGAGCTGGTGGGTCAGATTCCCCAAGTGGAGGAGACCTATACTTACTTTGACACAGGCTACCCCTTCATGAACGAGAAGGGCATCACCATCGGTGAGCACACCTGGAGCGGTGACTATGCCGCGTTTTATAACGGGGAGCAGGCCATGATGGTGATTGCCAACCTCCAGGCGCTGGGCCTGCAGCGTGCCTCCACCGCGAAGGAGTGCGTCCAGATCATGGGCGAGCTGGCCGAGAAGTACGGCTATGCCGACGGCGGCGAGACCCTGCTGGTAGGTGACTCCAATGAGATCTGGATCTTTGAGATCTCCGGCCCCGGCCCTCTGTGGACTCCTGACAGCGGCAAGCCCGGCGCCCACTGGGCCGCCCGCCGCGTACCTGACGATGAGATCCACTCCGGTGCCAACCGCTCTGTCCTGCGTGAGATCGACTTCAACGACCCCGAAAACTTCATGTGGTCCACCGATATCACCGAGTACCCCAAGGAGCTGGGCTACTGGAAGGAAGGCGAGCCCTTCAACTACTCTATCGTCTTTGACACCGTAGAGGGTAACGAAGCCTACACCTGCTCCGGCCGCGTGTGGAGAGTGTACGACCTGCTGGCTAACTCCCAGAACTTCGCCATGTGTAACGAGGAGCAGGCTCTCACCGAGCTGCCCTTCTCCACCAAGCCCGATCAGAAGCTCACTATCCAGGATATTATGGCCGTCTATTACGACCACTACGAGGGTACCCCCTTTGATATGACCACCGGACTGGCCGCAGGCCCCTGGGGCAACCCCGTCCGCTATCGCGCTAAGAAGGACAACAAGCCTGAGGACGTGGCCAAGTTTGATTGGGAGCGCTCTATCGCCATCTACCGTTGCTCCTATTCCTTCGTGTCTCAGATGCGCCCCAACATGCCTGCTGAGATCGGCACGGTTCTGTGGTACGGCTGCGATTCCCCCGACACCACCGTTCACGTCCCCATCTACGCCGGTACCACCGAAGTCCCCGAGGAATGGTGCAACAGCGACCGCTGGAAGTTTGACCCCAACTGTGCTTGGTGGGCCTTCAACTTCGTGAACAACTGGGCCACAACGGGCTGGAATGTGATCTACCCCGACATCGCCGCCAAGCGCGACGCCATTGAGTCTAAGCTGTTTGCCGAGCAGGCCGAGGTGGACGCCAAGGCTCTGGAGCTCTACAACAGCGGCGATACCGCTGGTGCGAAAGCGTATCTCACCGGCTACGTCTGCGACACCATGGACGATGTCTATGACCAGTGGTGGGCCTATGCATGGGAGCTGGTCGGCAAATTCAATGACGGCCAGACGGTTGACGTGGAGGAGCACAGCACCTCCGGCTTCCCCTACAGCATGGAGTATCTGGATGCGGTTGACTACGGTCACAGCCACCTGGACGCCTCCAAGGGACTCAACGGTGCGCTGCCGGCCGGCGGCGCTGCGGAACCCGAACCCTCTGCACAGCCCGAACCCTCTGCACAGCCCGATCCCTCTGCGCAGCCTGCTCCCTCTGAGGCCCCCGCGCCCAGCAGCGCACCCCAGCAGCCTGCCTCCGGCAATTCCACTACCCCAATCATCATCGTGGTCTGCCTGATTGCCGTGGTTGTGGTCGCCGTGGTCATTCTTCAGAAAAAGAAGAAGAACTAATCTCTGATTCGTCTGCATATATGCGGGCAGAGGCCCCACTTCTGCCCGCATCTTTATCAAGGAGGATACGAACTATGAACTTCAGCAAAAAGCTTGCCGTTTCCCTGCTGGCCCTGTCCATGACCGCCTCTCTGGCCGCCTGCAGCAGCGGGCAGGGCAGCACTCCCTCTGCCGCACCCTCTGCCGCACCCTCTGCCGCACCCTCTACCGCACCTGTCGAGTCCACCACCCCCGCCGGCAATACTCCCAGCGGCAACGAAAACTCTGGCGGCGCGTCCTCTGCCGAGTTTGACGGCAAGCTCCACGGTCCCTTTGTGATGACCACCTGCGGCCAGTCTACCGGCTCGGTCATGTGCCACATGGTGGCCACCCAGGCCGGCGTGACCTCCACTGATGAGCATCAGCTGCTGGCCGATGAGCTGGACACCGTGGCTCCGGACGCGAAGACGCTGATCATCAGCACCGGTACCTCCGGCAAGGGTATGGGCGCCGCTGGCACCGATGTGAATGACGAGATCGATCGCTGCACCGCCGTGGCCCAGGCCGCCAAGGACAAGGGAATGGTGGTTGTCTGCGCCCATGTGGAGGGTATGTCCCGCCGCACCGATGCCAACGACCAGGCCTCTATTGATGCCATCCTGCCTTTGGCGGACGTGATCGTCTGCGTTGAGGAGAGCGACAGCGACGGCCTGTTCTCCAATTACGCCCAAGAGCACGGTATTCCCATCATCACCGCCAAGGATACCCTTAGCTTGAGCGAGTATATGACTGCGGAGTAAATTTACCCGTGATTCTTGTCTAGGACTGTGGGCTTGTTCTCACAGCCCACAGTCCTACCTGAGGAGGTAATTTTGTGACTATGTTCCAGCACTCCTTGGCCGTCATTGTTGTAATCGCGATTGTTTTTGCCGTGGCGAAGAAGATGAAGGTCTGCACCGAGCTCACCCTGCTGCTGGCGGCACTGGGCGCCCTGGTGGCCCATCTGATTATCCCTATGGGCGTGGATCCCCGTTCTGCTCTGCCCTTTACCGAGATTATCCGGCATCTGGTAGAGGGTACCTTCAACTACTTCGACGTGTGCATGACTTTCCTGACGGCTACCTACTTTATGACCCTGTACAAGGAGACAGGGGGCGTAAACTACCTGGTCCGCCAAATCGTGGGCCGCTTCTATAAGAAGCGCGTATTCTGCCTGCTGCTCCTGCTGGTGGTCATGATGGTTCCCGGCGCCGTCACTGGATCGGGCGCCACCACCGTGCTGACTGTGGGCGGCCTGGTGGGCGCTGTGCTGGCCGCCATGGGTGTGGCGGAGGACCGCCGCGTCGCGCTGGTCTTTATTCTGGCCGCCATGAGTGCCGCCTGCCCCCCCATCAACCTGTGGACCATGATGGCCGCCGCCGGCGCCAACATGCCCTATGTGGGCTTCACCGCCCCTCTGGCGTTGCTGTCTGTTGTGGGCGCGCTGTTCGCTACCTTCTACCTGGCCCGGGGTACTAAGAGCGATTCCCCTGTGGACTCCGTCCTGGCAACTCTGCCTGAGGCGCCCCAGGGCTGGAACGCTCTGCGCGCTTTCGTCCCCTTCGTTGTCATGCTGGTGCTGATTCTGGGCGCCCGCGTGCTCCCTGCCTACTGGCCTGTGATCGGTCTGCCTATGATCTTTATGCTCAGTGCCGCCGCGGTACTGTTGTGCAGCCCCAAGAAGGTCAACATACTGGACGTGGCCGTCACCACTGTGGTCAATCTGAAAGAACTGGTGGGTATCATGGTGGTGGTAGGCATCCTGAACCAGATCCTCACCCTTACCGGCGCCCGCGGCATCATCTCCCTGGGCGTGGTCATCCTCCCCATCTGGCTGCTGTTCGCCGCCCTGTGGCTCATCCTGCCCGTGGCTGAGGGTGTGCTTCAGTACGCCGTAGCCCCCCTGCTGGGCGTACCCCTCATCATGCTGTTCAACATGAAGGGCTTCAACGCTGTCATCGCCCTGTCTACCTGGTCCGTCATGTGGCCTCTGGGCGACTGCCTGCCCCCCACCGCCGTGGTTGGCCGGGCCACCGTCATGCAGCTGGACTACAAGGGACACTACTATAAAGGCTTTGTCAAGGCTGCTTTGGTACCTATCCTGTTTATCCTGGCGCTGTGTACGGTCTCCATGATCTTCAACAACCAACTGGGCAATTTGCTGGGGGTGTAACGTATGGATATTCTGATTATTGTCAATACCATATTCACGATCCTTACTTATGCCACCGCGCTGTTCTTCCTGGTCGCCATTGTCCGCGCGTTCTTTAAGACCAAGAACGTACAGAACGCCTTGGTGTACTGCATCATCATGGTTCCCTTTGTACTGCGTCTGCTGCGCTTGAAATAAGGGGGAGGGATACAGTTGAGGAATCTGAATATCAATACGGTAAAAGCTATCGCCGTCATCATTGTCGCCTTTTGTATCGGTGTGTCCGGCTATTTGTTCTGGGAGCACCGCAACTTCAAGGAGCCCATTGTGGTCAGTGAGTATATCACCGAGGTCAAGAAGCTCAGCGACTACAGCGATGTGGTCAAGGGCACAGCTAACGACAGCAATGTTTACATCTTTGACAGCGGTGTGGAGGGCGGCTGCATGCTCATCTGGGGCGGCACCCACGCGGAGGAACCCGCCGGCGTTATGGCCGCCAACCTGTTGGTGGAGAATTTGAAGGTCACCCAGGGCAAGGTCATCGTCATCACCCGGGAGAACAACAGCGGCTCTACTGTCAGCCGTGTAGGTGAGGCCTACCCCCGCTTCTACAACTATCAGACCCCCTGGGGCACCAAGACTTGGCGCTTCGGTGACCGCCACGCCAATCCTCTGGACTCCTGGCCTGATCCTGAGGTCTACATCCACTATCCCAGTGGACAGACCCTGGCCAACGTGGACATCCGCAACACCAACCGCAACTGGCCCGGCAAGGCAAACGGCCTGCTTACTGAGCGGACCAATTACGCCGTGACTCAGCTCATTAAGGCCGAGGGTGTAGACATGACGCTTGACTTCCACGAGGCCGAGCTGGAGTACACGGTGGAAAATACCATCGTGGTCCATGAAAAGGGCCAGGCTGTGGCTGCTATGGTGTCCATGATGCTTACCTCCCAGACCTTTGACGTGCCCATCGGTATGGAGTTCTCTCCCACCGCCCTCCATGGTCTGAGCCACCGTGAGGTAGGCGACCACACCGATGCCGCGTCCTATCTGGTAGAGGTGGCCGAGCCCATGCTGGACCGCATCCGCGGCATTACTGACGAGGAGCTGCTGATGAGCGGCAAAGATGTCTTTGTCATCAAGGCTGGGGAGCATGGACTGCTCTATGCCCCCATTGACGAGAACGGCTGGCCCATTGACAAGCGCGTGGCCCGCCACGTCGCCACCGCTACCTCTATCATGGAGGTCAACAACACCGTCAACCCCAACCAGACCATTCTGATTGAGAACATCCCCTCCTATGAGGAGATGATGAACAACGGCTTAGGTATCTATTTCCATAACCCGCTGGGCGTCTCCGCCGACCGGGTGTACTATGACTGATCGTCCGTGAACTGAAAACCTGTTTGGAAAGCCCTTCGTCTTGCGGCGAAGGGCTTTCCAAGAGCTTATCCGTAAATTTGGCGTATGGATTCAGCTTCCATGACAGATAAGCGGGAAAGGTGAGAGAGGAAGTGCAGCCAGATGCTTAAAATTTCACTGCTTCTGTTCGGGGGATATCTGGCCTGGCTGCTGTGGGAGGGCTATGCCAACCGGCGGGCCCGGCACGCCTTCCGGCATGTGATCCACGTCAACGGCATCCGGGGCAAGACCGCCACCTGCCGCCTCATTGACGCGCAGCTCCGCCGGGCCGGCTTCAAGGTGTTCACCAAGACCACCGGCACCGCCCCCTTGTATATTGATACCGCCGGGGTGGAGCACTCCATCTTCCGGCGCGGACCGGCCAACATCATTGAGCAGGCTGCCATCCTCCGGCAGGCCCGGCGGGAGGGGGCGGAAATTCTGGTGGTGGAGTGTATGGCTGTGGCCCCAGAACTCCAGCAGATAGCCCAGGAGAAGATTGTCCAGGGGGATTGGAACGTCATCACCAATGTGCGCTACGACCACATCTTCGAGATGGGAAAGTGCCTGGAGGACATCGCCTACAGCCTGAGCGCGATGATCCCCAGGGACGGGGTGCTGTTTACCGGAGATGAGGACTTTTTCCCCTTTTTTGAGGAACAGTGCCGCGCCGTCGGAACCCAGGCCGTCCTATGCCGGGGTGAGGACGGCGCTGGGAGCGAGAATCTAGCCATCGCCCAGAGTGTGGCCCGGCGGCTGGGTGTGCCCCAGAACCAGCTTCTGGGGGCTGAGGACTGTCGGCAGGAATTTGGCGCCTGCAAGGAGTACCCCCTGGGAGAGCGGCAGTTTCTCAACCTCTTCTCCGCCAACGATCCCCAGTCCTCTCTGCTGCTGCTGCGTGAGCACTTCCCCCAGCCAGGGGGTCTGACGCTGATCTACAACCACCGGCTGGACCGGCCCGACCGGCTGCTGCTCTTCATCCGGTATTTCTTCCCCTATGTATCTTGTCAGAGACTCATCGTCATGGGAGAGGGATGCCGTCTGGCCCGGCGGCTGCTCCGCAGGGCGGGGCTGGAGGCGGAGATCGTCCACAGCTGGCGCGCCGCGCTGGAGCGGGCGGACACCCCTTTTGTGGCCGGGATCGGCAACATCAAGGGCTGGGCCTGCCAGATGATTTGCGCCCTTGAGGAGGGAACTGTATGAACGAACTGGCTATTCTCTCCCTCCTGGTGACTTTGATCTTCACCGAGGTAACTCAGATCATCCCAGGGGGGATTGTGGTGCCCTTTTATTTCGCCCTCTACCTAGAGGAGCCGGTAAAGGTGGCCGCTACGTTGGTATCCGCCCTGATTGCCCTGGGAGTGGTAAAGCTCATCGGCAGCGTCACCATCCTGTATGGACGACGGAAGTTTACCCTGTACATCATCATCGGCCTGCTGGAGAAGGCACTATTTACCTATCTGTACTTCGGCAACTCCTACCTGTTTTATAATCTGTCCATGACCATCGGTTATCTGGTGCCGGGGATTCTGGGGGGGCAGATGGAGAAGCAGGGGTGTGTAAAGACCCTGTGCGCTCTGGCGGCGGTGGTATTCCTCATCAAGCTGATTCAAATAATTGTGACATAAGCTATGAAAATGACAAAAACCAATCTGCTGGCGGCCTGTGCGGCCATTTTGGCAGTTACCTGGCTGCTCCTGACACTCACCAGGACCACTGTCCCCGCGGTCCGCTGGGAACAGAAACTGGAGGCCGCGCAGCGGACTCAGGCTTGTCTAGAGGCGGTGCGTCAGCTCAAGGAGGACCGGGGCATCCCCATCAGCGCCGTCAACGATATCAACCGCACTGGTGTCATTGGACAGGACTACTCTCTCATCACCACCACGCTGGGCAATCTGGAGGCCAAGCGGACCTCCACCAATCCCAACATGGCTGCCATGGTGGTGGATATGTTCTGCGAGCTGGGCCTGGAGCCCGGGGACAAGGTGGCGGTGAACTGCTCTGGATCCTTCCCGGCCCTGAACCTAGCGGTGCTGTGCGCCATTGAGGTCATGGAGCTGGACCCCCTGCTGATGACCTCCTTTGGCTCCTCCACCCACGGGGCCAACGACCCAGAGCTGACCTATCTGGATATGGAGTACGCACTGTACCAGCAGGGCCTGCTGGGCATCCGAAGCGACTGCTTCTCCATCGGCGGCCTGAAAGACGTGGGGGGGGATATGGACCCAGCGGTGGTGCAGACCATTGTGGACCGGCTCACCGGCTTTGGCTACCCCTTCTACTATGAGACCGACCTGCTGGACAACATCCACCGGCGCTTTGCCATATACCAGGACTATGGGGACATCCGCTGCTTTATCAATGTGGGAGGCAACGATGTGTCTTTCGGCAACAGCAAGATCATCGTGTACAGCGACGGCGGCATTCTCACCGCCCTGCCGGAGAACGACCACTCCACTGGCTTGGTACAGCTTTTTCTGGCCGAAAACACGCCAGTGATCCACCTGCTCAATGTAAAGAGCCTGGCCACGGCCTACGGACTGCCCATCGACCCCAGCCCCATCCCCCCACCGGGGGAGGGGGGCGTGTACTGCCGGTACACCTACCACAAGGCCATCGCTTGGGGAGGACTGGTCCTGACGGCCCTGATGTGCGGCCTGGGGTGGAACAGCCTTCGTACTCCTGAGCCCCGCTGGAGAGGGAGGGGCCGACCAAACAGCCGGCGGAATGAACCGCCCACAGATACGCCGGGGAAAATTTAAATGCGATTTGCGCCGCCCAGAGCGGCAGGATGGTGAATTCATATGAAAAAAAGATTAATTGTACTGTTTGTCATGACCGCTGTGCTCCTCACGGCCTGTGGCGGCCCTGTGAAAGAGGATCCCATGGGGGTCTATCACAAGATCACCGGGGTGAAGCCGGAGGAAGTGGTGCTGGTGCTGGACGGCAACGAGATTTCTGCGGAGCTGTACTGCTATTGGACGGCGTTTAATTGCAGCGCCTTGGAGTACCAGCTCAACATGTACCACGACTACGGTATGTATCAGGAGGTCTTCCAAGAGGACGGTACCCTCAACTGGGGAACGGAGTTCCCCACCGGATCCGGAACCACTCTCTCCCAGTACGCCAAGACCATGGCGGAGGACACGATCTTTTTCTACGCCGCCATTGAGAATCTGGCAAACACCTACGGCATCGTCCTCACCGCGGAGGATGAGGACGCCATTGAGGCGGAGCGGCAGAATATGGAGGATGCCCTGGGCGGACCGGAGGGCTTTGAGAACTACCTGACAGAGATGGGTCTGAGCCGGGAGGGCCTGACCCGGGTTATGGCGGTGACCAATCTGCTGGACGGGCTGATTGAGCTGGCTGGACAGGAGGACAGCCAGCTCTATTTGCCGGAAGCGGACTATCCCCAGTATCTAGGCTATACTGATTTCATCTTCTTCGCCCTGGATGAGGATAAGAAGCAGGCGCAGAAGGATGCCGAGGAGCTCCGCCAAGAGATCGCCAAGGCTGACAACCCGGCATCCCTCTTTGGCAGCCTGGCAGTGCAGTACGCCGCGATTGGCCAGGGTATGACGGACTATTTCTACACGCCAGGCTCCATGCCGGCTTCCTTTGAAACAGCTGCCGCCCAGCTCCAGCCCGGCCAGCTCAGCTCCGTGGTGGAGGCTGAAAACGGGTACTACATCCTGCTGGGTAAATCCCTGTCAGAGGGCCTGGAGAACCAGCCCGAGCAGCGCAAGACTCTGCTGGAGAACTATATGGTCGTCCAGGCGGGGGAGTACCAGGAAAACATGGAGGTGGTACGGAAAGGGGACCTGACCAACATGGACGCGGGGAGCTTCTATCAGGACTACCTAAAATACATGGAGGACAGGGCCGTGGAAAACGCCACCGCCATATTGTCCGGGGAGGAAAGTGGATCGCCTCAGCCCTGAGCGCCGGTTTCACCTCTCTTCGCGCCTGTGTTGAGGGTGTGTTTTTCGCCCTGATTGCACTAAAAAGCCCCAAGCAATTTTGCCCAGGGCATAAACCGCCCAGGCGCTACTAACACCTGGATGGTCGATGCACAAATACCAGAGCAACTAACTAATGCACCAGTACGCCCTTCTTGTACCACCTTCCGGGCCGCTGTGTCAAATCAGAAAGGAGATATCGCATCATGGCGCGGAAAAACGCAAAGGACAGCGGTGGAGATCAACCAGGGTACCTACTGTACTGAGCACAGCACTGGAAAAGGCCGTGCGGCCCGTATGGAGCGCTTTATCAAAGAGGTTTTGAATCTATAAAGGGAAAACAGGGCCACATGGGACAGCTAAAACCCATGTGGCCCTTGATGGCCCCGGCCAGGGAGAACTTGGACTGCGCGTCAATTTTATGAATAATGAGAGAGGATTCCTCGTGGTTTTTCAGCTCAACCAGCGTCACCTGGAAATCCTCCACTTTGACTTGGTGCTTGGTGTCGTCCAGCAGATACCCCGCCGGGGCCTCGATCTCTTTGACCACATAGGAGCCGGGCTCCAGATCGGAGATCTCCGCCAGCCCGTCCTTGCCGGTGACAACCCGGTCCTTGACCACCTTGCCCTCGGCGTCTGTGGCGTCTGTCTCAAAGGACTGCCCGTTGATGGACACGTTGAAAACCGCGCCGGGCAGCGGGGTTGTAGTCCCCCGTACAGACTTCGTAATGGTAATGTCCGGGGGTTTGTGGTTCGCAAAGGTGAGAATGATGTTGTCATTCATTATTATGGATTTGTTGATGGCTCGTCCATTCCTTCCTCGTATATTGCTAGCATCGCTTGACAATGGTAAACACACCATTGAATAAGACGCTGGGGGCAAGAAATCAGATTTTCCACTCAAAAGAAACGCGCTCGGCGGTGGCCTGGACCTGGGAAAGAATGATGTCGGCCACCTGCCGCCGGTCGTCAAAGTCGATGTTGTCCCAATTCCCCAGGTGGGAGGACAGATACTCGATCTTTTGCGGGG
>JAAWBF010000123.1 GCA_022792555.1 Oscillospiraceae bacterium
AAAAGCGTGCTGACTGCCCGGTGGCACGAGCAGTCAGCATAGTTTTCTATGTTGATTCGTAAGGGCCAACCGCAGTAACAGCGTCCTTTCTGTATTTATTATACCAGACGCCTCCGTAGGTGGCCTATCATGTAGGCGCAGAACAGTACACCAAAGCCAAAGAACAAATCTGCGGCAGGGACAATCCAAGCTGGCACCTAGTCGGAATTGAGTGCTGTATTGGAAACAAAGCCATTCCAAAGGACCGTGGATCAATCACAATTCTTCTCATGGATTATCCTACAAAATATCTTCCAATGTCTCTTTTAATATTTTTGCAATTGCTGTAGCCATTAAATATGGGACGCCGTTACCTATCATTTTAAACTTTTTTGACAGCGAAAGTGTTGGAAGCGCCACAAATTCTTTCGGCAAAGATTGAATAGCCATTGCCTCCGCAACAGATAAACGCCGCTCTCTGTATGGATGAAGATGCACCTCATTATGCCCATATGCAGCAGTTGAAGATTATTTCCAATAATGTAACATATTTTTTCTCCTTGCATTTGCACTATAAAGGCTCAAATTTAAGCTATTTCGCGTCCTCTGGGCCGCGCATGGTGAGGGCGATGCGTTTTTTTGGCACATCCACCTCCACCACCCAGACGGTGACGATATCACCCACGGACAGAACCTCAGATGGGTGGCGCAGCCGGTGGTCTGCGATCCGGCTGATATGGACCAGACCGTCCTGATGGACGCCGAGGTCCACAAAGGCCCCAAAGTCGATGACATTGCGCACCGTACCGGTGAGCTCCATCCCCGGTTTTAAATCCTTCATCTCCATCACGTCGGTACGCAGGATGGGGCGGGGCAGCTCATCCCGTGGGTCCCGGCCCGGCTTCAACAGCTCGGCCACAATATCTCGCAGGGTAGGCAGGCCCACGCCGCAGGCACTGGCCGCTGCTTCCTCCCCGTAAGCGCAGACCTTTTCCCTCAGACCGGCCAGCCGTCCGGCCCGCACATCCTCCAAGGAATATCCAGCCAGATCCAACAGGGTCTGGGCGGCAGCGTAGCTCTCCGGATGAACACCGGTATTGTCCAAAATGGAGGTGCTCTCCGGCACCCGTAAAAATCCGGCGCACTGTTCAAAGGCCTTTGGCCCCAGCTTGGGCACCTTTAAGACCTGCTTTCGGCTGGTAAAGGCCCCGTTCTCCTCCCGATATTTGACGATATTTCGGGCTGTGGTGTTGTTCAATCCAGCCACGCGGGCCAGCAACGGGGCCGAGGCGGTGTTCAGATCCACCCCCACAGCGTTGACGCAGTCCTCCACCACGCCGGACAGGGTCTCGTCCAGCCGGGCCTGGGGCATATCGTGCTGGTACTGGCCCACTCCGATGGATTTGGGGTCAATTTTGACCAGCTCGGCCAGGGGATCCTGGAGCCGCCGGGCGATGGAGACCGCCGAACGCAGGTTGACATCGTAGTCTGGGAACTCCTCGGCAGCCAACTTGGAGGCGGAGTACACGCTGGCCCCCGCCTCGTTGACAATCATATAGCTGACACCGCCCCCAACGGCTTTGATCAGCTCCACTGTCATCCGCTCGGTCTCCCGGCTGGCGGTGCCGTTTCCAATGGCGATATGCTCCACACCGTGGCGCCGGATGAGGCTTGACAGGATTGAAATGGCCTCCTGTTGTTTGGCCTGGGAGAAGGTGGGATAGACCACCGTCGTATCCAATACCTTTCCGGTGCCGTCCACCACCGCGACCTTACAGCCGTTTCGGTAGCCTGGGTCTAAGCCCATAGTCACTTTCCCCTTTACCGGGGGCTGCATGAGTAGGGGTTTGAGGTTGAGTCCAAAGTTATGAATTGCCCCCTCGCTGGCGGTATCGGTAAGCATGGCGCGGATCTCTCTGGCCACACTAGGGGCGATGAGCCGGTCGTAGGCGTCCTCGGCGGCGGCGCGGACAAAGGCCATGGCGGGGGATCCAGGGACAATCACCGCCCGGCGGACCGGGATCAGGGCGTTCTCCCGGTCCATGTCCACCGATACCTTTAAAATTTCTTCCCGCTCCCCCCGGTTGATGGCCAGGACCTGGTGGCCCATGGCCCGGTTCACCGGGGTTTTGAAGTCGTAGTAGAGGCGGTAGACGGTATCCTCCGGCTCCTTGCTGGCCGCAGCGGAGGTCAGAACTGCCCGCCGCCACCACAACTCCCGCAGGGTCTTGCGCAGGGCGGCGTCATCCGAGATCTGCTCGGCAATGATGTCGCTGGCCCCCTGGAGGGCCTCCTCTACCGTCTCTATCCCCTTCTCCAGATCCACAAATCTGGCCGCTGCCTCCTCCGGCGCCGGACAGTCCCGCCCCTGGGCGAAGAGCAGCTCGGCCAGAGGCTCCAGTCCCTTCTCCTTGGCCATAGTGGCCCTTGTGCGGCGCTTCTGCTTGTAGGGTCGGTATAGATCCTCCACCTCAGCTAGCGTGACCGCCCGGTCAATGGCCGCTGAGAGTTCCTCTGTCAGCTTGCCCTGGCCCTCAATGGCCGATTTAACCTCCTCCCGGCGCTTGTCCAAATTGCGCAGGTATTGCAGCCGGTCGGCCAGAGTGCGCAGGGTGGTGTCGTCCATAGCGCCGTGGGCTTCCTTGCGGTAGCGGGCAATAAAGGGAATGGTGTTCCCTGCGTCAATGAGTGAGATGACATTTTCGATATACTCTGCCCGGCAGCTCAGCTCCTGGGTCAGCAGAGATACAATCTGGTCCATACAGTAGGAAATCCTTTCTCCCGCTACATTTTCTCCGGCGCAGTGACGCCAATCAGCGCCAGGCCGTTGGCCAGGACGGCCCGGACGGTATCCGCCAGCTTGAGCCGGGCGGTCAGGAGCTGGGGAGTCTCCCCCTTGATGCGGCAGGCATTGTAAAACCGGTGGAACTCCCCGGCCAGTGAGACCAGATAGCGGTTGATGTGGGAGGGGTCATAGGTCCGGGCTGCGGTGCCAATCTCCTCTGGGAACTGGGCCAGTGCCTTGATCAGGGTCTTCTCCTCCGGAGTGTTCAGCAGGGCGGCGTCAATCTGGGCCCCCTTCGGCACAGGATCCCCTTCCTCGGCCAGCCGGGCGATCAGGGAACAGATCCTCGCGTGGGCATATTGGACATAGTAGACCGGGTTTTCACTATCCTGCCGCACCGCCAGGTCCAGGTCAAAGTCCAGGGGGCTGGTGGAGGCCCTGGAGTTGAAGAAGTAGCGGGCCGCGTCCACCGGGATCTCGTCCAGCAGATCGTGCAGTGCAATGGCTTTGCCGGAGCGTTTGGACATCCGCACCGGCTGTCCGTCCTGAAGGAGATTGACCAGCTGCATCAATACAATCACCAGCCGGTGGGAGCCGTCCAGCCCCAGCCCATCCAGGGCGGCCTGGAGCCGGGCCACATGGCCGTGGTGGTCGGCCCCCCAGACATCGATGGCCAGATCAAAGCCCCGTTCCTCCAGCTTCGCCCGGTGATAGGCGATGTCGGCGGCAAAGTAGGTATAAAAGCCGTTGGCCCGGCGGAGCACGTCATCTTTCAGATCCAGCTTATCAATCTGTACCTGGGACTTCCCATCCCGCAGGTACTTTTCCCGCAGCAGATCGGAGGTCTTGAGCCACAGGGCGCCGTCCTTTTCATAGGTCCAACCCTGTTTAGCCAGCAGACCGACGGTATCCGCCACCGCTCCTGAGCTGTGAAGGGAAGATTCAAAGAACCACTCGTCATAGGAGATCCCATAGCGGAGCAAGTCCTCTTTCATCTTGGGGATGTTCATCGATAGGCCGTATTCCGCCATAGCGGACAACCAGTCCGCTTCCTCTTTTTCCTTGGGCCAGGCGCTGCCGGTCTTGGCTAGAAAACCCTGGGCCAGCTCTTTAATGTCCTCCCCGTGATAGCCGTCCTCCGGGAAGGGGTATTGCTCCTCCCCCAGGGTCTCCTGCATACAGCGGGCGTAGATGGAGCGGGCAAACTTGTCGATTTGGTTGCCCGCGTCATTGACATAGAACTCCTTCCAGATGTCACAGCCCACCCGCTGGAGCACATTGGCCAGGGAGTCTCCCAGCACGCCACCCCGCGCATTTCCCATATGCATAGGTCCGGTTGGGTTGGCCGAGACAAATTCCACAATGACCCGCTTCCCCGCGCCGTCAGAAGATGCGCCATACTGGGCGCCGTCTGACTCGATAGCCTGGATCACATCGTGATACCATTTACTCCCCAAAGTAAAATTCAGGAAGCCAGGACCGGCCATCTCCACCTGATCAAAATAGGTCCCGGCCAAATCTAAATGGTCCACAATGGCCTGGGCGATGGCACGGGGGGCCATATGCATGGCCTTGGCCCCGGCCATGGCGAAGGAGGTTGCGTAATCTCCGTGGCTGGCCTCCTTGGGCAGATCAATTTTCGCCGGCACGGTGACGCCCGCAGGCAGTACACCTGCGGCAGCGGCCCGTTCATAGGCGGCTTGGGTCAGCGCGGCCGCCTGATTCCGGGCTGCCTGGATCAAATTTGACATCTTATATCACCTTTTCCTCTGTTCTGCTATCTCCTGTGTCTGTCGCACGCTGATTTTCCCGGACATGGATCTGGAACAAATTTCGTCCTGTCATTGTGTGGTTCATTTCAATGGTATAGTCAATTTCAATGTTACCACCAGCCGGACCGATGGTACAATCCAGCCGCTTGGTCAATACCCCGACAGACAGCGCGCCATAGGGTGTATTGTATACCGACAGATGCTGCCTCCCCTGTTCAAATACCATCTGTGAGTTGAACGCCCCCATACGCAGCAGGATAACACGTCCTTCCTCGATCTGGAACGTAGTTAGTGTCCCCTCCAGACCTGTTACCTCGCTCTCCTGGTAGCTCAGCGTATAGCTTCCGTCCCCATCGGTCAGAAGCCGTCCCTCTGTCACCAGCTCGATGGTCTCCTCCTCCTGCTCCTCCAGTGCCTGTATGCCTCGTATGGAGAGTATAACATTCTTTTCTGTGCTAATTCTGAATCCATCCTTTCCTGGCTGTTCTTCCGCCATCGAAGGGAACGTATCTTAGAGTCTGGCCAATCCGCGGCTAATTATATCCTATCCCAGCCGACTCTGTAAAGCACTTTATGAAAGTTCAACCCCACTGCTCCCTTATTGGAGAGCCGGTACCCTTCTAGCTCCGTTCGATTCCGATCTCCACCTGGGTGACATCCTCTGTCACATCCCAACCCAAAAACAGGGAGGCCAGCTGGGCGAAGTCCTCCACCCGGTCACTGACAAAGTAGCGGCAGTGTCCGGGGACCTCCCGCCGGGCCAGGTTCCCCTGGTCCTTCAGCGCCTGGGCTACCGCCCGTGCGCCCTCGGCCCCGGCATTGATCAAGGTGACATCCGGCCCCATAAAGTTTCTGATGACCGTCTCCAGAAGGGGGTAGTGGGTACAGCCCAGTACCAAAGTATCCACCCCGGCCTCCCGTAAGGGCGTCAAGTATTCGGCTGTCACGGTCTCAATCACGATGTCTCCAGGCCGGAACCGGCCATTCTCTACCAGCGGAACAAAGAGCGGGCAGGCGGTGGCCTTCACCTGGGCGGCCGGGTTGACTGTATGGATGTACCGCTCATAGGCGCCGCTACGGATGGACGCCTGGGTGCCGATGAGCCCGATCCGTCCGCTTTTCGTGTGTTTTGCCGCGGCCAAGGCCGCAGGCTCCACCACCCCCAAAACCGGGATGGAATTCTCCTCTGCCAGGACCTCTATCGCTGTGGTGGAGACGGTGCCGCAGGCAATCACAATGGCCTTTAAGTCAAAGGTCCGCAGAAACGCCACATCCTGCCGGGCATATTTGATAATGGTCTCCCGTGAACGGGTGCCATAGGGGACGCGGCCCGTGTCTCCAAAATATACAATATCCTCCTCCGGCAACAGCTTGCACAGGGCCCGCACCGCAGTCAAACCACCCAGCCCAGAGTCAAACACGCCAATTGGTCTCTGATCCAAACCATAACCTCCCCGCGCCGGACGGCCCGGCGTTTTTATACCGGTTCCTATCATATGCTTTTCCCCGCTGGAAGACAAGTGGATCTTTTCAAGCCAGCGTTTTTCTGTGTCATTGTGAAGTGATTATGCCCCTTTCAGCCATGGCATGACACTTCACTAAACCGCGCAGCACAAACGAGCCTGTTTATAAGTCAAACCCTGTTTGACATTCGGGCGCAATGCACTATAATATAGGATGAGGCAGAGGGCATTGTCCCCTGTACGTCATGACAGCAAGGAGGATTTCTATCATGAATCTGGAGCTGACCAATAAGCAATTCCGCCGGCTGCTGGACATGGCCTATATCGGCAATTGGATCCTCAATTCTACTAGGGGTGAGGATCGGTTCAAGGACTACGATGCCGTAGAGAGCCTACTTTTTTCTCAAGCCGCCCAGGGTGGGATGCCCACTCTAGCGGAGGTTTGGCGGGGAGAAGTCGTTCCCTCCCGCGCCTTTGTGGAGGGTGGGATTCACGAGGCCATTATAGAGTATGAAAACAACGTATTTTTTGAGATACTAGCAGAGGATCTGGCACGGCGGGATATGGACGATGTCCCCATTGATGAGAGCAATTATGAGGAGCTCACCAGCCGGATTGACGCTTATATTGCCGAGTTTGAGGAGCACGGCACGGATAACATCCTAGTGGACGCAGACAACATTTTATAGTCAGGCAAGTTTAAAGGGATCAAAGCATTCCTTTTCGTTTCCTATATAGCCGGATTTAATAAAGATACCGGGCAGATACAGTACTGTATCCGCCCGGTATTTTTTGATTCCATCCGCTAATAACCACAGTTCCCGCTCCCTTTTCGGGGAGCGGGAACCAAAAATGCTTTTAGAACAGCCCGGCCAGCCACGATGTCAAGTTGAAGTGTGCAAAAACCGGCACAGCTACCAGAGAGACGGTGGACATAATTTTGATGAAGATATCCAGGCAGGGGCCCACGGTATCCTTCAGAGGATCGCCCACCGTATCACCCACAACGGCGGCGTCATGGGCGGGGCTGCCCTTTTTGAAGCCCTCCACACCGCCGGCCTCAATATACTTCTTGCCATTATCCCAAGCACCGCCTGCATTTCCGGCAAAGATGGCGATCATAATCGCGCTCAGGGTGGAGCCGATGATCAACCCGCCAACGAACTCCGGCCCAAACAGGAAGCCACAGGCCACCGGTACAATGATTGCCAGTAGGGAGGGGACCTTCATCTCGCCAATGGCGCCCTTGGAGGAGATACTGATACAGGTCTTGTAGTCTGGCTTCTGACTGCCGTCTAGGATGCCGGGGAACTCCTGGAACTGACGGCGGACCTCATCCACCATCTTCCGGGCGGCTTTGGCCACTGCCTCAATCAGAATCCCGGAGAAGAGGAAGGGAAGGGCTGCGCCGGCAATGGCACCTGACAGAATCATGGGGGTCATCATATTGAGGATTAGGTCGGTTCCCGCCTCATTGAAGGAATACAGGTAGGAGATCATCAGCGCCAGAGCGGCCAGCGCACCCGATCCGATGGCAAAGCCCTTGCCGATGGCTGCGGTGGTGTTGCCAACCGAGTCCAGGGTGTCGGTAATCCGGCGGACCTCCGGATCCAGGCCGCTCATTTCTGCGATGCCGCCAGCGTTGTCCGAGATAGGACCATAGGTATCCACCGAGACAGTCGCAGTAACGAAGGAGAGCATCCCCATGGCGGCCATAGAGACGCCATACATGCCGGAGACCTGGTAGCTGACAATAATACTGGCTGCCAGGATGATGCAGGGGGCCATACAGCTCTTCATGCCCAGGGCCAGGCCCTGGGTGATGGTTAGGGCAGGACCCTCTGTGGAGGCGTGGGCCAGCAGCTGGGTGGGTTTAAAATCGGCGGAGGTGTAGAACTCAGCCAGCATCCCGATCACCACACCCGCGATAACACCAATGGCTGCGGCAATCCACGGGGACAGATTCCCGGCAGAGAAGCCCAGGGCGGCCTTCATAATGGACACGTCCTCCCCCTGGAACAGGACATAGGAGACAGCCAGACCCAGGACGATGGTCAGGCCGGCGGCTACATAGGTGGCGCCGTTCAGATCCTTATGGGGGTCCTGGGACATTTTGCTTTTAAACAATAGGGTTGCAATACCGATACAACAGGCAATCATGCCGACCGAAGCAAAAATCAGCGGGAACAGGATACATTTTTCCAGCAGCTGAACCGACATTCCGGTGTTCAGTGCAGTGGACTGCAAAAACATGTGATAGGCCAGGATGATACCGGAGGAGATAGCACCTACAAAGCTCTCCAGCAGATCGGAGCCCAAACCGGCCACATCGCCCACGTTATCGCCCACGTTGTCTGCGATGGTGGCGGGATTGCGGGGGTCGTCCTCTGGGATATGGGCCTCGGTTTTACCCACCAGGTCGGCGCCCATGTCTGCTGCCTTGGTATAGATGCCGCCGCCCACGCGGTTGAACATCGCCACAATAGAACAGCCCAAGGCATAACCGGAAAGGGTCATGGTAAAAGGAATAAAGCTCAGGCCCAGAAAATTGGTATAGGTGGCCTCGGTCTCTGCCAGCTGACCCAGGCCCAGACCGAAGATCAGATACACCAGGAAAAGTCCCATCAGCGCAAAGCCGCCCACGCACAGACCCATTACAGAGCCGCCCCGGAAGGCCACCTTCACGGTCTGACCGATGTCCTTCGTCTCACGGGCCTTGTTAGACACACGGACATTGGCATAGGTGGCAATCTTCATTCCAATAAAGCCCGCACAGCCTGACATAATCGAGCCGATCAGCAGCGCAATGGCCGCGTGCCAGGTGGTGACGACCGCAAGGATCACCGCCACAATGGCCACCACCGTGTATAGAATTTTATACTCGTAATCAATAAATGCGTTGGCACCCACTCGGATAGCGGATGCAATCTCGCTCATCTGCTCGGTTCCCTCTGGCATATTTTTAACGCCCATAAAGTTAAAGGCTGCAAATGCCAACGCTAACCCAGCCGCAAAAACGACGAGAACAATGATAAGTTGCACAAAATCACCCTTCCTTCCCTCTTCCACACAATTGAGATCTTTCTTCTCTAGGACAGTATTCTCTCTAGAAAAGAACCTATCCCTGATATCATACTACTGCAAATTTTTCCTCTTGTCAAGCAAAAACACAAAAAAATAGACAAAAACTAGAGCAAAAATCGCTCTAGTTTTATCTCAGACAACAATTTAGTGATATTGACCAATTATTGTGACCTTTTAGATACAGTTTCCCAATATTTGTTTATTATTTGCAGTTAAAATTCTGTGGCCAAGGCCTCTGCCTGCTGGGATGCTTTGGCCAGAATGGCTTCTGGGTCATTTTTCACATCGTCCAGCCCGTCAGCTGACAGGCACTGGAAGCCGCCAATTCCAAACATATGACATAGGGCGTTCAGCTGTCTGGCTCCCATCTCCATCCACGCCTGCTCTCCAGTAAAGTCGCCGCCGCGGGTTGTAATCAACAGCATCTTTTCTGCCTTACAAAAACCCAAATGTTCTCCCTCCGGCCCATAGCCAAAGGTCAGGTTGACCACTGAGATACGCTCCAAATAGATCCGCAGAATGGCAGGAAAGGACAGTTCCCAGAAAGGAGCTGCAATGACGATTTTATCCGCCGCGACAAACTGACGCGCTGCCTCAAACATAGGCTGATCCAATTTCCCCGCCGCCTCCAGGGCGTGCTGTTCGGCCAGAGTTTCCGGATAGAGGGGGGAAAGGCGGTCCTTCATCAAATTGCGGTGGATAATATGGTCCTCCGGATGAGCCCTTTGATAGCCCTCTAAAAAAGTCTGTGCCAGTTTTAAAGTGCGGGATTCCTCTTCCCGCACACAGGCATTTACAAAAAGAATCTCCTTCATATAGCCCTCCAGCCGCCGGATCCTTTCTAAATATATCCGACGTTCTCCGCATTTTTGGCTGCGGAATACCAAATTATCTCCTAAAATAAAAGAAGCTTAAATTTAATTGATATCAAAGTTCCAATTTTACTGGCTCAGCCAGTTCTAACCGTTCTGGGGTAACGATACAGCCCCGTGCGAACACCTGCACCCCCGCCTGAACTGCCCGGCGTAAGGCTTCACCAAAAGCAGGGTGAGTATTGTCATTGGGAGAAAACTGCTTCATTCCTTCCATCTGGATGACAAAACACAGCGCCGCCTCATAACCATCTGCCCGGCAGGCGATCAGCTCCTCTACATGCTTTAAGCCGCGCTCAGTCGGTGCGTCTGGAAATCTCGCATGGCTGTTCTCCTCCAGCGTTACCCCTTTCACCTCTACAAAGCCTCTGCGCAAATTATAAGGTGAGCCAGCCTCCCAATAGAAATCAAAGCGGGAGTGTCCCCAAGTCTGCTCTGGGCGCAAAAGCGTGAGATCTGACTGAAACTGACCGGAGGCAGCCCACTCCTGAAAAACTCGGTTTGGTGCCTGGGCATCCAGATTGACCAACAAGGGAGCTTGTCCAGAGCGCTCCTTCTCTACGGCGATTAAATCATACTGGGTTTTCCGCTTGTCGTGCTTACCATCTGTCAGGTAAACATGGGCACCCTCTAGCAGTAATTCCCGGCAGCGGCCAGTATTTTTTACATGGACAACGACAGCCTCTCCCTCCAGCAAAACCTGGGCCACAAAGCGGTTAGGACGATTTAAAAATCGTGCCGGATACACCCTAGAATATTGAATGGTTCTACCCCCAATACAACATGAATTAGATAGAAAAAACGGACAGGATACCCTGTCCGTTTCTGTGTCGGCATTACCTATTTTCCCGGTCCGTCTCCAGACAAGTATCTTCGGCGCAAGTGAGCTTAACTTCCGTGTTCGGGATGGGAACGGGTGGACCCTCACCGCAATCAGCACCAACTATTTTAACTGATACCAGCTAAAACCACTATAAGATTATACTCTATCTCCCCAGGAATGTCAAGAAAAACTGGTGACCCGTGCGGGAATCGAACCCACGTTTGCGGCGTGAGAGGCCGCCGTCTTAGCCGCTTGACCAACGGGCCTTGTCTCTTCTTCTCTGCCGGGTTCCTCTTTCTTACTCGCACCCTCAAAACCGAACAATGTAGTCGTCATATACTCTGCAAGCGCCTGCATTCTCTCTTACCTTGACCCTTAAGGTCAAGCCCTCGGCTTATTAGTACCGGTCAGCTACACACATTACTGCGCTTCCAC
>JAAWBF010000180.1 GCA_022792555.1 Oscillospiraceae bacterium
CCTGTATGGGCCTATCTTCCTGACCCGTGAGGGTACGCCCATGAGCCGGACCTATGTTACCCTGAGCATCCGGCAGCTGTGCCGTGCCGCCCAGGTGCCGGAGGAGAAAGGGAATCCACGCTGTTTAAAGCGGCTGTATCAGGTGACTCGCAGCGGGATTGAAGAAAATATTGCACTGCTGGCAGAGCAGGCCCATGACCGTCTGCTGGAGCAGGAACAGCTGGAGATCGGCTGGGAAGGGGGCGCATAGGGCAGCCGTCCTCATCCACCCAAGCCGAAGAGCAGGGGGGCAATAAGGGATATGACAGGCTTTGAGGATTTGGTCAGCGTGATTGTCCCAGTTCACAACTGTGAGGACTATTTGGAACGATGCCTGGACAGCCTTGCGGCACAAGTGCTGTCAAACATAGAATTTATCTTGGTTAACAACGGCTCGACAGATGGTAGCGAAGAAATTTTGCGCAGGTATATAAAAGGAGACAGCCGCTTTCACCTGATCAGCCAAGAGAATCTAGGGATCCATGGCTCACGCAACAGCGGTCTTCTGGCTGCACGCGGAACCTATATCGGATTTGTAGACGCGGACGATTTCGTCGCGCCAGACATGTTTCAGAAGCTGTTGGACCGTGCATCTGAAACGGGGAGTGACATTGTTATCTGTGATTATGCAATGACCTTTCCAAAACAAGAGGAGCGCTGTGTATTGGGACTATTGGATGAGGTTGTAGACGCGGCAGAGCTGGACCAAACCCTCTTTTATCTGCGGTATTTTGGGAAAAACCCGGTGGTATGGAATAAGCTCTATCGCAGGAGCCTTTTTACAGATCATAGCATTCAGTTTGAAGTAGGGCATGGAGAGGATTTGTTGCTCCACCTGCGGCTTCTGCCCTATGTCAGGCGGTTGTGTACTGTACATAACACTCTCTATCACTATGTACAGCGCAGAACTTCAGCGGCCCACAGCCTGACTGAGGTGAGCTGTAAGGATATTACGCTGTTGGAACGATACCTGGAGGGAACTTGTGAGACGCAGGGTTCCAGCAGGCTCGTATATTTTGCATTTTCCAATATTTTTACTGGATTTATGTTTTCCACACACTGTATTGGAAAAGGCCTGAACTATTTTTATGAACAGATCCAGGCATTTCGGCATTGGGAACAGTTTGACAATTTTTGTAGGACAATTTCCACAACAGAGGATCTCCAAATGCTATATCAAGAGGCCGTGATCTCCATTCGGTTTTATTGGTTTCAAAAGTTCCTATTTGGTATCTGTGCCCACAGACATGACCATATGGCGGCCTTTTTTCTCTGGATCAGCAGTAAGGTGATCGTCCTAAAAAAGCGGCGGTTTTTGTTTGGACAGTTTGAGTGAGGTGCGTCTGGTGTGTTCATCGTTAAGGGGAACCCTTGAGACCTACGGCATCCGGAATGTAGTAGGACAGGCTTGGGAGAAGCTGGTCCTCGATCCCCGGCGGTATGCACAGGTACACGGCGAGGATTGTATGCCGATAGCACACAGCAGGTCTGTATTTGCTGCGGGAGACAGTGCGCAGCAGACCATATTCCTATTCTGTCATTGCTATTTTCCAGATAGTACCGGAGGGACAGAACGATTTGCTGAAAATCTGGCCTCGGCACTGCTGAGAGCTGGAAACCAGGTCTATATTCTGACCTATTCTGCGCGAGTACATACGGCATATCCCGCCCAAATATCAGGCATCTTATATATGGAAGAAACTATAAATAATATTCCTGTCATCCGATTCCGCCACCAACGTGCGCCAGTGGGAATCCTCAAGAATTTTACGGAGGGAGACCCTGAAATCGAAGGGTTTGCGGCGTTCTTGTTTCAAAAATATCATCCAGACCTGGTTCACTTTTTACATCTCAGCCGTGTCAATGGGTTTGCAGCGGCATGCCGGAAAAATGGAATTCCTTATCTTGTGACTGCAACAGATTTTTTTGCAGTATGCCATTTTTACACACGGATTGATCGCACAGGATGTATCTGTCCAGGCAGTATACAGGGTAAACGCTGCAAGATGGAATGTCCTGTCCGACAGGTCAAAAATTTGGAGCTGCGGTATCAAAATGCAGCTCACCTACTAAAAAATGCAAAACAGGTGATTGTCCCTAGCAGTTATGCGGCAGCTGTTCTCCAACAGGAATTTTCAGGACTTGAAGTGGTGGTAATTCCCCATGGAATTGATAGCGGCCAAAAGAACAGACGGAACGGACCTGTACGCCGTTTTGCGTTTGTAGGAAAGATAGCGGCGATCAAAGGGATTTTTAGTTTGGTACAGGTGTTTCGCCGTATGCCGGAGGAGTGTTCTCTAGATATCTACGGAGACGGTTCTATTCCAGATCGGCACAAGCTCAGGCGGCTTGCCGAAGGGGATGGGCGCATCCGTTTTCACGGTACAGTACCGGCCAGCCAGGTCTGCGAGATATACCGGCAGGCAGATTGTGTGGTGATTCCGTCTGTCGTTCCTGAGAGCTATAACTTCGTGATCCGTGAGGCGCTGCAAAATAGATGCCTTGTGGTGGCTGCAAGGGTGGGCGCAATGCCGGAGGCAGTATCAGAGGGGGAAAACGGTTTTCTATTTTCCTGTGGAGATAGGGAAGAGCTGTACCAAGGGATGATGTGGGCCTATCAATTTTGCTGGACAACATACCGGCAGGTTGATTTCCAACAGATATGGCAGGAAGGGGCTTGCTACCGTATGCTTTATAGAGAAATTGAGAGGGATGGCAGCAGTGAGTGAATTGAGAGAGATAAAAAAGCTGATGCGCCATAATTTAATAGAATCCTACCGTGGCTGGTGGATCTGGCACCGGCTGGTGAAGCGGTATCATCTGGGACGCACACGGGTTGTCCTGCTGCCTTCGGTCAATCGGGCGTACAGCTATCCGGCGCTGCTCTACATTGATCAAATGCTGGAGCGGCACAGTTATGAAACTGCGATTATCCTGTCAGTCGATCCGGTGGTCCAGCGGGCCGCGCCGCTGTTTTCGCAGCGAATTCTGGCGGTGGAGACAATCACCCGAAAGAAGGCAGAGCGGTTGATGCAATTCTACTGTTTGTATGAGTTTGACGCCCGGTTTGTGGTGGCGTCGCTGGACGAGCCGAACGGACGGAACGCCGCTGGACTGATTGGTAAGAACGGCACAACGGCAGAGGAACTGATTGCAATTGGGGTCTATCAGCTGCCTGATTTTATGAAGGAGGAAGCTCCCTATTACCGGGGAGAGGATCCTGAACTTATAAGTTTTCTTGGGAAGGGGGACGCATATGGAACCTAAGTACATCGTTGTACAGGCAGGTGGAAAGGGGACTCGTCTGGAGCACCTGACACGCAATAAGCCCAAAGCGCTGGTGCCGGTGGGCAACCGTCCGATGCTGTTTCACCTGTTTGAACAGTTCCCGGACAAAAAGTATATCGTCATTGGCGATTATAAGTGCGATGTGCTCAAGGGATATCTAACGGTATTTGCCGGTGTGGATTACACCGTGGTAGATGCGGGAGGAAAGACCGGAACCTGTGCGGGCCTGGGGGAGAGCGTAGATCAGATTCCAGCGGGAGAGCCATTCCTTCTGATCTGGTGCGATCTGGTCTTACCAGAGGATTTTCAAATTCCGGCGGAACAGGCCAATTACATTGGAATCTCCAAAGATTTCCCCTGCCGATGGCGTTATGAGAGGGGCCGTTTTGACGAAGTGCGTTCAATCGAGCATGGGGTAGCGGGACTGTTCCTCTTTAAAGACAAGGCGGAATTACGGGATGTTCCGGCAGAAGGCGAATTTGTCCGCTGGCTCTGTGAGAAAAATCTTGTATTTCGGGAACTGCCCCTCTGCCGCACGAAAGAATACGGCATACTGCGTGAATATCAGCAGCGGGAGAGCGGGCGGTGCCGCCCCTTCAACCGTTTGACCATAGATGGCGAGGTGGTGATCAAGGAGGGGATTGATGCACAGGGCCGCGCTCTGGCCGTCCGAGAGCGGGCGTGGTATACACAGGTGATTGCCCAAGGATTTCCAAACATTCCCCAGATCTATACCCTTGCGCCGCTGAAAATGGAGCGCATCCATGGAAAAAACATCTTTGCGTACACACTGGACCACACAGAAAAACGCCGAGTATTGGAGGAACTGATCGGCTGTTTGCGGGCGGTACATGCACTGGGCGAGATCCCCGCAGAGCCTGAGAGCTATGAGGAAGCCTATCTCGGCAAGACCTTTGCTCGGCTGGAAAGGATCCGTGCTCTTGTGCCCTTTGCAGAGGAGCCGCTGATCACCATCAACGGGAAGAAATGCCGCAATGTTTTCTTCCATCAGGAGGAACTAAAAGCCCTGACCGCCCGATATCTGCCCAAAACCTTTCAGTTGATCCATGGAGACTGTACCTTTTCCAATATTCTGCTACGGGATGACAAAACACCGGTCATGATTGACCCACGCGGATATTTCGGCTTTACAGAACTGTATGGCGATCCGGCCTATGACTGGGCAAAGCTGTATTACTCCATTGTGGGGAATTATGACCAGTTCAATTTGAAGCGGTTCTCGCTGGAGATTGAGGACGACGGTGTGCGGCTTATGATCTCCTCCAATCATTGGGAGGATATGGAGAGAGACTTCTTTGCCCTGCTGGGGGAGGAGATATGCGAGACGCAGATCAAACTATTTCACGCCATTATCTGGCTGTCCCTTACCACCTACGCCTGGGAGGATTACGATTCCATCTGCGGTGCGTTTTATAACGGACTGCTCTGGTTGGAGGAGGTATTGTGATGGAGGAGGTCATTACACTATCTCCACTGGGAAAAACCTGGATTCTCGATTTGGATGGGACATTGGTCAAGCACAATGGTTACAAACTGGACGGCCACGACACACTGCTGCCCGGAGCAAAGGATTTTTTGAAGCAGATTACATCGGAGGATATGGTGATTATCGTAACTTCGAGAAAAGAGGAGGTCCGGGATCAGACCGAAGCTTTCCTCCGGGAGAATGGAATTCAATATGATTACATCATATTTGGTGCGCCTTACGGGGAGCGGATTGTCGTAAACGATAGAAAACCCTCTGGATTGGAGACGGCGGTGGCAGTGAATACAAAAAGGGATATTATTACTTGTATTAAATTTAAAACTGATATTGAGATATGATAAAACAAATTAAAAATTTCTTAAAGAAGATAACAGTTTTAAATATTATTTATCAATATTTAAATAATGTTAGAAATGGATATAGAGTGTATGCTAAATTCCCAAAAAAATATGGAGAAAATTATAAAATTATTTTCTCTCCATATGAGGGATGCGGGGATGCCTATTTATTAGGGAAACTATTTGATGAATATTTAAAAAAGGATAAGATAGAAAATTATGTTGTCTTAACCCCATCAGAGCTTGGATACAAGATTTTATCATTGTTTAAAATCTCACCTTTGGAATGTATTTCAATAGAAGAACGTAATAAAATAATAAAATTTGGAACTTTTTTAGGGTTTTCAAGAGTTAATATAGGAATCCCTCATTTTAATTCGTATTCACATACTGAAATTATGAACAATGTAGAAGGAATCCATAGCCTAGATTTCTTTTCTATGTTTTCCTTTGTCCGATTAAATTCAAAAGATCCAGTTTTGAGAGCTATAATATTTGAAATAAAAAATCCTTGGAATCAATTAATGATCGAGAAAGGAATTGGGGAAGGAAAAACGGTTTTATTATTCCCTAGAGCTAACTCTATTCCATCTCCATCTGATTGCTTTTGGTATAAATTATCTGAATTTTTAAAGGGTAAGGGATATATAGTTTGTACAAACATTAAAGCAAATGAAAAGCCGATCAAAGGAACAATTCCAATTTATATTCCCATTGAACAAATAGATGCCACACTTAGCTTTGCGGGCTACTTTATTGGAAGTCGTTCTGGAATATGTGATATTATAAGTAATACAGAATGTAAAAAAATTGTTATATATCCTAAAAATTATAGATGGGGGGCTAGTTTTGTAGACGAATACTTTAGCCTACAAAATATGGGGCTTTGTCATGACGCAATAGAAATTTCATATAAGCGAGAACAGGAAGATACGTTGTTCGATGAGATAATATACAATTTTTAGATAGGGAGTTTAGGAGATATGATTAAAAAATGGAAATCTCGAATAAAGACTATTTTTCAGAAAGGATTCTTTTTTATTCTAATAAGATACACAAAAAATGTTGTAGGCGGCTATAAAATATATAAAAGCATCATGGAAAAATACGGAAGTACTGTTGCGATTTTAGCACATGGCTGGCCTGGGATGGGTGACATCTTTCTTTTACATGAATATTTGGGCTATTTTTTAGAAAAGAATAAAATTGAAACGTACGTTATTATTGTTCCAGGGAGTGCGGCTTACAGAACCGTCAAACTGTTTGGAATTAAGAACATTGAGCAAATATCTGTTGAAGAAAACAAGATGTTAGCAATGTTTAAAATGTTTATGACTCACGGGGCTAAAAATCTATATATTATACATCACGATCCTCCAGCAATTCATACTGGAATTGGAGGGCGCATTCAAGGCTTGCATCGAACAACAACGAGAGATATGCTGCTTGAGGTTTGTTTTGGACTTAATAAAACTGAAATATTACCAAGCTCAGAAGCACACTTTGAAAATGATAAAAAATATCTTGCAAATGTATTCAAAAAGAATCATCTTAAGCCAGGAAAAACTGTAATTCTCTCCCCTTATGCTAATTCTTGTGCCTCTGCGCTGCCGATGCAGACTTGGGTCAGAATTGCAAAAACATTAAAAAAATTGGGATTAACAGTTTGTACAAATAGTATAGGAAAGAATGAACCAGCAGTTGAAGGGACTAGAGCAATTTCTATTCCATTGAAATACAGCAAACCTTTTTTAGAATATGCGGGTTATTTTATTGGGATGCGTAGTGGCCTATGTGATGTTGTTGGGCGTGCAGACTGTAAAATGTATGTAGTATATAGAGGCGGAAATATTTGTGGATGCAATCAGGAATCCGATTATTTTAATTTGATAAAAATTGGGCTCTCATCAAGCGTAAAGGAATATGCACCATATGACAATACAGTGCGTATTGTTGTGGATGAGATTTTAACTGATATTGCACAATATTTAGAAAGAAAAAAACAGAATTCTTTAGGGGAAATATGTAATGATCAGGGACTCCAACCAGCATTTAAAAATAACAATATTGCTATTGTGTTTTCATGTTCAAACGAATATGTTCCATATCTTTTTGTGACAATTCAATCAATTCTCGATCATGCATGTAAAAAAAACAACTATGATATCATTATATTGGAAGAGGATATTACAAAAGAAAATTACATACTGTTAAAAGAATCCTACAGTCGTTTCAATGTATCAATACGTTTTATCAATATTTCAAAAACTCTTTCAGATTATGAGTTTTATACCTGGGGATGGTATCGTCCCATTATGTATGGAAGATTTTTAATTATGGATTTAATGAAACAATATGAAAAAGTACTCTATCTTGATTGTGATTTAATCGTACTGCATGATATAGCTGATTTATATAATCTTACGTTGAACGACACAGAATGTATGGCAGCAGCAAGGGATGTGGGAATGATTAACACATATTGCACGCCAAGATGTAAAGAGAAAGAGTATTTTGATCATGAAATAAAATTAAAAAATCCCTTAAATTACATTAATAGCGGGGTTATTTTATTTTCTATTCCAGCGCTCCGGAGAGAATACACGATAGAACAAATTTTAAAGCATGCAGCATCGAAAAAATGGAGGTGGCAAGATCAGGACGTGTTAATGACTTTATTTGAAGGAAAAATCAAATTTTTGGATCAAAGTTGGAATGTTATGATCCAAAGTATGGAAGGGTATCCTGATCTAATGGGAACCTATGCACCTACAGATGTGCAAGAGGCTTATATCAAGGCAAGAGAGAATCCTAAAATTGTACACTATATTGATAATAAATATCTTCGATTTGATCCAGTCTGCGACTTATACCATTATTTTTGGAAATACGCGAAAAAGACGCCATATTATGAATTAATTCTGCTGCGTGCATTTATCCGAAATCACTGAGAGAGGGGATATCTGTTTTGCGGACTGGAGAAGTAATTGCATTATCTCCATTTTTTCCAGAATTGCCAATTGCAATAGTAACAGCAGTAAGCGAAGAATATCTTACATATTTTGTTGTAACGCTTGCATCTATTATTAAGCACAGCACAGCGGAGACGTTTTATGATGTTGTTGTATTAGGGTCGCATATTTCTCACCAAAGTGAGGAACGAGTGAAGGCACTAGTAGCGAAGCACCAGAACTTTCATGTCCGGTTTTTAGAAGTATCAGATATTTTGAAACAGTATAGTTTTCCCGTGGAAGAAGTTTATAAACCAATCATCTATGCACGTCTTTTAGTACCAGAACTTTTGCGTAATTATAATCGGGCAATTTATATTGATTCAGATATGATATTTATGGAGGATATTTCTACATTATATCAAGAGCCCTTCGATGATAAGCTCCTTTTGGCTGTACGAGATACCGGTATGCTAGCGTGGTATTATGCGCCGAACAGCAAGGAAAAGGAGTATATCGACAAAAAGCTTCGGTTAAAATGTCCGGATTTATATATTAATTCAGGATTGATCGTCTTTAACATCTTGGAATTTTGTAAGAAATATTCAGCGGCCTTTTTGCTTCGCTATGCAGCGTCTCAACGCTGGAGATGGCGGGATCAGGATGTATTAATGACGTTATGTGATACTAGAATTGGGTTGTTATCACAAGAATGGAATGTATTACTCCCCTATTTTCGTGACGACTTGCAGTTGCTAAGACAGGCCGGACAATTTGACCTCGCACAAGAGTACCAGACTGCGGTTAAATACCCAAAAGTCTTACATTTCATAGGTACAGGTTTTCTATCCTTGGAAACTCCGCCAGTACATGCAGAGCGGTTTTGGGAAATCGCACGGAAAACAGAAGGGTATGAGATAATTTTATATCGAGCGTTGGCTTTTACTACCAGAAAAAGTCCAGAATTTATAAGAGAGTTTTCAAAGATCAATTTTAATATATATAGGAATTGTTTAGAAGTAATACTTTCTATGTTTGAAAACGGAGAATTTGGATTCCGAGTTATTTTAAAATTTATTAAAAAATGGATTTTATTTAAATATAGAAAATTGAAAATATTTTTATAAAAGTTATATATGGAGGAAATTTTATGAAATTATCCAATATAAAGAAAAAGCTTCCGGCCACTTTTAATACAATTGACTTTGAAACACAAAAAATTTAATTCATTTAAGTAAGATTAAAAAAGAAAAAGTATTGAAGATATTCTAAAAATGAAAAAATCCAGCGAAAGTACAGAACAAGATATCAGGGACGGAGTGCAAGAGATCACAAGGAAAATGGATGATCTGAAACGTATAAAAGTGATCTCAGGTGTAAATGATCTTCAAGAAAGAAATGCCTATGCAATAATTTCCGATATTTACCTTCGCTTAGGTGATTCATCATCCAAGGAACTTTTTTGGGCACGTCTGCGTACCAATTTGGATGATAACGATGTTGAGGGGGCATATCAAATGAACGCTATAAAAGTAAGTCAGGCCGTCATTTTAGCGGGCGGTTATGGGACTCGGCTCAAACCGTTTACCGACAGCAATCCCAAGCCGATGTATCCCTTTGAAGGAAAGCCGTTTCTGGAATATCTAATTGAG
>JAAWBF010000187.1 GCA_022792555.1 Oscillospiraceae bacterium
CCAGCATTAGCTTCTGCTGTAACGTACCAACCGCTGTCTGCTGTTCTAAAATAGAAGTTTTCAACCTGGAATAATTTAAGGTTAGGAAAGATAGTAATATCATACAAAAGGCGGTCACAATCAAAATATTCCCTATCCTTCTAACACAATCATTTTGAATCAGTTTTTCAGTTTCATGAAAACAGTTTTTCTCATATTCCATCTTTTACAGCTACTCCTAGAAATTAAAATAGATAAATGGATTATAGGTACTAGTCACAGTAAAAGAGGCGCCAATCAGGAACAACACCAAAAACATTACTACGGATACAGCTTCCTTTACCAAATTCAGATGTCCACCTGCTTTGCAGAGCTTAGAGAGTATCGGTGTGCTGAACAGCACACCGGCGGCAAAGAGCACAGCACTTTGCCGCATTAAAAACTGTGCTGCCACATCTGTGCCTGGGTTTCCCATTAGACCGAACATACAGAAAATATAGTTCAGTCCATTTCTCGCTCCATTTGCGCGGAAAATGACCCACCCTAAGATAACTGCTGTCATAGTTGCTCCCTGATAAACATACCGTCCAATTGGATTCTTTAGCTTTTGGGGGATTCCTGAAAGTTTCTCAAAGGTAATCAACACAAAGTAAAACATTCCCCAGATCACAAAATTCCATGCTGCGCCATGCCAGATACCAGTAAGCAACCAAACAACAAACAAATTCCGTATATGATGGGATCGGCTTTTTACATGGGATCCTCCTAAAGGAATATAAACATAGTCCCGAAACCAGGAACTAAGAGAGATATGCCAGCGCCTCCAAAACTCCGATACCGATTTTGAGATGTACGGATAATTGAAGTTTTCATTAAAATGAAAGCCGAACATCAGACCTAATCCTATAGCCATATCAGAATAACCTGAAAAATCAAAATAAATCTGTAGGGTATAGGCAACTGCACCGATCCAGGCCATCAGCACAGAAAGCTGGGAAAAATCCGTATAGTTAAAGGCATGATCGGCTAAAACAGCAAAACAGTTTGCTAAAACAGACTTTTTTGCAAGGCCTAAAATAAACCGTCTAACACCCCTCGCAAAATCTTCCAGTGTCTCACAGCGGTGATTGATCTCTGACGCCACTGTTTCATAGCGGACAATTGGTCCAGCAATTAGCTGGGGGAATAGCGAAATATACAGCGCGGTATTCAACGGATTTCTCTGTACCTCTCCCCTGCGCAGATAGACATCAAACACATAGCTCATGGCCTGGAATGTAAAAAAGGAAATGCCGATAGGAAGTGCAATGTGCCTCAGCGGTACTTCTTGTACGCCAAATATCGATCCAATTCGATTGATATTAGAGATCGTAAAATCTAAATACTTATACACAAAAAACAATGCAAGATTAAACAAGATAGACAGCCACAAATATACTTTCGCTCTTTTTTGATATCGTCCCTTTGTTGTAAACTGCGCTAATTGTTCTGCATGGTTCAAATTTCTATCAATTGCCAGGGCAAACCCATGGTTCACCAAAATGGAACCAACCATCACAAAGACAAAGTCCGGTTCGCCCCAGGCATAAAACAGCAACGAGGTAATCAAAAGAAAACCATTTTTAAACCGCCGATCCAGCAGATAGTAGCCGGCCAAAACCAGCGGCAGAAATGCGAACAGAAATATCGGGGATGAAAATACCATACTTATTCTCCAATCTACCCAGAAACACAGTTTGGTGTCCCCTGTTTACCTCCCTTAGACTGAGGCTCCCCCTCTGGGCAATTCTTTTCAATACAGTGTAACTTGGCAACACCATTTGCCGCACTTATAGCGTGCTATAAATGGTCTATTCCCGCCTGTAAGCTACGAATTACCACCACATCCTCAGTCTCCCGATATGGATATGCTCCTGCAAATAGGAGCAGCTTGCCTACTCCTGCTCGGCGCCCCGCTTCCATATCGCTTTCTTTGTCTCCTACGATGATTGAATTGCTTAAATCAAGTCCAAATTCATCCTCTGCTTTTATAAGCATACCGGGATTTGGCTTGCGGTCATAGGAGTCCCGTTTATATCGTCCAATTCCCTTTTCCGGATGATAGGGGCAGAAATACACTTTATTGATTAAGATACCCTGTTCATAAAACTGGGAACACATCCAATCATTTAGCTGCAGAAAATCCTCTTCGGTATACATCCCCCTGGCAATTCCGGACTGATTGGTAACGATGATCAGTAAATATCCCCTGTCCATTGCAACACGGCAGAGCTCAAATATGCCCTCTATGAAGTGAAATTCTTCGGGTTTGTGTATGTAATGTCCGTCTACATTAACCACACCGTCCCGGTCGAGAAAAAGCGCCCGTCTCATTGTCCACCCCAAAAGAAAGCCTCCAGCATCATACACAACGTGTGATAGATTGGCATATGAAGCTCCTGGATTTGATAGGTCTCTGCTACCGGGACCGTAATACATACATCACACAACGCCTTCATTTTTCCACCGTCCCGGCCACTCAGCCCAATCGGAACCGCATCCCGTCCTCTGGCCGCATGAAGCGCATGGAGGATATTACGGGAGTTTCCTGACGTACTGATCCCTATCACACAATCCCCTGGACGTGCATAGGCATATACCTGCTGTGCAAAAACGTAATCTGGGTCTACATCATTGGCGTAAGCGCTGGCCAGTGCTGAATTTTCCACCAGCGCATATGCGGGCAGTGCCCCTTGTAAATGTTCACACAACTGACGGTCCACTCGTGCAGAAAATTCCTCATCCACTGTTCTAGGCAGTACAAATGACTTTCCCAACTCCCCAACCATATGCAGGGCGTCTGCTGCGCTGCCCCCATTCCCGCAGATATACAGCCGCCCACCAGTTTCAAAGGAACTTCGCAGCTGTTCATATGCCGCCTGGATCTCTCTTTTACAGTGCTGGAGGATTGGATAGCGCGAAATCAGTGTTGCGAGGTGTTCCACTGTACATCTTTCCTTTCCACCGAAACGTTATTAGCTATCAACGTTTCGGCAATTCTTACACAGCCCCAAATCCTTTCAGTTCAATATCGGGCCTTAAATAATAGTTTGGTTCGTCGATACTCAACGGACAATCATATTCTGTCGGTTCAAATTGATACTGGTTTTTATTTGCATATGTGATCTCCAATGTATTTGGGAGGATCACCTCGCCTGCCCGTTCGGCAATATCGTAGTTGTTGGCATGAATCCAGATGACTTGGTGTGTTTGATTCAGTTTCTCAAAGACGGCAAGTGTGTCTTCGCAGTTTAAGAAATCTGGGTTGGCTACATGGTGAAACTCGAATGTGAGCTGCGAAAACCTGTTCAAAATTTCTGAACCGACCTGATGGATAAACTCCCATTCTGCGCCCTCAACATCCATTTTCATGATCATTCCTGTCTCTTTCTGGTGCTTGTTTAAGGACAGAATTGTGTCGATAGAGAGCAGGCCGGTACCCAAAGAGTCTGTTGCTCCAATCCCGATTTTATTAAAGTGTAACTTGGTATTTTCTTTTGGGAGTGTATGAATCGTGTGATCATAACAGTATACTTCCACACCATATGCTGCGATTTCCTCGTCCCAGGACACATCATCGTTGATCCCAAAGCTGTATGCAATACGGCAATTTTGGATGTCATTCAGCAAAACATAGCCGCCGTCATTGTGCCGTCCAAACCGCGCTAACTCATATCCAGACGCTTTACGGACCCGAAGCAGTTC
The DNA here is from genome assembly GCA_022792555.1 of Oscillospiraceae bacterium. Taxonomy (GTDB): domain Bacteria; phylum Bacillota; class Clostridia; order Oscillospirales; family Oscillospiraceae; genus JAAWBF01. The sequence continues at coordinate 3,724 of JAAWBF010000187.1, forward strand.
TTTTACACGATTAAAATAATCTTCTTTCTCTGGATGATGCACAACTGGTAGAGAAAGGATATTTTTGACTTGGGCCTGGATTTTTCTTTTTTTGAGTTCCTTTACGATCTCCAGGTTTTGAGTGGGATCAGATGCACATATGATAATTGTTTCATGTTCACTGTCCCTGTCTTTAAATCGATCCATCGAAATAATATCTGGGTTGTAACGGGCTAAATCGTCGTCAACAATCACTGGAGAACAGCCATAGCGGTTTTCTAGAATTTTCTTGGCTTCTAAACCAATTTCATCCAGACAGCAAAGCGTTACCCCCCCCCAGGGGGGTGTCTATGATTTCCCAGATCAAGCCGTCAAGACGGCTATAAAATTCACTCATTGCAACTCCTCCCGTCAATCTGCCTATCAGCATCTAACTGTCTTGATCCCAAGAATTTTTTGACCAAGCCGTCTGACTGGTAGCATCAAGGCCCAGAATCGTGGATATCTATACCGCAAGGCTAAGGCAAGGTGTCTCAGACTCTCCTTGACACCATAATTTCTGTTGGGGTCATAATAGGGCATAATATCCTGCACGGTGACTGCCTCAGCGGGCTTTCCAAAGGTGTCTTCCAGCTTTTTGTAACCAATCGCGTCCATAGCCAACGCGTCTACCCACGCCCGCATTTCAGTAGAGCCGGCCTTGTCAAATTCAAGGTTGGTGAACTCGATCTGCGCATATTTATCATTGTAGAGATAGACAGGGTAAAATCCGGCGTCCTGTGCAAAGTAGGCATAGGCCCGTTCTATGGCGTGCAGAAGCGTCTGATCCGATCGGTTTGGCTCACGCGGGAAATCCTTATAGCTCCATCCCTTGCCGCCATAGCCGGCAAATAGTTTTTGTAGTGCTTGTGGACGGAACCAGAAGCAGGTACCCAATGGCGCCACACAAAGTGTGTGCTCATTTATTTTCACATTCAATCCAAAGTCTTTTAACAGCTTCTGCGTGTTGGGAAAATTTCCTGTCCAGCCATTCCCGATATTATACGCATATCCGCTGTGGTTTGGCGGAGCTGGGAATGCAATCCCCAGCTTTTCTTCCTGCCCAAACAGGTCTATCACATTGGCGACATATTCCTTGGTTGCAAATATGTTTTCATCCAGCTTATAAGCCCATGAGCGCCCCACACTAGGCGGATGGACTTGACTGGTCTTTTTGTCATGTGCAAAACAAATCAAGTCATATTGAAATACGAAGTCTGCCGCGCCTGCCAACAGACTGGAGACGTCCCGCCCTCTGTTCTCGATCCTGCGGACAATACCCACCCGTCCAGCTTTTTTCAGCTTCTCTTCCAGCAGCGCTTTCTTTTCCAATGTATCTGTAGTTAAAAGTACACCTGCGCTTTCAGGGAAGTTTTGGATATATGATATTGTCTCATCAAAGAGATCCTCATAATAGGCATGATATACAAGCCCCACCTGTAGAGAGGGTGCTCCGTTCCTGTTTACTAAGATATCACGAGGGAGTACACGGTTAAGCTGGGCACAGCGTACCAAATCAGAGAGACTCGCCGTTCGGAGGAGCGTCTGCCAGATTAAATTCTGATCATAGTCTGTTTCCTCCGCTAAAAAACGCAGGAGCTTGGTAGCCCCTTCTCCAGCAGTATTATTGAGCACATCCGTATAATGGTGGAAAAAACTGCGTTTTTTGAATAGTGGCATTCGATACTCTTTGAGTAAAGATACTGGATCGTGTAGTAAGGGATAATTTATGTCTGCATTAGCACAGTATATTGCACCACAATATCCTTTCTCTTCAAAATATCCTGGAAAGGCAAATTCATAGAGGCAGCCAGACTCAATATAACTCGTACTTTCCGGAATCTCATCAAAAAAATCAGAGAATAATCTGCTTCCCAACAATGGCCGTCTAACAGTTAGAAAATAGGACTGATAATGTGTCTCCGCGCTGTTGTAATGTGGATAGTTATTGTGTCCCAGCCAATCAACTTTTGAGTCTGCAGTCAATGCCCAAAAGTCGATATCCTGCACCTTTGCCCAATCGAAAACCTCTCTAAATGGATAAACCGGACCAAAGCAAGTATTGTTCATGAGAACAAGCTCATCATAGTTACCTAATTTTTCCCATCCGATATATTTGGTTGCAGCCTTATAGGCCCCAATATCGTTTCCCTTGTTTTCTCGGACATAGATCTCATCCACCAGCGGTTCCAGCCGCCTGCGCCCCTCCGGCGTGAGTTTTCCGTTGATCACGCAGTGTAAAAATGAGATATTCTCACGCAGATCCTGCAACTGATAAAGAATATAGTCGTCGATCATACCATCTTTATCATAGATAAAATAAATACAGGCGCGTTTTGGCCTGTCACCCAGCACCATTCTCTCCATCACCTTTCTTAAATTTTCGAAAGAAATTGACAACTGCCCGAAGTGGGGCGGTGAGTTTCCAGGACTTCGAATGATACAGCGCCTGGATCTGTTCGTCTTGATGTGCCACCCGCATGTTTTCCAGCGCAAGCCGTTCCATTACTTCATCCAGTTGGGCATTTCTCTCTTCCAGTGCCGTAGTCAGGTCATTAGCTTGGGTATTCCGCTCCTCCAGCTCCGCGGTCAGGCCATTGAACCGGACATCCCGTTCCTCCAGTTCCATTGTTAGGCTGTTGAGCCGTATGTCTCGTTGTTCTAGCTCTACTGTTAGGCTGTTGAGTTGAACAGTCCGCTCCTCTAGCTCTGCTGTTAGACTGTTAAGTCGTATGTCCTGCTGCTTTAAATGTGCAGTCAGATCGCTGATCCATGTATCCCTCTGTTCCAACTGTGCAGTTTGACTGGCAGACTGTATGTCTTTTTCTTCTAATTGTTCCCGGAGTTGACGTTCATTTTCCCTATGAAATTCTACATAGTTGCAAATAGTTCTCTCTGAATCAAATAATGTCATTAATCTCAGCCGGAATGTGATCTCCAAAAATTCAGAACAGGGTGTCAAGATACCATATTGCGGATCCGTACAGAGAAATTTATCCCATGTACCAGCTCTCACAGCTGTCCATGCCGTCAGAGTTACAGCTCCGCCTTTTGTTTTTGCTGTGCATATCTCAACCTCACAATACCGGCTTTCAATGGGATCGAACCGTAAAGCCTGGATATTTTGAAAGTTAGACAAATCAAATCGTACAGTATGCAGCTCATCTCCATACACACTGTTGATAGCGATCAGCTTCTGTTTTTCTGTGAATCCATCTCCCGTATCGATAAATAGTTGTGGTGCTAACAGATCTCCTTCCTGCATTTGCGTTTCCCGAAATAATTCCCGATGGACCGCCTCTTTTGTGATAAGTTCATATCCGCGCCACTGATCCCGCATTGGCTCCAATCGAGCTTCAATTAGCTGTCTCACTTGCTCAAAAAATTTGTCCGTCGCTTCCAAGGACTCCTCTAAAATTTGATAGTTCTGCGCCTGCTCCACACAGCTCTGCAGCTTGTCCTTTTGGGTGTTAAAGTACGTCGGTTTATACTTATAACTATAGAATTTAGAACTGAAAGGGTCCGCGCAGATTGTCCGTTTTCCCATAAGCAGCGACCAATAGATCATATGAAAACTGTTAGAGATCACGATTTCTGTCTCGCCGATAAAACGCAGAATATCTTCTAAACTTTGGTCATTTGTAATGGTGTCATAGGAAAACCCGCGGATTGGGTAGTCCTTGTGACGGGCGATCCCAAACATTCTTTTTTCCATATACTGTTTTTTAAGTCCAGGAAGCTTACAGGTGACATCAGGTAGATAATCTAACCCATAATCGTTATGGAAATCCCGAACTGTAACAGCTGCAAAGCGATCAAACTTAATTTTTGTCTTAAATGTGCCGCAATATTCTGTATGCGTATTAAAGCCGGGTGACCATGCAATGACGGTAGCTCCAGTATCTAGAACGCGGTTAATTCCACGGTTTGTAAATTCTGCATAATCGAACATCCCACCGCCGCCAATGATAACTACATCTGAGCCATCAATACTGTCATAGTCTATGAAACGCATATCATGTCGTATAATGCGGTATTGTTTGAAGAAATCATAATAATATGGGAGAGGACAAACCACGCGGTCTCCACAATTGCTCTCATCCAGCCGATTAATAAAATGTAAGGTATTTCCCTTTTTTAACATAGTTCTTCGTCCTCAATGATTTGATCTACCAATTCGCGCATCTGTTCATAGGTTACCTTCTCAATGCACTCGCTGGGCTCTCCACACTTCAAGCGGCGCAGGCACTCCTCATTTCTCTCTCCAACAATGCTCCACTGCCAATCGCAGTAATAACAGGGCATCTGGGTATAGGCAACGGATGGAAGGCAGTCACCTGGCTTCACGTTCTCAATATGGTAGGGCAGAAACCGTTTGAAATGCCATCCGCCTACGTTTACCACAGACGGAGTACGGGTAGCACAGGCGATATGGACGCCGCTGGTGTCATTGGATACCACCAGCTTTGCATTTCCGATCAGGTCAATCACATCGGACATTGAAGTTCTGCCAGTCAGGTCCACGGTGGCCATGGCAGCCTGGGGCGTGAGATTTTCTTTCAGCTGATCTGACACCCATTGCTCATCAGCCACACCGAGGATTACCGCTAACAATCCGGTTTTTTCATAGATGTAATTGGCAATCTGTGCAAAGCGATGGGCCGGCCAAAACTTCTGACTCAGAGAGCCGCCTGGGTAGAGCACATAATAATCGCACTCTATGAAATGTTGTTCGTAGTAGGTAAGGCAGGGACACGTTGTTTGATAGCCGGTATAGCCAAGTCCTCTTACAAAGGCACCATAATAATCAAATTCACTTACAATTCCCCGTGGATACGGAATCCGTTTTTGATAGAGAAAATTAACCATACGCACCCAACTGGCGCTGCTGTTTCCGGGTTTTGTCTCAATTGCAATGCGTTTATTGCATTTGACCGCTGCGCCTAAAATATCTGCGAGCGGATATTTGGAAATCTGCGGTTGCAATAGCAGATCGTATTTTTCCTTGCGCAGTTCTGAGATTAAATATTCTAGTTTCTCAAAGTCTATCACATGGGGTCGAAAGTCTATGGTGATAATTTTATCAAATATCCCCAACCGCTCAAAGACAGGCTTTGATATGGACAGACAGATCAGTGTCATCTCACGGTTTTGATAAAATTCACGGATGGCTTTTGCAGTACTTGTAAACATTGTACAGTCGCCAATCAGGTCAAGACGGAATAAGATCACTTTCTGGCTGTGATACCGCCAAACATGCAGCTTCGCAGGAATCGCATATCGCCAGAACAGGCGCAGCTCCTTACGATATGTCTGTGCAAAACCTTTTACTCGACTGAGGAACCCCTTCAATTTTGAACACCTCAATCCATCGACCGTCTTATTTTTTGGACGATATTTGTAGTAGACAATCCCTGTTCCAATTCAATAAACACAACCCTGCCGCCATAAGAGCGTACAAATTCGCTGCCCGCTACCTCTTTTCCCATCCAGTCCATCCCCTTTACTAGCACATCCGGTTTTATCTGTTCAATCAAGGCTTGTGGCGTATCTTCGCAAAATGGAACGACATAATCCACACACTCCAACGCAGATAAAAGCTCTATACGGTGCTCCAAATCAACGATAGGACGTGAATTACCTTTTATCCTGCGAATTGATTCATCTGAATTTACACCAACGACCAAAACATCTCCAAATTCCCTTGCCTGCAGGAAGCTGCTGATGTGCCCTGCATGGACCAGATCAAAGCAGCCATTTGTAAAAACGATTCGCTTTCCTTGGTGCTTGAGCCAGTTGATCTGTGCAAGCACGCTGTCTACATCATGCGATTTTTTAGACTGGAAGGAAATTGCGTTGTTCAGCTCTTCAATCGTCGTCTGTGACGCACCAAATCTAGAGATAACAATGGAAGCCGCTATATTTGCAATCGAAACACATTCGTCCATGCTGAATTCAGCCCCCATAGTGAGCGCGATGCTGGAGACCACAGTATCACCTGCACCGGTAACATCAACGACCTCTTTAACTACAGCTGGATAATCACTTTTTTCCCCAGATTCTCTCTCAATCACGGAAATTCCTTTTTCAGATCGGGTAAAAATGAAGTAGTCAAAACTATTTTCATTGCATAGATGCAGTGCAGAAACCTTGATTTCATCTTCTGACGGGATGGTGGTCAATCCCGTCAAGTCAAGAAATTCCTTGTTATTCGGTGTAATCGCTGTTGCGCCTTTATATTTTGCAGCAAATGCCCCCTTTGGGTCCACCAAAACAGGAATCGCGCGTGTTCGCGCCGCTTGTATGATAATCTGTGCCAATTCTTCTGTAATAAACCCTTTTGCATAATCAGAGATAATAACAATTGTAATATCCTGTAAAATCATCTCTATCTCAGAGGCGATTTGTTCTGTCACGTTCTCTGAAAGAGGAGCGACTGACTCCTCGTCTATCCTTAAAAACTGCTGATTAGAGGAGGATACACGGGTCTTTACAATGGTGCTTCCACTTGTAAAAATATAACGGTCATCGACATGGAGGTAATGTAGGTTCTCCCGAAAAAATGCCCCCTCCATGTCGTCTCCTACGCGTCCAAGCGCACGGACACCGGCACCCAAGCTTATCAGGTTTGCAATCACATTACCTGTACCACCAAGTCTGCGTTTCACTCCATTTTGCCGCAAGACTGGCACAGGCGCCTCTGGAGAGATACGCTCAACTGTGCCTAAAATGTATTTATCCACCATCATATCGCCGGCGACAAGTACGAGCTGTTTGTTAAAATCCGCTAGATCTCTCAACTTATTCCCTCAATTCAGTGACAATTGCATGCGCAAGAATTGGTAGCATAATTTCATGCGCACCGATTAAATTGTAGCCTTTTCCCCCACACAGTGCAGGACGTTTTACAACATTGGTTGCAGGCCGATATTGAACCTGCATATCCATGTTGACCGTATTGAGCCCTGTCATCTCAAATCCAAGGTTCTGTACAATAGAAAAAGCTTTCAAAAAATACTCCGGCAAGATGACCGCAGATCCGATATTGAAATAAACCCCTCCATTTGCACAATTGGGGAGTATAGAAGCAAATGAGAGGAAATCTTGATGGGCCGCAGCACCGATTGCCGCCCCTGAAGCCTCCGGATGCATGTGGGTGATATCATCGCCTATGGCCACCGCGACAAATGCCGGAACACCCAGTTTATAAGCGGCATATAAAATGCTGTGATCCTGATATTGAAAATGATTGTCTGCAATATATTTCCCGATGGAATATCCAATCCCTGTACCAGTCTCATAGGCGGCTTTGATTGCTTCATTATGCATGCTTCCCGTCTCTTCCGCCATGCCAAATGCGCCCTCTCCCAGCACCGCCTGGACATCTTCGCTGGTTTCTCCAATCATTGCAATTTCAAAGTCATGGATAGACGCCGCACCATTCATCACCACGGCGGATAAGATTCCGCGCCGCATCAAATCTATTATGATCTGCCCCAGACCGCATTTGATGACATGACCGCCCATGGCAAAGATCACAGCACGCTCATTCCGGTTGGCCGCTCCAACGAGCTTTACAATTTCTTTTAGATCTTTTGCTGTTAGAATATCTGGCATCATATCAAGGAGCTTCGTCGTTTTAACCAAATTTTCGCCGAAAATTCGGGGGGAGGGGGCAAATTGACCAACACAAACTTTGTTGCGCCGTTCCTTGATAGAATATCGCTTAAGTTTTGCCAAATCGATGTCATAAAAGATCACAGTCATTACCTCTCTGCGCACATAATTTCCTTAATCTTTGTACTATCCCCCCACACTCCAGGAGAGTCATAGGGCCTGTCGGGAAATGCTCCATAGTCCAATCGAATGGAAAACCTGTGTTCTTTGATAAATTCCTCCACTTTTTCCGCCAAGCTCACGGGATTACCAGTACAGCAATTGATGATACCTGCGATCTCGGTCTGCATCACGCAGGCGGCGAGCTGTTGTGCGAGCTCATCCACCGTAATGAAATCGTAGAGATTTTTCCCGGAAGTAAACGGGAAGGTCGCTTTGCCCACTTTCTCCGCCTCGCAAATTTTTGTAAAGACGGAGCGATTGCGCATATCATCTCCATATATGTAATAGGCCCTGAGCCATTGCAGGCAGATTCCATGCTGTTCCGCCAACAAAAATAAGCTGCGCCGCAGGGAATCCTTTGCAATACCATACATACTTTGGGGATTACAGGGTGTATTTTCCTGGATCACGCCCTCCCAATAGCCAATTTCATGCATAGTCCCCATCACTGCCAAATGCTTTAATCCACCGTTGATCATGTTGTGCAGGAAGGTATAATGAGCAGATAGATCCTCCATATGTGCATCTGAATTGTGGACAAACCCATCCCGCCAGGCCATATGGAGACAGGCTTCCGGACGACCCAGCTTTTGATAAATATCTGGTTCTCCACGGAAAAGGTCATAGGATAGTGTAACTGCACGGCTGTCAACCCCATCTGTCCGAAGATCGACTGCCTTTACCTCCGCGCCCATATCGCAAAGCGCTTTTACAACATGCCGGCCAATATATCCACCGGCGCCGGTCACAAGCACGTTCATTGTTTCTTCTCCTTGCTCGTCTACATTTCCCGTAATGGCTTAGTCTTCGCATTAACAGGCTCCAGCATTTGAAAGTTCAGGTATTCCTCTGTCCATTTAGATATCGTGACAGGGCATCCTGCCAGGGCGGCAGCTTGACAAAGCCCATCTGTCCCAGCTTGTCCGTGCTCAACCGCGAGTTTAGGGGCCGCACTGCTCGATCCGGATATTGACTGGTCAGAATGGGATTGACCTGCACAGCCTTCCCTGTCTGCCGGAAAATTTCTTTTGCGAACTCAGTCCGGGAACATACGCCTTCATTGGCCGCATGGTACACTCCATACTTGTCTGTTGTAATCATAGCGCACAACAACTTTGCTAGATCCACAGTATAAGTGGGACTTCCCACTTGATCGCATACTACATTCAGTTCTGTTTTATACTCTGACAGTTTGAGCATGGTCCGCACAAAATTGGCGCTGCTCCTTCCAAAGGCCCAAGAGGTGCGCACGATAAAGAATTCTCTCAACAGGCACTGTACCACCAGTTCTCCTGCCAGCTTGCTCTTTCCATATACGCTTTGGGGCGATACACCGTCCTCTGGTGTATAAAATCCCGTACCTTCCCCGGAAAACACATAGTCTGTGGAGAGATGCAGCAGCTTCGCCCCTATTTTTTTGCAGTTCACCGCCAGATTCTGGACGCCGTCCACATTCACAGCCCAGCATTTCTCCGGCTCATCCTCTGCCTGATCCACCTTAGTATAGGCGGCACAGTTGATCACGCCGTCTGGCTGGTATGCCGCCAGCACTTTGATAACAGCGTTTGGATCTGTAACATCCAGCACCTGGGAAGGCATACCCCGATACTCCGCGCCCTGAGCCGCCAATACTCTGCAAACCTCATATCCAAGTTGCCCAGCAGCCCCAGTTACTAAGATCCTCATATAGTCCCCTCTACTAGCAGTGCTCTAAATATAGTTATGTTTACTGGCCCAAAGGGCCAATTTAAAGAGACAATCCGGCAGGAAGGGCATCATGAGTTCAAAGAGTGAAGCCATAGGTGAAAAACGCCTATAATTCCATATGATTCCTGCCCTGCTCCTGTCGCCTTGCAAATACTTTTGCCTTGCCTCCATCCATATCAATCCAACGTCCAAAATTCCCTTTAATTCCTCTGGTGCAGGAAAGGATACACTCAGCCACCGCACAGCCTCCACAACAGTATCCACCCGAAGTCTGATATAGCTCTCCCGGTCCACAACTCCCTGCATTGTGCTGCTCTGGTTTTCCCCATGCTCTCTGTGCCGGATCAGGGGGCGGTCCATAGACACAACGATACCCTCATTTGCGGCAAACAGGGTGATGTAGTGGTCGTAATACATATAGGGATTAAATGGGACAGCCGATTTTGCGGTCTCCGCCCTGACCAACAGTGCACACCCAGAGGCAAAATTGGAGTACCACAGGGTATCCGTCAAGCCGCTGCCAGAGCGAAACTTGTGATGCCGGCGGATTTTCGTGATGCTGTCCGCAACTTGCCTCCCATTCCCATCAATGATATACATATCCGAGCAGACCAGCCGTGCTCCGCTGTTCACAAGCTCGGTTTGCAGGACCTCCAACTTCTCCGGCAGCCAGATATCATCCTGATCGCAGTAGGCGAAATATGTCCCCTCTGCCTCCTGGGTCAGCTGCTCAAAGGTCAGATTAGAGCCCAAATTTCTTTCATTTCGTTTGATTTCATAGGGAAATGACTGGATACAGGCCCGCACACAGTCTTCGATCTCATCCAAGGCCACCGCAGGCGAGCAGTCATCCCGGATATACAGCCTCAAATTTGGGTAGGTCTGCGTCTCCAGGGATTCCAGCTGCTCCCGCAGCCAGTCCAGCCTGGGGTTATAGACTGCCATCAGAATGGAGATCAGCGGTTTACCGGTTTCCATACATTCGCTCATAGTAAGTCTGGTATGCTCCGCTTACAATCTCCTCCCACCAATCCCGGTGGTCCAGATACCACTGGATGGTTTTTTGAATCCCATCCTCGAACTTTGTCTCCGGCAGCCAGCCCAGCTTTTCATGGATAAAGGTCGGGTCGATGGCGTAGCGCATATCGTGTCCCTTCCGGTCTGTGACATAGGTGATCAGGCCCTCCGGCTTGTCCAGCGCTTTGCAAATCAGCTTCACAATGTCAATATTCCTCATCTCATTGTGTCCGCCGATGTTGTACACCTGCCCTATCTCTTCCTGTTCCAAGATCAGGTCGATGGCGGCGCAGTGGTCCTCCACATACAGCCAATCCCGTACATTTAGACCCTGGCCATACACCGGCAGGGGCTTGTCCGCCAGGGCATTGGCGATCATCAGCGGGATCAGCTTCTCCGGGAATTGGTACGGCCCATAGTTATTGGAGCACCTGCTGATCGTAATAGGCAGACCGTAGGTCCGATGGTAGGCATTACACAGCAGATCCGCAGACGCCTTGGAGGCGGAATAAGGCGAGGATGTGTGCAGGGGGGTCTGCTCGGTGAAAAACAGATCTGGCCGGTCTAGGGGCAGGTCCCCGTATACCTCATCCGTTGATACCTGATGATACCGTCGAATTCCATACTTCCGGCAGGCATCCAGCAGTACTTGAGTCCCTATCACATTGGTCTGCAAAAAAACCCCTGGATCCTCAATGGACCGATCCACATGGCTCTCTGCCGCGAAGTTTACCACCACATCCGGTTTTTCCACCTCAAAAATGCTGGACACCGCCTCCCGGTCCGCAATATCCACCCGGACGAACTTGAAATTCTGTTTCTCCATCACCGGAGCCAGCGTGGCCAGGTTTCCGGCATAGGTCAGCTTATCCAGGCAGATTATCTCGTACTCTGGGTGCTTTTTTTCCATGTAAAAGATAAAATTGCTGCCGATAAACCCGGCCCCGCCCGTGACGAAAAACTTCATACTCACCACTCCTCAAAGCCGGTAACGGCTTCTCTCAAAAAGGGAGACTTGCTGTCCTTATCCGATAGGATAGGCGTCTCAATTCCCCAGTTTATGTCAAGCTCTGGGTCATTCCAGCGGATCCCGCCGTCCGCCTCCGGCGCGTAGGGGTTGTCCGCCTTGTACAGAAACTCCACATCGTCTGTCAAGGTTACAAAGCCGTGTCCAAACCCTCTGGGAATCAGCAACTGCCGCTTGTTCTCTCCCGACAGCTCCACGCCTACCCATTTTTTATAAGTGGGACTGCTGGGCCGCAGGTCCACCGCCACATCCAGCACCGCGCCTTTTACACATCGCACCAGCTTGGCCTGGGCCTTCTCTCCCCGCTGGAAGTGGATACCCCGCAGTGTCCCCTTCACGGTGGAGGACGAGTGGTTATCCTGGACAAAATCGTAGCACAGTCCCGCCTCCTCAAAGGCCCGCCGGGACCAGCTCTCCATAAAAAAGCCCCGGTGGTCCCCAAATACCGCCGGTTCTACGATGTAAACCCCCTCAAGCGCTGTCTTGATAAACTTCATCGTGCCACCTCAGTAGATATACTTCCCCTGGGCTACATTCCACAGATGCCGTCCATAGGGAGATTTTCCATAAGCTTCCGCGCATTTCTTCAGCATCTGGCCTGTAATCCAGCCGTTACGGAATGCGATCTCCTCCGGCGCGGAGATTTGAATCCCCTCTCTGGATTCGATTACCCGCACAAACTCCGCTGCCTCGCTCAAGGAATCCACCGTCCCTGTGTCCAGCCACGCATATCCCCGGCCCAAGGTAATGACGTTCAGCGAACCCTCCTCCAGATACACCCGGTTCAGATCGGTGATCTCCAGCTCTCCACGGGGGGAGGGCTTCAGCTTTTTGGCCCGCTCACACACCCTTTTGTCATAAAAATACAGCCCTGTTACGGCGTAGTTGGACTTTGGGGCAGCTGGCTTCTCCTCAATGGAGATGGCCTTGCCGTCTGGATCGAACTCCACCACACCGAACCGCTCCGGGTCCTCCACATAGTATCCAAACACCGTGGCGCCCTCCTCCTGTTCCACCGCCTGTTTCAGATGGGTGGTGAGGCCGGCGCCATAGAAGATGTTGTCCCCTAAAATCATGGCGCACCGGTCCTCCCCGATGAATTCCTCGCCCAGGAGAAAGGCCTGGGCCAGGCCATCCGGGGATGGCTGCACTTTGTAATATAATTGAACTCCAAACTGGCTGCCGTCCCCCAGCAGCCGCTCAAAGTTGGGTAGGTCCTGGGGGGTAGAGATAATCAAGATCTCCCGGATGCCCGCCAGCATCAAGGTTGACAAGGGATAATAGATCATGGGCTTGTCATACACTGGAAGAAGCTGCTTGCTTGTCACCATCGTAAGCGGGTATAGACGCGTCCCGCTGCCACCCGCCAAAATAATTCCCTTCATCCTCTCCATCCTCCTGTCAACCTGTACCGTCATACGCCGCGCACACCTCGCACGCGTTGCCCTGCATCTTCACGCCGCCGTTTTCCAGCCAGATAACATGACTGCACATCTCTTGTACCTGCTTAATGCTGTGGGAAACAAAGAGCACCGTTGTCCCGCCGCCCATCAACTCCAGCATGCGCTTCTTGCTCTTCTCCTGAAATTGTGCATCGCCCACAGACAGGATCTCATCCACAATCAGAATTTCCGGCTTCACCACCGTGGCAATGGAAAATGCCAGTCGGGCCAGCATCCCGGAGGAGTAGTTGCGGATGGGTGTCTCAATAAAGGCTCCCAGCTCGGAAAACTCCACGATTTCGTCATATTTTGTGTCTAAAAATTCCTCGCTGTACCCCAATATGGCGCCGTTTAGGAAGATGTTCTCCCGCCCTGTCAGATCCATGTCAAACCCGGAACCCAGCTCCAGCATGGGCACCACATTCCCCCGGCATATCACACTGCCCTGGGTGGGCTTCAGGATCCCTGAGATCACCTTGAGCATGGTGCTCTTCCCCGCGCCGTTCCGGCCAATCAGCCCCAGCGTCTCCCCCTTCTTTACTGTAAAAGATACATGATCCAGCGCCGTAAACCTTTCATAGTTCAGCTTCCCCCGCAGCGCTGTGGTCACAAACTCTTTCAGAGACATGATCCGGTCGCTATTCATTTGGAACTGCATGGAGACATCCGAAACCTCAATCATCGTCTTGCTCATGGTCTACCTCACAAATACAGCACAAACCGGTCTTGGGTTTTTCGGAACACCAGCGCTCCAAGGAGCAGCGCCGCCAGCGCCATCAGCATACACTGCACATAGACCGCCGGCTCCGGCGAGATCCCGTCCAAAATACAAAGCCGGGTGTTCTTTAAAAAGTGATAGAGCGGGTTGCACGTCAAAATGGTCTGCCGAAACCAGTCTGGCAGAATGCTCTCCGGATAGAAAACAGGGGTGGCGTACATCCAGATCATGCTCAACACCCCCCAGAGAAACTGGGTATCCCGGAAGAACACCATCGACGCGGACAGCAGCAGTCCAACCCCTAAGCTGAACACAATCAGACAGAGCAGGAAGTAGAACATCAGCAGCACAGACTTTCTCAGTGCCACCCCGGTGGCCAGGGTAACAATCACCAGGGGCAGCAGAGAAATGCCCAAATTCACCACCGAGGACATCACCCTTGTCAGCGGATAGATGTACTTGGGCATGTAGACCTTGGTGATCAGCCCAGCATTACCTATGATGGAGGTCAACGCCATCCCGCAGGCCTCGTTAAAAAAGTTGAAGGACACAATGCCAATGAGCAGATAGACCGCATAGTTTGGAATGTCACTCTTAAAGATGGTGGAGAAGACGAAATACTGTACACACATAGTGAGCAGCGGGTTTAAAAAGCTCCAGAACATCCCCAAAATGGACCGCTTGTACTTGGTCTTAAAGTCCCGTGCCACCAGCTGGCGGATGAGAAAGCGGTACTTCTGCACCGCAGCCACTGCGTTTACCAGATAGCTGCGTTTCCCACTCCGGCACCGGTACCACACCCCGGCGAGAAACAGCAGCAGAAGAAGCAATCCAGCCCCTGCAAATTCCCAGTAGTGCAGGCCTGTCCAAATGTAGTCCGTCCCGGACAGCGCAAAGCACAGCACCCCAGGTACAGCTGCGCCGTTGACCGTAAGCACCCATCCCTTCTCCTGCCCCTGGGTGTTCATCAGCGGGGAGACCCCGCTGCCCGGCTGACTGTCTGCGGTGACTCGCAGCAGCAGCGGAGCCTGGTACAGCCCCTCAATGGGCGCCTCCGCCGTCATGGTGGTCAGTCCGCCCTCCTGAATTCCGGCCGCATCAAACCCCTGGGAGAGTACCACCTCCCCAGAACGCAGGTCCAAAAGTTCTATCAGAACGGTCCCGCTGTTGGGCCGGTAATAGGTCCCCCACTGGATGGTTACACCCTCCAGCCGCTGGATCTCCATGCTAAAATGCTGTTCTACTACGCTTCCAGCGGTTAACTCCACCGTCCCGCTGTCCGCCCCTGGAAGCCCCAGCTCTCCACGCGACCTGCGCAGATGAAGCTCCTCTCCTGCCAGAAAGTAGAACGCGAGCACCGCTATTATATAAGTCAAAATCAATGCCGCGGCCAAATGCTGCAGCAGCAAGTGCGTCGGTGTGGCATCGTCCGTATGAATCTTTTTCCCCAACTTTATCACACCTCTGTCCAGCCGATCTCCAGCTGTTCCTGCTCCAGTAGACGGTCATGGGCCTGCTCTGCCAGCAGTGCAATATTTTCTTCAATCCCGCTGCGGGTCGCTTGATACAGCCGCTTTAAACAGCGTGGATTCCCTTTCTCCTCCGGCACCTGGGCGGCACGGCACAGCTGCCGGATGCTCAGGGTAACATAGGTCCGGCTCATGGGCGTACCCTCACGGGTCAGGAAGATAGGCCCATACAGG
>JAAWBF010000124.1 GCA_022792555.1 Oscillospiraceae bacterium
GGTCGCGCTCCTTCACCGAGGGCGGTGTGGGGATATCGATAATCAAGCCCAGATCCCGGTAGGCCGGGTCCTCTACGACATCGGTGGTAGAGCAGATCTTACAGGTCGCAATCCCGACCTTAGCCATCTGCTCCACCGCGTTATCAATCTTGTCAAAGCGCTTGAGCCATCCTTCAATGTAGCCAATCAGCTCTGTCAGATTGGCGCAGCGGGCCGCGTTGCTGTTGAATTTGGGATCTTCCTCCAGCTCAGGGCGGCCAATCAGCTTGCACAGGGCGGGCCACATCTTGCCTGTGTAGGCCGCCACGATACAGCTCTCGCCGTTGTTGCCGTTGTAGATGCCATAGGGGGCAATGGTGCCATGGTGGGCGCCCGAACGGGTGGGATGGGTGTGCAGTGTGGCGGCCTGGTCCACCAGGGTGTTGACCCCGATCAGGCCGTCGAGCAGAGAGACATCACAGTACTGTCCCTCACCGGTGCGATCCCGGTGGTACAGGGCAGACACCACGGATGCGAAGGCATTCAGCCCGCCGATGTAATCGCCGATGACGGTACCGCTCTTGGTGGGACCGCCAGACTTTTCGCCGGTAATGTCCATCATGCCTGACATGGCTTGGGCGATGATATCAAAGCCGGGGACCTTGCTGTGCGGGCCGGTCTGCCCCGCAACGGAGACCGAGCAGTACACAATCTTGGGGTTGATTTTGGAGATGGTCTCGTAGTCCAGATTGAATTTTTTCATCCGGCCAGGGGGATAGCTCTCAATGAAAACATCGCAGTCCTTGACCATCTTATAAATACATGCCTGGGCGCGTGGGTCATCCAGGGCGAGGGTGACGGATTTCTTACTCCGGCTGGCAAACATATAGAATAGGGACTGCCCTTCAATCTTAGGAGCAACGCCGCGGGAGTCATCTCCCGCGCCGGGACGTTCAATTTTGTATACTTCAGCGCCGTAGTCACCCAGCATCTGGGCACAGAGGGGACCGGCAAGGTTGTTTGTAATATCAATTACCTTGATACCGTCAAAGATGTTTGACACAGTAGTTCCTCCTCTTGGATTCAGATTCAAACCTAGCGGTATAAAACCCGGTTGGCCAAACCGGAGACACCGCCGACCTGCAAGCTATCTGCATTTAGCTTTGCTGTGATAAAAAGCAATTATCATACCAAACTGGAGGACTGCCGGTTCAATTTTATATGGGAAAAATTGTCGTATTCTGTGAAATGCCTGCACTATCTATCCTTTTTCGACAGGGATCGATAAAAAAATCGTAAAAATACAGGGGGGTAATCCGGTTATGCCCCGGCGGGACAAATAAAAAAGCCGAATCGGATGTTTCAAGCTGAAATTTCAATTTGAAACATCCGATTCGGTAATGTTCAATTATGGAATATAAAGTGCCCACAAGAACCATGGATACCCTAAAAAACGCCTTCTAAGGAGTATTCCGCAGACCCAGCTGCTTCAGCTTTCGCCAGAGTGTGGTGCGGCCCACGCCCAGAGCCTGCGTCAGCTCTGTGATGTTGCCGTCACAGCGGCGGTAGGCCTCCCGGATGATCTGATCCTCCACCTGAGAGAGGGTGCCTGAGACGAGATAATTTCCGTACAGGGATGAGATTCGGCCTGTCCCCTCTGCGTAGAGCGATGTGCTGTCTATAGGTGTATGTTCGTCCTTGGGAAGCTCCTCGAGCAGTTGCTTGAGCAGCTTTTCTTCTACTACCAGGCCCTGGTTCAAGGCAAAGATCCGCTCTAAAAAGGCCTCAAGCTGCCGGAAGTTCCCCGGCCAGCTATAGGAGGTGAAATAGTGCATGAGTGTATCCTCAATGCCCAGCAGCCTGCGGCGGGAAATCCCTTTTCGGCGCAGCAGGGTCCGCACGAGAAAGGGGATATCCCCAATCCGCTCCCGCAGGGGCGGCAGCCGGAGGTTGAGCACATCAAGCCGGTAAAAAAGATCCTCCCGGAAGGTCCCCTCTTTTACTGCCTGCATCAAATCGTTGTTGGTAGCACAGATAATGCGGTTTTCCACCGAGATCAGCTTGGTGCCCCCCAGACGGCTGATCTGCCGCTCCTGAAGACTGCGCAGCAGCTTTGCCTGGAGGGACAGGGAGGTCAGCCCCACCTCATCCAGGAAGAGCGTCCCGTGGTTGGACAGCTCGATCAGCCCCTCCTTTCCATTGCGTTGTGCACCGGTAAAGGCTCCGGCCTCGTAGCCGAACAGCTCACTCTCCAGAAGATTTTCCGGGAGGGCGGCGCAGTTGATTGCCACGAATGGGCCGTCGCGGTATTCACTCTCATTGTGAATGCTCTGGGCCATCATCTCCTTGCCCGTGCCGCTCTCCCCAAAGATCAGAATATTGCAGTCTGTACGGGCATACCGGCGGGCCTTTTCCTTCAAGGCCTCCATCACAGGACTGACCGAGACGATATCACTGAAATGATAGCGGGCGCGGTAGCCGTCATTGACTAGCTTTTTCTGGTAAATTGAACTCTTCTCCTGAATGCTGGACAGACTGCTTACACTCCAAATGGATCTGAGCTGACCGGAGTCGTGGAAGTGGGGGCGGTTGACAATATACTTTTTGCCGTGATAGTTGAGTACGCTCTCATCCGGCGTATCGGTGAGCAGGCGGATGAAGTACATCGACTCCCGGACCTCAGTCAGCGAGGAACCGATGGCCGTGGCGGACTGGATACCAGCAATTTCACACAGCGCCTGGTTGAGCATGACGATTTTCCCCTGATGATCCACCGCCAAGAAACCCTCGGAAAAGGCGTTTAGAATCTGGAGGAGCTGCTGGGTCCTCTGGGTCTCGTGCCGCTTGCCCTCCACCATGTAAAGGGCCTGGCGCAGGGCGTTCTCAATGGCCTGAGGGGAAAAGCGCAGGGAGATGACCTCCAGACCGGCCCTCCGGCAGGGCTCGGCCACGACAGAGACTGATGAGACAACCCGGCTGCATCCAGATTCCTGGACCATTCTGACAATATCTTCCGGATGTTCTGTATCTACAAAGACCGTTTTTAGGTGGATATTACACACCTTGGCGATCGCTTCCACATCATATCTGGAGGCGGAGGGATGAAATTGGACCACAATAAATTCTCCGCTCTTATCGGGCAGCTCAGAGATGGTCTTTGCAAAATCAAAGTTGCTCAAATCCAGATCGACCACAGGCAGGTCAAACGCTTTTCGGAGAAAGATCGCCGTTGTTGAGCGGGCGATCAGTGCTTGAATATCGGTGTGCTCGTGAAGCATCTGGCGCACCGTAGGCAGCACAGCGGAAAAGTGTCCAAAACAGAAGATAGGGGTTATCTGGAGCTGTTTTGTAATGCGCTGCGCGTCCTCTTGAAACGTTCCACTGCCCTCCGGGATAATAATACCGACTTTTATCATCACTAACCCCCCGTTTTAGCAGGTAATATGGTGAAAAATCGTACATAGTTTAGAAAAATTCCATCAAAAATACAAAAATACCGCACTTTCGTGCGGCAGCCCTGCAGCAACACTATGATTTGTTGCTATTATAGCGCAAAGCCATATGCTTGTAAACATAAAATTCGGGGGAGCCATGTCATATGGCTGCAGGAGTAGCACACAGGTTGGAGGCGAGAGAGGGAGCGAAGGAATTGGAGGAACCACAAGTTCTGAATGTTGTGATAATCATTGTGATGTTATAAAAAGATATAAAAACCACCTTTGCAAAACAAAGAAAACAGTTTATATATAAATTACTATAAACAGGAAGATGTAAAGCCGCTTTTTTTGGTTAATTTTATAGTAGAAACTGATGGTTTTACATTGTCAAGTCTGAAAATATCTTTATTTTATACAAAATCATCTATAATTACAGCGAAAATATAAGTATTATCGACAACAGATTACAATAAGTTTGGCAAGGTTTGAGCAAAAAATACATTGTTCGATATGTTTTAATATGTTATTATATCAATTGTAAACAAACCGTGCCTATGGCCAGGGCAAACAAAAAGGGGGAATGATTATGACGCATGTAATCCATTCGGACGTTCTGATTCTTGGCGGCGGAACGGCGGGGACCATGGCGGCCATTCGTGCAAGGGAGTGCTGTCCATCCGCAAAGGTGGTCGTGTTTGACAAGGCGGACATCATGTACTCCGGTTCCATCGCCGCAGGTATGGATGCCTTTAACGTCACTGCGGTACCTGGTTTCTCTACAGCTGAGGAGTACTTAGAGACCGCCCATGGTGCCTGCGAGGAAATTGTAGACGATAGTCAGTGTTACGCCTGGGTCTCCCGCACTTGGGAGATGGTACAGAAAATAGAGAGCTGGGGTGTTCTCTTCCCAAAGGACAAGGACGGCAAAAACATCGTACTGGATGTCGCACCAAAGGGCAAGTTCTGTCTGGCTATTTTGGAACCGAAGCTGAAAAAAATCCTGGCAGATAAGGCCTATGAGGCAGGAGCAACCGTCTATAACCGTACCATGGCCTTAGATCTAATCAAGCGGGATGGACGGGTGATCGGCGCCATCGGGCTGAACACCCGCACAGGGGAGACCATCGTCTGTATGGCCAAGGCGGTCATCCTGTGCGCAGGGGGAACCGCCCGGTTTGGAGAGACCACCAACGGCTACCCCTATGGCACCTTTGATTTCCCCGGCAATACGGGAGAAGCCTACCGGATGGCCTACCGGGCTGGGGCCAAGCTCACCGGCTTTGAGTACACCATTGTGGACTACAGTGTGAAGGACATCAACGCCGCCGGCCTGCACATCTCCTGCACCCGCGGGGCCTATGTGGTGGATGCCTTTGACCGCAGAGTAGAGGAGAATGCCCTGTCCATCTCCGATCTGCTCTCCGTCCACGACGCAGGGCGCGGCCCTCTGCGGGTGCGGATGCAGCATCTGCCCGAGAAAAACATCCGGGAGATCGAGGAGATCCTCTTCACCACGGAACGCCCCGTTCAAGGCCGCTTCTTTGCCAACCGCGGAATGGACTTTCGCAAGGATGACATCGAGCAGTGGCCCAGCGAGTGCTTCCTGTGCGGCGGTCATGGCATCACTGGCGTCATGGTCAACGGGAAGGCGGAGTCCTCCGTTCCCGGCCTGTACGCCGCCGGTGACGCCGCCAATGTGCGCGGCTTCCTGCCAGGCGCGCTGGTCATGGGTGGGATCGCCGCAGAACACGCAGTCTCCTATATCGCGGATCGAGAGGCTCCGGCCTACGACGAGGCCCTCATCGCCGATCGTCTGGCTCAGATTGAGCGGGTGAAGGCCATGCGCGGCCCGGTCAGCATTCAGGAGTTTGAGAACAAGCTGCGCCGGACCATCACCGACTACATCGCGCCGCCCAAAAATGAGTATAAGCTCAACCGCGCCCTGGAGGAGGTCCTCCGCTTCGACCACGAGCTTAAGACATTGGTAGGGATGACTGACCCAGAGGATTTCTACAAGTACTTTGAGGTAGAGAGCATCATCGTCAGCGCTTTCCTGTCAGCAGAGGCCTCGAAGGCCCGGAAGGAGAGCCGCTGGGGCCGGTTCCACACCCGTTCGGACTACCCGGATCGGGACGATGCCAACTGGAAGAAGCATATCATCCTGGAGAAAAAGGATGAGAGCGACTATGCGGTCAATATTATCTATCAAGATGTAGAGAGGATGTGATGACTTTATGGGAGTGAATCCAATTTCTGCGCTGTCGGATAATATCCGTGTGGACCCAGAGAAGTGTATCGGCTGTGGGATCTGTGTGGACCGCTGTATTCTGGACAACCTCCGGCTTCAGCAGGCCCCCTGCGCCCATGCCTGTCCCCTCGGCATCAATGCCCAGGGCTATGTACAGCTCATCCACCGGGGTGATCTGGAGGGGGCGGTGGATCAGATCTATGAGAAGACCCCCTTTGTCGGCCTTTTGAGTCATATCTGCAACCACCCCTGTGAGGAAACATGCAACCACTGCCAAAAGGATGGCTCCGGGGTCTCCATCCGGGCCTTAAAGCGCTACCTTTATGAGCACGCCCCCAAGGGACCGGACTGTACCCCCTCCAACCGGGCCAACGGCAAATGTGCCATTGTGGGCGGCGGCCCCGCCGGCATGACCGCCGCCTGGACGCTGGCCAAGGCGGGCTGTGATGTCACCCTCTATGAGGCCCGCGGCACTCTGGGCGGCACTCTGGCCCAGGCAGTCCCCGCCTTTCGCCTGCCGGAAAAGGTGGTGGAGCAGGACTGTGGACTGCTTGCCAAAGCTGGGGTAAAGGTATACACCGGAATCCAGATTGGCCGGGACCTCACCCTTGCCCAGCTGAGAGCGGATTTTGACGCCGTCTTCCTGGCTACCGGAACCACCCTTCCTATCACACTCCCCCTGGCCCAGGGCCAGGATCGGGTGGAGTATGCGCTGGACTTTTTAACCCGCGCCAAAGAGACTCCCGCACCCATAGAGGGGGAGGTTTTGGTCGTAGGCGGCGGTGACGTGGCCATTGACGCGGCCATGACTGCCCGCCGGGCCGGAGCCAGCCGCGTTACCATTCTCTCCCTGGAGCAGATGGATCAGCTTCCGGCCTCCGCCGAGTCCGTCCGAGAGGCCCAGGCGGAGGGGATCGCCTTCCAGCCCGGCTGGGGGATTGCCTCCTTTGCCGGCCAGGAAGGATCGCGTGTTGGCCTGGAGGTCAAGCAATGTGTCCGGGTCTTTGACGAGGAGGGGCGCTTCAATCCCAGCTATGACGACACAATTACCAGAACCCTTTCCGCAGGGAAGGTAATCCTGGCCGTGGGGCAGCAGGCCCAGCTGGATTATCTGGACGGCACCATCGATCAAAACAGAGGCCGGATTCAGGTTGACCCCATCAGTCTACAGACCTCTTTGGACCGGGTCTTTGCCGGCGGCGATACCATCCCCGGCCCCAATACAGCGGTTCACGCCATGGCAGACGGCGCCAGAGCCGCAGAATCCATTCTCCGGCTGTTCAATGGGGATGACCTCACCTACGGCCGGGACAACAGCACAGCATTCCTCCACGACTGTCCGGTAGATCTGACCGCCGGATCGGATGCCAAGCGGGTGGATCTGCTGGTGGCAGGAGCCGATCAGGTGGAACGTGTGATGACCCAAGCAGAGGCTGAACAAGAGGCGAGCCGCTGCCTGAACTGCGGCAAACCGGTGGGACACCGGCGGACCTGTTGGATGTGCCTGCCCTGTGAGGTGGCATGCCCACAAGAAGCACTGGAGGTAGGTATTCACTACATCATGGCCTAAAAGGGGGGTAATCCTGATGAAAAGAAGAAATGTCATTGCCAGATTTATTTGTTCGCTGCTGGCACTTGGACTGCTGGCTGGCTGTTCTCCCCAGAGCGGGGCGACGCCTACACCCGCTCCGGCGGGCAGCACCCCGCCAAGCAGCAGCGGCGGAAACGGCGGCGGCGCACTGGAGGGCTTCTCAGAGCAGAGCATTGCCTATCTGGAGGGTAAGGACTTCAGCGGACAGACCCTGGTGGTCGGCGTCTGGGGCGGCGATTATGAGGAGATCATCCGTGACGTCGTAATCCCGCCTCTGGAGGCCCAAGGGGCTGAAGTGCAGCTCCTGCTGGGCGGCGCGGGCGACCGGCTGGCCAAGCTCTACGCGGAGCAGGGGAATCCCAGCATGGACGTGGCCTATATCAATGTCCATACCGCGCCCCAGGCGATTACGGACGGCGTGGCCGAGCCTGCGGACGAGTCCCTGCCTGTCTATCAGGATCTCTATGATTTCGCAAAAGAAGCCGGCGGCTACGGTGCCGCGATCGCTCCGGTTGGTATTCAGTACAACAAGGATGTCTTCCCCACACCCCCCACCTGGGAGCAGCTTTTCCAGGCGGACTATGCGGGCAAAGTTGCGTTCCCAACCTGGCCGAGCACCGGCGCTGACGCCATGCTGGGCGTGGTTGGACGGCTGCTGGGCGGCGACGAGCACGACACCGACGCCATCATCGAGCGGCTAAAGGTCCTTAAACCTGTCCCGCTGGTCTACACCAGCAATGACGAGCTGGCCCAGTATATGTCCCAGGGGCTGGTTGTGGCCGCCCCCAACCAGAGCTCCTATGCCGAGGCCTTGAACGAGCAGTATGACAACCTCGATTTTGTCCTCCCGGAGGAGCCCTGCTCCGTGCTGGCCATGGATACCATCGTCATCACCCAGGGCAGTAAAAACCGGGATCTTGCGCTGGCCTATGTCCAGTTGGCCTTAGATCCCAAGACTCAGGTTGCATTTGCTGAGAAAGCCTACTTCGGACCGACCAACAGCACCGTTGTCGTCCCTGATGCTGTGGCGGATAAAGTGGTATACGGAGAAGACGCTGCTGCCGCGCTGATCAACCTGGATTGGCCCTTTATCGTACAGGTCCGAAAGGATTTGACCGAAACCTGGAACAAAGAACTTATTGAGTGATCGCACACAATCCTCAAATATGGCCTGTTCCCGTCTCCGCTGGAGGCGGGAACAGGAGAGTTTCGCGCCGAGATGGCGAGATGGGAGGTTGTTATGACTACGACAAAAAAGTGGGTCCCCTATCTGCTGATCGCTCTAAGCGCTCTCTTGCTGTTCATCTTCTTTCTGTTGCCCTTTGGACAGCTCGTTCTCTACAGCGTCTGGGAAAATGTCCCCGGCTCTAACATCCCGCTGCCAACCTTTACCCTGCAAAATTACTATCATCTCCTGGTGGAGGAAGGCCCCTATTACATGAAGATCTACGCCAACACACTGCGTCTGGCCGCCGTTTCCACAGTGATTACCTTTATCGTCGCCTACCCACTGGCCTGGTACATCTCGAAAAAACGGGGGATGGTAAAGAGCTTCCTCATCATTCTGATGATGCTCCCCATGATTGGCGGTGCGATGATACAGACCCTGGGTTGGATCATCATGCTCTCCCCCATCGGTGTCATCAACGGTTTTTTGACCAGTCTTCATCTTATCGACACGCCCATTCGCTTTTTAGGGGCGGAGGTCGGTGTGATCATCGGCCTGATTCAGTCCTACATTCCCATGATGGTCCTCCCCCTGGTGACAGCCATGGGCACCCTGGACCCCAACCTGGAGGATGCGGCCCGTTCTCTTGGCGCAGGCTTTTTTACCTCCTTTTTCCGCGTCACCGTTCCGCTTACCCTGCCGGGGGCCATTGCCGGCGGCGTACTGGTCTTTTTGGCCAATCTGACCTCCTTTGTCACTCCGCAGCTGCTGGGTCAGGGAAAAATTCCGGTGTTCGGCACGGTGGCCTATACCCAGGGCATTGAGGTAATGAACTATCCCTTCGCCTCGGCGTTCGCGCTCTTCCCCATGGCGGTGCTTCTGGTTGGCATGGTTTTGTACAAGCTCATCTTGTCCTTTATGGTCCGTTCCCGGCAGAAAGAGGGGGTTGCAGTATGAGTGAAAAAGCAGGCAGACGTATTTTTGCGGTGCTCTCCGTTCTGGTGCTGCTCTTTACCATGGCACCCATCCTAATGCTCTTTCTGGGGGCCTTCAGCGCGGATAACTTTTTCTCCTTCCCCCTGCGCAACGGCCTGTCCCTGCGGTGGTTCAAGGCATTTCTCACCAGTAAGGAATTTGCGGCCTCTCTGCGGGTAAGCATTGTCGTCTCCCTGAGTGCCACTGCCATTGGGGTTGGCGCAGGCGTCCCAACCGCATTTGCGATTAAGCGCTTTTCCTTCCGGGGAAGAGCAACCATCAACACCATGGTCATGGCCTCCATGACCCTTCCCCGTGTCATCTGGGCCATTGCTCTGCTGCAATTCTACTCCACCCTGGGAATTTTAGGCTCCTATACCGGGCTGATTCTGGCGCACAGCCTGCTCGTCATTCCGTATGTGGTACGGATGGTCCTCTCCAGCCTTTCCTTTGTCAATCCGGATGTGGAAAACGCTGCGCTGAGTCTAGGGGCCACCCCGGTGGAGACCTTCTTCCAAATTACTGTCCCGCTGATCGCACCTGGGGTAATTGTGAGTGCTTTCTTCGGCTTTGTGGTCTCTTTTACCGATTCAGTTGTGGCTGTGTTTATTTCTGGTGTACGCAACATCACCTTCCCAGTCCGCATTTATGCCGAACAGCGGGGACAGGGATTGGACTTGGAGGCTGTGGCGGGAAGCGCCATCATCATTCTGGTGATTATTGTGGCTGAGATGGTAGGCGAAAAGCTTTTTAAATGGTCCAGATTTATCTAGACCTTATCTGAACTTTGTCAACACGCCCAAACAGCAGGTCTCTCACCGTTGGACATACCGCCAATGATGAAACAAAACCTAAGCTCCCCGGCAGGGAGGCAAAAAATCAGCATCCGCGATTCATAAGGAGGGAACAGGATGGGCAGCAGTACAGCATCTTACACCGTGGAGAGCCGTAGTACAGCGTCTTACGCCCTGGAGATCCAAGGGATCAGCAAACACTTTGGCAGCAACCATGTCCTCAAACAGGTAAATCTAACCATCAATGAGGGAGAATTTATTGTCCTTCTGGGCCCCTCCGGGTGCGGCAAGACCACCCTGCTGCGTGCTATCAGCGGTCTGCTTCTGCCGGATGCAGGCAAGATCGTGCTGCGGGGCCGCGATATTACCAATCTGCCGACCAACAAGCGTGATATGGGCATTGTTTTTCAGAGCTATGCTCTGTTCCCCCATATGAACGTAAAAGAAAATGTAGCCTTCGGTCTGAAACGGAGAAAGGTCCCCAAGGAGGAGATTGATCAAAAGGTAGCTGACGGCCTGCGCAGGGTCCATCTAGAGGGCTATGAGCCGCGCAAAATCACCCAGATGTCCGGCGGACAGCAGCAGCGCGTTGCCCTAGCCAGAGCGCTGGTGCTTAACCCCTCCCTGCTGCTGATGGATGAACCGCTGTCCAATCTGGATGCAAAGCTGCGGGCCTCCGTCCGGGTGGAGATTGCGCAGATTCAACGACAGCTCGGCGTGACCACCATTATGGTGACACATGACCA
>JAAWBF010000125.1 GCA_022792555.1 Oscillospiraceae bacterium
GGGAGGTGATGGCAAATGCTTTCAGGCCCATGTCGATGCCAATCATTGCTCCAGTAGTGGGAAGCGTCTCCATCTCCACATCAGTACAGCACAGGGAGACAAAGTATTTCCCGCTGGGATTCTGGCTGACTGTTGCCGACAAGATACGGCCCTTGACTTCTATAACGGCTGATCGCGATATTTGACAAAACGCGGCGCATCCTATATCTTAAATCTCCCGTCTGTAGAAGAGACACAACCCTACCAAGGTGGAGACAAGCACCCAGCCTAGTCCTACTGCCCAGTGGGCGGACAGCATTCCTGCGTTGATGGGATCGCCCAAGTCGAAAAAGGGAGTCATTGGGACGGCATAGTACAGGGCGGCAATCAACCGGCGGATCACAGACCAGGGCCAATTGATCATGCACAGAAGCCAGAGGAATAGACTGCCAAAAATAAGAAATCCAAACAGCAGCAACACCGTTAAAGCGGTTTCCCGCAGCAGACTCATCAGGCAGAAGGACAGGGAGAGCATCCCCAGCCACAGAGGAAAGACGGCGGCCAGATCTGGCAGGAGCCGCCAGAGGAGGGTCGGAATCGCACTTACCATCCGGTCAGACACCAACCAGGCGTTTTTGAGGTAGACCACACAGACCGCCGCACAGAAAAGGAGGGCGACCAAAAAGGAGGCAGACAGCTTTCCAAGATAAATCCTGGTTCTGGAGATCCCGGAGGCCAGCTCATTTTTCAGGGTGTCGTGTCGGTATTGATTGGAAAAGACCAGATTGGTACACACAATCACCAAAAACAGGCCAACGGGCGACAGTGAGAGAAAGAGAGCCTGTAGCTCTTCTGAGGATGCCCCCTCCAGCCGGAAGGACCACAGGGTCAGCTCCTCCAGTACTAGCAGCGCGGCCAGGGAGAGATAAAAGGACCACCGCTGTCCCAATTTATAAAATTCCGCGCTGATATAATTCAACATGGCCTACCGCCTCCTTTTTGTTCACGCTGGACCCGCCGCCCGTCCTGTGATTCCATAGGGGCGGTGCCGCCTCTATAACCGTAAGTTTTAATTGATTTCCTTGCGCTGGAACAGCACCAAGCCCACGGCAGTGGAGAAGACAAACCAGCACAGCCCCACCACGCAGGCGTGGAGAAACAGGGCCTGATCGCCGCCGCCCTGGACTGCCTGCTCCAGGGGGGTGGTGAGCATACACGTATAGAGGGTCTGGAAAAAAGGATGGACCAGAGCGCCCAGGAGCTTAAGGATCTCGCCGGCCCCCATAAAAATCCCCACCGCGATAAAGGAGCAAATGGTGCTGCTGCGAATGAGGAAGTAGAGCACATTGAGAAACGCCTGGGCCCCCAGCCACAGGGGCAGGGCCACCTGGAGACAGTAGGCCACCGCGGACATCGCCGCGCCGTCCAGCTCCGGGTTGTGGGGCAGCGTGATCCAGCACAGGCCAAGATAGAAGGCCAGAACCACCGCGCACAGCGCCAGGGCCAGCAGGCACTCTACGATCAGCTTGCCCACATAGATACGCGCCCTGGGCAGGCCAAAGGAGACCTCATTTTTCAGGGTATTGAATTTGTACTGATCGGAGAAGATCATGTCGCCGGTGAGAATCGTACAGTAAAAGCCGATGACCAGCATGGACGCCATGACTCCTGCGCCAGTAGAAAAGCCGATATTGTTTCCGCGGGCGTTGGTGAAGATCCAGCCACTCACCAATAGTCCTTCGCACAGGAACATCACAATAAGGAAGCCGGGGATATACTTCCGGTGGATCACTTTATAGCACTCAGCGCGCAGATAATCAAACACGGTGGACACCTCCAATCAGAGACAGGAAGTAATCCTCCAGATTGGCACCCTTGTTCTCAATCGCAAACAGGGCCACCCCGCCGTTGACCAGGCAGGCCGTTACCCGCTGGGGCTCGTCCATGTGGCAGTACAGCCGCAATACGTTGCCAGGCAGCACCTCATAGTCGCGGGTGTCCAGCTCCCGCTCCAGCAGAAGGGCGGCCTTGGCGGCATCATCCACCTGGAGCTCAATACAGGCCCGGCACTTCTCCTTTAGCGCCTGGGCCGAGACCTGCTCCACCAGGATGCCCCCGTCCAGAAACCCATAGTGGGTGGCCAAGTTCTCCAGCTCGGAGAGAATATGGCTGGAGATTAAAATCGTGGTCTGCCGCTCCCGGTTCAGCCGGAGCAGCAGAGTTCGGAATTCCACAATTCCCTCCGGATCCAGGCCGTTGATAGGCTCGTCCAGCAGGAGGAAATCCGGCTGGTTCATCAGGGCCAGAGCGAGCCCCAGCCGCTGCTTCATCCCTAGAGAGAAGTGTTTAAACTTCTTCTTCCCAGTGTCGGCCAGGCCTACTTGTTCCAAAGCGGCCTCCACCACCTGGGGACCGGGAATCCCCCGCTGAATCCGATAGTACTCCAAATTCTGCTTGGCCGTCAAATAGGGGTAAAAGCTGGGGTTTTCCACCATGGCTCCAGTCCGGGCCCGCATTCGGTCCAGCACCTGGGGCTCTTGCGCGCCAAACAGAGACAGTGTCCCGGAGGAAGGCATGGTCTGGGCCGTGATCATGCGGATGATGGTCGTTTTACCCGCCCCGTTGCGGCCTACCAGACCGTAAATCTGCCCCTTCTCTATGGTCATGTCGACTCGATGTACCGCAGTCGCCGCGCCGTACCGCTTGGTCAGTGCCTGAGTTGACAGCACATGCTCTGCCATATGGCATCCACCTTTCTCTTTAAACTTGCCTCTATTATACCCCGGCAGTTGCAAGCCGTCTTAAAGAGGAAGTTAAGAAAGGGTAAAGTTGGCGATGTATTCCCCTTGCACAGGGACCAAAGGCCGTAGGGGCCGATGTCCCCATCGACCCCTATGCATTATGTGAAGTTCAAAGGTTGTAGGGGCGATCCTTGGTCGCCTGGGGGGCTGCGCCCCAAAAAAGCGGGCGGCCGCAGGCCGCCCCTACAACCACCAGACAAGGCCCAGCGGACAGACGCTTTATAGATTCTGATACAGCTGTTGTCCCTTGGTCCAAAGCAGACAGAAAAAGAGCACACTCAGCCCAGCAAAGACCCCGCCGCACAGCGCCACCGCGCCATCTGCGCCAAGCCTGCGCCAGGTGAGGACATAGAGCCCCGCTGCCAGGCCCACGGACAGCATCCCGCCAAAGGTGGCGATGATGGCGGAGGCGCTCTGCTTGACCACAACAGTATCGTTTGCGGCGTCCAGCTTGGGAAAGCATAGGTTGACAAACAGGCCGAAGGGGGCGGTAAACAGGCTCACCGCCCCGCCCGTCCAGAGAAGGATCAGGAGTTGTCCTGCGGAAAGGCTCAGGGCCGCGCCAAAGCAGAGCACGCTGATCACCAGACAGGGGAGGCACAGCAGAAGCTGAAAACCGATCTTTACGGTGAACAGGGTGGTACACGGGACGGGAGCGGCCTTTAAAATCCAGAGCTGCTTCCCCTCCAGGCTGATAGAGGAGGCGGTAATCGCCGCCATGGAGAGCAGGAACCCCACCCACAGGGCCAGCATGGGGAGGACTGGCAGCCCCTCCACCAAGTCCAGCACAGCCAGCAGCTTATCTCGGGCCACCAGCGCGGCCACAGCGGCCAGCAGCAGAAAAATCAAGCTGATACCCGCGTTAAACAGGTAGATCGGACTGCCAAAGAAACGGCGCGCCTCTTTGCTCAACAGAGCGCGGCGGCGGCTTCCGGCGGCTACCCGGCCCAGCTTGTAGTCCGAGCGGGCGCCCCGTGCGCTCAACCCGGTGACAATCCGCTTGTAACGCCGGGCGAAGAGCCACACCAGGGCCAAAAATGGGAGCAGGCAGACCGCCCCAAAGGCCAACAGGGCGGGGAAACTGCCATCGCATACTCCCTGAGACAGCCACAGGAAGGGCCGTCCCACCCCGTTAAAAACACGCTGGATAGCGGCGGCCTGACTGTCCAGCCGGGACAGCAGGAGGTTGAGCCGGAAAACCCCCGCTATCAGCAGAAGAAAAAAGGCGGCGTACAGCAGGGTGGACAGCAGCGCCCACCTGGATATCTTACTGCTGCACCAAGCCAGGACAAAGCCGCAGATGAGGGACAGACAGGTTGGGATCAGGGCCAAAAAGAAGACGGCGAACAGCAGGCGCAGGCAAAACCAAATTCCCCCCTCCCCGCCGTAGATCAAGTAGGCCACGCCGCAGGGGAGTATGACAAAGAGGGTAAACACCAGGTTCTCCAAATAAAGAGCCAGGGTTCGGGCGAGCATCAGGGTAAAGGATGAGATGGGCAGAGCGAGCATCAGATCGTTGTCCCGCCCGCCGAAGATCACCCCCTGGGCGGCAAAGAGGGTAAAGAAAAACCCCACCAGTACCGCCATCACTGGCATAAAGACCAACAGCAGCGGGAGCTGTCCGATCTCGGAGAGCTGGGCGGAGAACAGTATGCTGTAGCTCACAGACAAGTAGCAGGCCAGCCCGGCCATGAGGGCCAGAATCCCCGCCCCGGAGGCCGCCCGTTTTTTACTCCTTCCACCGGGACGGAAGGAAAAGAGCATGGCCTTCAACTGGACTACAAAAAGAGCGCGCAACTTATTCATGGCTTCCGCCCTCCAGGTCCAAAAAGACCTCCTCTAAGGTGGCATCCCCTACCAGCTCGGCGGTGGAGCCCAGACGGATGAGCCGTCCCTCCTTGATGATGGCGATCCGGTGGCACAGCCGCTCGGCCACCTCCAGCACATGGGTGGAGAAAAAGACCGCACCTCCCGCCGCGCACAGATCGGCCAAAAAACCCTTGAGCAGGTGGGAGGCCGCCGGGTCCAGTCCTACAAAGGGCTCATCCAGCACCAGCAGGCGGGGCTGGCGGATGAGGGCGGAGATAAGGGCCAGCTTCTGCTTCATGCCGTGGGAGTAGCTGCCGATGGGACTGCCCAGATTGCCCGTAAGGGCGAAAGCGTCTGCATATTGGGCGATCCGGTCCTGCCGGAGTTTGGCCGGGATCTCATAGAGGTCGGCAATGAAGGTCAGATACTGGATACCGGTCAAAAAATCGTAGAGATCTGGGTTGTCGGGCAAAAAGGCGGTGGCCAGCTTGGCAGCGGTGGGCTCCCTTTGAATGTCGTGCCCGTCAATGACAATCCGCCCCTCAGTGAAGTCCATCACCCCAGCTACCGCCCGAATGGTGGTGGTTTTTCCCGCGCCGTTGTGCCCCAAAAACCCCAAAATCTCTCCCGGCCGGACGTGGAGGGTTAAATCATCTACCGCCCGCTTGCCGCCGGGGTAGGTCTTGGAAAAGTGTTCAATTTGCAGCATATGTTCTCTCCTGTTCCTGGGCGCCGAGGATCCGAACGGCGGTCCCATAGGCGGTAATCTCTGCCGCCCCCTGCATCACGGAGGAGGTGGTATAGCGCAGGTTCACAATGGCGTCCGCCCTCAGGGCCTCGGCCTCATCCACCATGCGTTTGGTGGCAATCTGCCGGGCCTCGTTGAGCATGGCGGTGTAATCCTCGATCTCTCCCCCGACCAGCGTTTTCATCCCGGCCATAAAATCCCTTCCAAAGCTCTTGGCCTGGACGACACTCCCCTTTACCAGCCCCAGGGCGGCGATGGCTTTGCCAGGGATGTAATCAATATTGAGCAGCAGCATCCTCTTCTCCTCCTCTGATCTGTTTGATTCTCTGCCACAGGGCCAGCAGTACCCCGCCAATGGCGATCACGGGCAGCGTACCCAGAAAAATCAGCAGCCCTAAGGGAGGCGCATTCTCTGGGTCTGTGGCCGCGGCCCAGATGATCAGGGCCAGCACCCCCACCATCAGCGCCGTGAAGCTCACCGCCCCAAAGATGGGTCCGGCGTATCTGGTCAGCGTATCGTGTTTTTTAATGTTCACAAATCGGGTCCCCTCCTGTTCCATGCGGTCCATGTCCGCGAGATAGCGCCCGGCATCCAGGCTGGACAGCTGGGCTCCGTCAGCCAGCAGGGTTTGACACAGCTGCTCCATAGTGTTCAAGTTCTCCCGCTGCCGGGCGATCTGGATGATATGGCGGCGCAGTCCGTCCTCCAGGGTGAGCATCCCGCCCTGCATTTTACGGATCTCCTCCAAGGGGAGATCCAGCTTGCGCAGGAGCTTGATCCGGTTTAGGGTATCCACATCGGCCTGGGAATACTCCCGGTATCCATTGTCCTTGTTGCGCGCCGGGGCAAGCAATCCCTCCTTCTCATAGAACCGGATATTCCGTTTGGTGATCCCCACCAGCTCCTCCACCTGATTGATTTTCATGCGCCCTTCCCTCCAGACAGCCCCAACATACACCTTCCACCAGGTGAAAGGTCAAGGATTTTTTATCCCGCACACAAAAAGCAGTACGCAAAACAAAAAGCACAACCCCCTTCTGCGGCTGAGAAGTCCGTACCGCCAACCAACAGGAAAGGGCGCCGTTCAATGAACAGCGCCCTTTTCAGCAATTTGAATTTCTTACTCAGAGAAATTGGAAGCGATAAGCTCGATCAGGGCTTCAACAGCCTCCTTCTCGTCGGGACCATCTGCGATAAGGTTTACAGAGGTTCCCTTCACAATCCCCAGGGAGAGCACGCCAAGCAGACTCTTGGCATTGACTCTGCGCTCGTCCTTCTCCACCCAGATGGAGCTTTTAAACTCGTTGGCTTTTTGGATGAAAAACGTGGCCGGCCTGGCATGGAGGCCCACTTGGTTGTTCACGACTGCCTCTTTCATATACATAAACGTTTCCCCCTATGATGCCTCGGATAAGTTATTATATAGCATAGCAAATTTGTCCCAAGCCGTCAATGACATTTTTAACAAATGAGCTCCCCAAAATAGATCTCCGACGCATTGCTTTGTGCATGGGAATCACTTCAGCTCTACCACTGTCACACCGTCCTCCCCCTCGCCGTACCGACCGGGGCGGAAGGATTTGACGTAACGGCTGCGCTTGAGGTGATCCCGGACGGCCTTACGCACCGCGCCCGTCCCCTTGCCGTGGATCACTGTGACCTGGGTGAGCTTTCCAATGACTGCATTGTCCAAAAAGAGGTCCAGAGCGCCGATAGCCTCGTCGGTCATCATCCCTCTCAGATCCACCTCCGGGGCGGCGCCCAGACTACGCAGTTTGCGCTCGGTGCGTTGGATAAAGGTCTGGGCCTGCTTCTGGGTCTCCCCCTCCAGGACCCGAACCTCGTCCTGCCGGGCGGTGATCTTCAAAATGCCCGCCTGGAGCTGGAGGACCCCGTCCCGGCCCACAGAGAGTACGGTAGCCTGAGTCCCCGCCATCTTAACCAGCTCCACCCGGTCTCCGGCCTGGGCCGGACGGGTGGGAGGCGGCTCTGGGGTCTCAGGTTGGGCACCCAGCTTGGCCTCCGCCTCGTTAAGCCGGTGGCGCAGGCCCGCCCGCGCCTCGTTGACCGCCTGCCAGTCCTCCTCCTTCTGCTGGCGGCGGCGCATCTCATTCAAGGCCTGGAAGGTCTCGTCCGCGGCGGCTCTGGCCTCCTCCAGAATGGTACGGGCCTCGGCCTGGGCCTTTTCCACCGCCTTGGCCCGCTCCTTCTCCAGGGTCTCCCGGTAGCTCCGGGCCTTCTGGGCGGACTCCTCCATCTCCCGGCGGAGCTTGCGGGCGTTTTCCTTCTCCTGCTCCATGGCCTGGCGCTGCTCATCCAGCTGGGTGAGCACATCTTCAAAGCGGACGTTCTCCGCGTCCAGCCGGGCGGCGGCCTTTTGGATGATATACTGGGGGAGACCCAGCCGCTCTGAGATGGCAAAGGCGTTGGATTTGCCGGGGATCCCGATGAGCAGCCGGTAGGTGGGTGCCAGAGAGTCCACATTGAATTCACAGGAGGCGTTTTCCACCCCCTTTGTGGTCATAGCGTATACCTTAAGCTCGGCATAGTGGGTAGTGGCGGCTACCAGGGCACCCAGCCCCCGCGCGCTGTCAATGATAGCGGCGGCCAGGGCGGCTCCCTCGATGGGGTCGGTCCCCGCCCCTAGCTCATCAAAGAGGATCAGCGTCTCGCTGTCCGCCTCCTTCAGAATTCCGACAATATTCGTCATGTGGGAGGAGAAGGTGGACAGGCTCTGGGCGATGGACTGCTCGTCGCCCACATCGGCCAGTACCCGGCGGAACACCGTCACCGTGCTCTCCCCGTCCACCGGGATATGCAGGCCGCACTGGGCCATCAGGGTGAGCAGGCCGATGGTCTTCAGGGTGACTGTCTTGCCGCCGGTGTTGGGTCCGGTGATGACCAATGTGTCAAACTCCCCGCCCAGCATCAGATCGTTGGCCACCGCCTTGGCTGGGTCCAGCAGAGGGTGGCGGGCCCTGCGCAGGTAGATCCCCCGGCTGGAGAGGGCGGGCTCACAGGCTCTCATACGGATGGACAGCCGGGCGCGGGCGAAAATTCCGTCCAGCAGGAGGAGCAGATCATAGTCCTGGGCGATATCCTCTCGGTGGGCGGCGCACTCGGCGGACAGCTCAGCCAGAATACGCGCGATCTCCTTTTCCTCTCTGGCCTGGAGCTCCCGCAGCTCGTTGTTGGCCTTGACTACCCCCATAGGCTCAATGAAGAAAGTCCCCCCGCTGGAGGAGACATCGTGGACCAGGCCGGGGATCTCGTTTTTGCACTCGGATTTGACGGGGACTACAAACCGGTCGTTGCGCTGGGTAATAATGGCCTCCTGGAGGTATCGGGCCTGGGAGGAGGAGATCAGCTTTTGCAAAATATCCCGGACCTTGCTAGCCGTAGCACGGATGTGCCTCCGGATGCTGGCCAGCTCCGGGCTGGCCGCGTCGGCGATCTCGTTCTCTCCCAGAATAGACCCAGTGATCCGCTCCTCCAAAAAGCGGTTGGCCGACAGGGATCGGAAGAGATGGTCAATACAGGTCTTGCTGTTCCCCTCTCCGTCTGCGTACTCCTTGGCCCCGCGGGCGGCCCGAAGCACTGCCGCGATATCCAGCAGCTCTCTGGTGTTGAGGGCCCCTCCCATATCGGCCCGCTGGAGAGAAGCAGCCACCGGCTTGACGCCGGAAAAGGAGGGCGCTCCCCGCAGGGTCATCAGAGAAACCGCCGCCGTGGTCTCGGCCAGCCGGCGCTTGACCTCGTCTGGGTCTGTAGAGGGCCGCAGGGCCAACGCCCGCTCCTTTCCCTCCTCTGTCACGGCCTGACCTGCAAGTTGCTCCAATACCTTGGGCAGCTCCAGAGTCTGGATCGATTTTTCAAATAGGTCGGTCATATCGCTCTGCTCCAAATTGTCTCAAACTCATGGTGCGCCGTCTATACCGTTCACTGACTATGGCGATAAAAACGCCGTTCCATTGTGATCATTATACACGCTTTTTCCTAAAATAGCTAGGGGGATGTCTTCAAAATTACCTATCTCCACCCCCATCTGAGGGTGGAGACAGGCAAAAAGCGCTCTATAGCTGGGCCACATCTCCGCGCTGGGAGACAATCTCATATCCGATGGCACGCATCCGCGCTGCCAGCGCGTCTCTGCTCTGCGCCGCCTCTGTCCCGGTGCAGAGCTTGTTGTCATAGAGGGTGTACTTCTCCCGCACTGCCGCCGGGGACAGATTGGGCATCACCACATTGGCCCCGGCCAAAATCCCGCGCTCACGCCCGTCAGGCGCGATGGTTCCCAATGCTGTGGTAGCCGGGAGGAGAACCTGCGGGTGAATCAGCCGGATAATAGACAGCAGATAGCACGTCAGCTCCAAGCTGCCCGCCGGCCTGTCCCGAAACGGGGTGTCCTTATGAGGAATGAAGGGGCCGATCCCGCACATATCCGGCTGGAAGGTCTCAATCAATTTGAGATCCTGGGCCAGAGATGCCGCCGTCTGGAAAGGAGAGCCCACCATAAAGCCGCAGCCGGTTTGATAGCCGATCTCCTTTAAATCCCGCAGACACTGCATCCGGTGATCATAGGACATCTCCCGCGGGTGAAGGCGGCTGTAGTGGTCTGGATCGGCTGTCTCGTGCCGGAGCAGGTACCGGTCCGCCCCGGCGTCAAACAGCCGCTGATAGCTCTCCCGGCTGCGCTCCCCCAGGGAGAGGGTGACGGCACAGTCAGGCCAGCTCTCCTTTATGGCCGCCACCAGTCCACACAGAACTGCGTCTGTAAAAAAACCGTCCTCACCGCCCTGGAGCACAAAGGTACGAAACCCCAGTCTATACCCCTCCTCACAGCAGGCGAGGATCTGTCCGGTGTCCAGGCGGTAGCGGTCACAGGCGGGATTACTTCTGCGAATCCCACAGTACAGGCAGTCATTTTTACAGTAATTGCTGATCTCAATCAGTCCACGCACATAGATATCGGTGCCGTAGATCTGCTTTCTCACCGCCACCGCCTTTTGAGCCAGCACTGCTGCCGCTGTCTCGGTACGGTTTACGAGAAGCGCTTCATACTCTGATACGGACAGGGAATGCTCTTCCTCCAGCGCCGCAATTAGAGTTTGCACATCACGCCTCATGGGTAATCACGTTGGAATAGGCGGTCTTCACACTGACCCCCTCCAGCGCTCCAACCTTTCCCGCCAACGCCGAAATTACATCCTGCGGCGCATCAATGGCGATGCTGATAATGTGGATCCCTTTGCTCCGATATGGGATCCCCATCCGGCCGACAATGTAGCTTCCATATCCATGCAAAACGGCGTTCAGCGCCTCGACAGATTCCATATGGGAGACGATAATCCCCATAACAGCCACACGTGTTTCCATGAACATCCTCCTTATCTATTAAAAATACTACACCCCCAAAACGGGGCGTGACGCAAGAAAATATTTGTTTCACTTCCCGCCCCAAGGTTTCCACAACGGCCTTTCTCTGTCCCTGCTGGCCTTCTATTAGCCGGGAAACGGGGCCCTGATACGGTCATATTATACCATATTCAGCCCTGTTAGTCAGCTCAAAAATTTTTAAGGGCTGGGATTTTTTCCGCCGCAGATCAGACATTTTTCTGGTTCGTGAATTGCTCGTCTTTTACAATGGGCAGAACTTAAACTATACAGCATAAACCACGCAATACAGTGGACAGCCAAAATACCGACATCTTTTATTGCTGTTCCCATATCCTCGGTGGTCAGGGCCATAATACCATCAAAGGCGGGATGGGATGGAACGATGTTATAAATGATTGCCAGCGGTCCGCTCACCCCGATCAGAGCGCATACAATGGGTACTGCAATAAACACAAGCATAACAATCTTGATATAAACCACACCGATCATCAGTCCCTCGGAGAGCCTGCCGATAAACAGGCCAATTAGCGCCGCTACAAAAGACGATAGAACAATTAGTGCCAGCATGACCCCAAAATTCTGCCAGGACAATCGAAAACAGATACACGCCGTCACGATGGAGGACAGGCTGCCAAAGAGAAACCCAACCACAACCTTCTGGAAAATGTACTGGCTGGGTGACATAGGCAGGATTTCGTTGATGAAAGCTACGCCGTCCTCCTTTTCGGAAATGATGTTCATAGCGTTGAACGTGCAGCCCATGAACATAGCAACAATCAGCACAGCGGGAATAAAAATGCCTTGAAAGTTTTCCAAAATATCGGACCGCTCCAACACCTGGACTTCTGTCTGTCCAGCATGTTCCCGCTGTTCATAGAGAGCTGGGAGGGTTGCCGCTGCCTGCCTAAAAATATCCAGCTCGTCCCCGCTGATTGCGGTTTTGATACGGTTCCCGTCCGCTTTTACGCCAATCACATTGGTAGACGGTTCGTTGATGGCGGCGACCAGTTCTTCCTGTGTTCCATAAGCTGTCACCGGGCCATACTGCTCCAGCCATGTGACTGTCTGCGGAGAGAGGTCGTTTTCCAGCACACCGAAGTGTAGTTCTCCCAGACTGGATAGGTCAATAGAACCCATAAAATTCAATGCCACGGCGACCAGGATGGGCAGCAGGAACGTCATCAGACAAAATTTATCCCGCAGAACACTTTTCAGTTGATATTTTAAGCCTGTCACCCCTCACCCCTCCTTTCCAATCTCCCGGTGAAACGCAAGCTGCACCATCAGGAACAGAAGCACAATCATACCGACAGCGCCGACATAATAGGCAAGAGAAATGTCCATTCCGAAATAGGCGTTTTTCAGTCCCATATAGACGTGATAGAACGGATGATAGCCAATCCAGTCAAGTTTGATGGATGTATTTGCGGATAGAAAAACAGGAGTCGCGGCGAAAATGGCGATTACCAGATAGGCCAGCGTAAACTGCCGGAAATCTTTCAACAGCAGGGCGCAGAGCAAACCCACCAGGGCCATCATTAGTGATAAAATGGCCGTTTGGAGCAGGACGGCGGGCAGCACCGCCGCACCATCCACAACCCCCATATTCAGAAGGGTAAGCAGTACCGCAAAGGCCAAATCGGAGAGCAGGAACACCGCCAGCTTGGACAGGAGAAACAAGTCCTTTCGCACAGGGAGAATGGCGTGGACACGAATGACCCCCATACCTTTTTCTTTGAACAACACAGCGGCAATCCCCGGGCGCGCTTCCATCAGCAGGGAATAAGAATCCGCGGGA
>JAAWBF010000126.1 GCA_022792555.1 Oscillospiraceae bacterium
AGACCGGGCCAGCTTGTGGTTCTTCACCATATTGGACGGAGCTAAAGCTTCAATTGCTATCAGGTCATAGTTACGTACAAAGTCGGTGGATAGTTTGTGGAGCATATCCGACCGTTGGTTGGAGATATGTTCATGGAGACGGGCCGCCTTGATTCTCGCTTTCTGCCGGCGGTTACTCCCCTTTGATTTTCGGGACAGCTGCCGCTGGAGCTTGGCAAGTTTTTTCTGGCTCTTGGTCAGGTGCTTATGGTTGGGGTATTCCATACCATCGGAGGTGATGGCAAATGCTTTCAGGCCCATGTCGATGCCAATCATTGCTCCAGTAGTGGGAAGCGTCTCCATCTCCACATCAGTACAGCATTTTGTGTGAAATTAGCTTTATTTTATGGATACCATATTTTCTTAATTGTATAGTGTATTATTCCTTAAACCGTTGCAGCAGTAAGAAAACAACCGGAATCGTAACGATTCCGGTTGTTTTTCGTTGGTGCCGGTGGGGGGACTCGGACCCCCACGGTGTTGCCACCGGCGGATTTTGAGTCCGCTACGTCTACCAATTCCATCACACCGGCAAATCACAAAGCTTATTATAGCAAAGATTATGCCGTTTGACAAGAGGTGAAACGGAAAGAGAAGAAAAAGTCGGATACCTCCGGATGGTTCAACTGCTCCGCTGCCTACAGGCTGAAATCCTCATCCCGCAGGCGGCTCATGTCCAGGGCAGCAGGGCGGGGCGGGATGCGTTTCAGCGGATCGTAGCGGAAGGAGGCACAGCACTCTCCAGGGGCCACCACGCCTTTCTTTTTACACAGGACAGATCCCCCGTCCAATTGAGCGCCGCGGGCGCAGTAGGCACAGCGGGCCTCAATATCTTTCCGAAATAACACGGTGTCTCCCTCCTAGTATGCCAGCTTGTCGGGGCGGAGTATCTCACCCCTACTATAGGTGTCCTATGCTCTCACGTTAGAGAACACAGTGGTACGCTGATTCTGCGGCTATTATATCACGGTATGATGTCGTTTTCCACTGCTTTTTATTGCCCAAACCGCTGTAAAGAGAAAAAAGAGGAACATTAACCAGGCCGCCACGGTGGAAATCGCCAAGGCGGTGTGGAATTCCAAACCGGCGATGCTGTCCACCTGGTCGGCCAGCAGGGTGGACACTGAGGCTTCCAATGGGAGAAGGCGGGCCAGGAACCCCACAAAGAGGGCGGAGAGGCCGCCATGGATAAATTTTCCAACCAGATACGTCCGCACACTCAGGCCGCTTCCCCCAATGAAGGAGAGTACCTGGCAGTGGACCGACAGCCCGGCCCAGCCCAGCATAAAGGCGGCCATAGACAGCCGTCCAGCGAGGGCGCCCTCCCCTGCAAGGGTGGACACACCAGAGGAGAGCTCAATCGCGCCAATGAGCAGCCGCTCTCCCCAGGCCGCAGTAAAGCCAAAGGGGGCCAACAGCCTGCTCAGAAGCATGGCCAGAACAGGCAGACAGCCAGAATAAATCAGCAGGCGGATCACCACGGTGAAAAAGACGACAAAAGCGCAGATATTCAGGGTTGAGAGAAAAGAATTTTTGATCGCTGAGGTAAAGGCCACGGTAAACCGCTGAGCCTGGAAATGGGGGTAGGGACGGCGCTCTGATTTTCTCCCCTCTCCCCCCGCCTTATAGAAACGGAACAGAATTCCAACACATACCGAGGCGGCAGCATGGGCCAGATAGAGCAGCACACCCACTGT
The DNA here is from genome assembly GCA_022792555.1 of Oscillospiraceae bacterium. Taxonomy (GTDB): domain Bacteria; phylum Bacillota; class Clostridia; order Oscillospirales; family Oscillospiraceae; genus JAAWBF01. The sequence continues at coordinate 1,737 of JAAWBF010000126.1, forward strand.
ACTGCTGGCAAATACTCCGGCGCCCACTACCCCCAGAATAAATGCAGGGCCGGAATTGTTGCAGAAGGAGAGCAGCCGCTCGGCCTCTGTTTTGGTACACAGCCCCTTTTCGTAGAGGTTAATCGCCGTCTTGGCACCCACTGGATAACCACCTACAAACCCCAAAGCAAAAGCCGAGGCACACACACCGCCCACGCGAAACAAGGGCCGCATAATTCCCTCCAGCGCCCGGCCCAGATAGCTGGCCAGCCCCAGCTCTACCACCAGCGCCGAGAGGACAAAAAAGGGAAAGAGGGACGGAATAATCACATCATAACACAGGGTAAGTCCAGCCTTAGCGGCTTTCATGGACTCCTGTGGACAGAGCATCAGGGCCAGGGTCCCACACAAGAGGGCCAGCCCCAGCAGCAGATCCCGCACTCCCTGTTTGGACAGCAGTCTGGACAAGCCATTTCACCTCCCACTGCTGCCATTCTATGCGTCCGAGCCCTGTGTTAGAAGTGTGCCCTGCGCATTTGGCGGCTTAGTGTAGCCCTCAAAATTGCCGATACTGTCTCTACCCCCTCCGGGAATGGAGACAAGTAAGAGCTCTATTTTCGGAGACTACTCCAGACCTTGTGTGAAAAATTTTTGGCTTCCCCTCTTGACAAACTGGCCCGACTGTGTCTATACTGTATATGCTGAGTATACACAGTATAGGCATAGGACGGTACAGTATGGAGCTTATGATTAGCCATTCCAGCGGCGTCCCAATTTATGACCAGATCACCCGGCAGATTAAGGGCCTGATTCTGCAGGGGGAGCTACGGGAGGGAGAGGCCCTGCCCTCCATGCGGCTACTGGCCAAGGAGCTGCGCATTTCGGTCATCACCACCAAGCGGGCCTATGAGGAGCTGGAGCGGGAGGGACTAATTACCACCATGCCCGGCAAGGGCTGCTTTGTCGCCCCGCAAAATCCGGCGCTCCTGCGGGAGGAGACCCTGCGGCGCATGGAAGAGCATCTGTCCCAGGCGGTAGACATCGCCAAGACAGGCGGTATCTCCCTGGTGGAGATGACAGAAGCCCTCAATCTCTTTTATGAGGAGCATCACATATGAGCAATCTGTTGGAATTAAAGCATGTTACAAAGGATTATGGGTCCTTCAAGCTGGAGGATGTGTCCTTCACTCTGCCCGGCGGCACGATTTTAGGGCTGATTGGAGAGAATGGTGCAGGTAAATCCACCACCATCAAGTGTATCTTAAACCTCGTCCATCAGGATAGCGGCTCTATCCGCATCTTCGGCCAGGACAACAGCGGCTCGAACTGGCGGGAGGACATCGGGCTGGTGCTGGACGAGTCTACCTTTCACGACCTGCTCCGGGGGGAGGATGTGGGGAAGATCCTGTCCAAGAGCTACAAGCACTGGGATGCCGATCTCTTTGCCCGCTATCTCAAACAGTTTGACCTGCCCGGCGGCAAGGAGATCAAGACCTACTCCAAGGGGATGAAGACTAAGCTCTCCATTGCCGCCGCCCTCTCCCACCATCCGCGGCTACTCCTGTTGGATGAGGCCACCAGCGGCCTGGACCCGGTGGTGCGGGATGAGATTTTAGACGAGTTTCTCACCTTCATTCAGGATGAGGACCACGCCATCCTGATCTCCAGCCACATCACCAGCGATTTGGAAAAAGCGGCAGACTACATTACCTATCTGCACCGGGGCCGGGTGGCCCTCCAGGGGGGCAAGGACGAGCTGCTGGAATCCTACGGACGGCTGGTCTGCACCAAAGCCCAGCTGGATGGGGTGGACAGAGGCTTTGTCGTGGGGACCCGTAGCAGCCAGTTCCAATGTGAGGCGCTGATTCAAAAAAGGTGCGATTTCCAGCGTATCTATCCAGGACTGACCGTGGACCCGGTAACGCTGGAAGAGATTATGGTCTTTACAGTCAGGGGGGACGCGAAATGATTGGACTGTTTTACAAGGACCTCTTGGTCCTGCGCAAGCAAATGAGGACCTATCTGCTGTTTATTCTTGTCTACGGTGTGCTTGTGATCAAGGACGTCTTTCCCCTCTCGGTGCTCTCCGGACTGGTGGTCCTGATGGGGATGATGCTCCCCATGACCTCCTTCTCCTATGACGATCTGGCCCGCTGGGACAAATACGCCGCCTCCCTCCCGACAGGCCGCCGGGGGATTGTAGCAGGGAAATACCTCCTGTCCCTGTTCTGCACTGGGATCAGCGGTTTGATCGTCTTGGTGCTCCTGATCGCCCTGTGGGCGGTCGGGCTGTCGGAGGAAAATTTAATGGACCTCTCCCTCACCGTTCTAGCCTCTATAGGGATAACACTGCTCATCAATGCGGTTATACTGCCCCTTCTCATCAAATTCGGCGCGGAGAAGAGCCGAATAATCAGCACCATCCTGTTTGTCACTGTCTTTGGGGGGGTTATGCTGGCCGGTACCCTTTTGAAGCAGTCCGACCCAAGCTTTACACTGCCCGCCTGGATTACGGATTCCTTCCCCGTTTTGCTGGGGGTCTTCTGCTTGGGCGCGTTCGCAGTCTCCTATTCCATCTCCATCGGCATTATGGCGCGCAAGGAGCTATAGCCCTTCCAAGGGTGGGGTCAGGCCCAGAGCGTCCCGGCAGGCGGAGAGCACCTCCTCCCGCAGGCCGTCCACCTTGTCATAGCCCACCACAGCGGCGGCCCGGAGGTTGACCTCGCACAGATCCTCCACATACTGGGTCTTGCGATAGGCGTCATAGATGCTCTCTCCGATGGTGACGAGCCCATGCCCGCCCAAAATAACGGCATAGCTCCCCCGTAATCCCTCCACCACCGATGGGCCTAAGGCTTGGGAGCCTGGGATCTCCGGGGGAATAACCCGGCACTGACCGCCATACATCACAGCGGAGAAGAGCACTGGCTTCACCGGCAGGCCCAGACAGGCAAACACCGCGGCGTTGGGCGCGTGGGTGTGGCAGACAGCGGCACAGTCGGGGCGCGCCCGGTAGAGACACAGGTGCATGGGGGTCTCGCTGCTGGGGGTGTGCGCGGACTTCTCCACCACATTCCCCTCTAAATCCATCACCAGCAGATCCTCCGCCCTGAGCTCCTGCCGGGACTCCGCGTGGGGGGTGATGACCACAAGTCCACGCTCTCGGTCAATCTGGCTGAAATTTCCGCTGCCATGGCGGCAAAGCCCATTCTGTTCGGCCAGGCGAGAGACACGCAACACTTCGCGCTTCAGCACATCTAACATAATGGCTCCCTTCTGATACAGGCTTTCGTTTTATCTAAAATAGGATGCTTCAATATGCTCAGGGCGCTTGCAGATTCTTGCAAGCGC
>JAAWBF010000008.1 GCA_022792555.1 Oscillospiraceae bacterium
CCCCCCGCTCCGTTTCCCGCGTCAACCACCAGATGCAGGCCGTCCAGGGGCTTGTCCCCCAGGGCGCAGCCCTCCGTAATCTTTTGGCGCAGAAAGGCGGCATAGCGGTCCATCAGCGGAATGGAAGCAGCGCCCTCTGTCCCGGTCTCCGCCCCGTCACAGCCGCAGGCCAGGGTCAGCAGAGCGGTAATATCCCCTTTGTCCAGGCCGCCGGTCCGGGTGAAAAACTTCATGCCGTTGCGCTCTTTGGGCAGATGGCTTGCGGTAAGCATAATGGCGCCGTCAAAGCCAGTCTCCTCAAACACCGTTCCCATAAACATGGCGGGGGTTGAGGCCAGACCGCAGTCCAGCGGTGTCCCGCCGGCCCACTGAATGCCCCGGAGGGCGGCCCCCTTGAGGACTGGGGCAGTCAGACGGCTGTCGTGGCCCACTCCGACCCATAGGGCATTCTCCTCCCGGCCAAGTCTTTGGGCCAGCCAGCGGACGAAGGCGGCGGCAATGGCAGCGGTCTCACGCTCGGTCAGATTGACTGGCTTCCCGCCTGGAACTTCCAGTGCGACCCCCCGCACATCACTGCCGTTTTGCAGGGAGAGAAGCGCTTCTCTTTCCATGTAATATGCCTCCCAGTTCTACATTTTGTATGGCTATTGTATCACGCTGAACGGTTTGGTACAATTGTTTTTAGAGAAAGCCGCCCGGCAGATCCCCCGGAGAGGCCCCCATTCATTCCGTGGTTGACAAACTGCGGGGGTCTGGTATACTGGGAGAAAAAAGGGAGGAGAACCGTATGCTCTTTGATACGCACGCTCATTACTATGATGAGGCCTTTGACGCCGACCGGGACCAGCTCCTCTCTGCACTGCCTGAGAAGGGGGTGGGCCTCGTGGTCTGTCCCGGCTGTGATTTGGAATCCTCCCGGCAGAGTATCGCTCTGGCAGAGCGCTACCCGTATCTCTACGCCGCAGTGGGAATTCACCCGGAGAACCTGGAGGGGGTGACAAAGGCGGATCTGGACGAGCTGCGCACCCTGGCTGGCTGCCCTAAGGTCAAGGCCATCGGTGAGATCGGCCTGGATCATTACTGGGTCAAAACCCAGGAGTCCAGAGCCAATGCCAAGGATTTTTTTGACGCACAGCTCTCCCTGTCTGAGGAGCTGAACCTCCCCGCCATTGTCCACGACCGGGACGCCCACCGGGACTGTCTGGACATCGTCCGCGCCCACCCGAAGGCCAGAGGGGTCTTTCACTGCTTCGCCGCCAGCGGCCAGGATGCCAAGGTCTTGGTGGATCTCGGCTGGATGCTCTCCTTTACCGGGAATATTACCTTTCTCAATGCCCGGCGGGCCCCTGAGATCCTCTCCTGGCTGCCCATAGAACACATCATGATCGAGACCGACGCCCCCTATATGACCCCGGAGCCCTTCCGGGGCCGCCGGAACGACTCCGGATATGTCTATCGGGTCGCTGAGGCCATCGCCCAGATCAAGGGCATGGACCCGGAAGAGGTGGCCCATATTACGACTGAGAACGGCAAACGCTTCTTCTCTCTGTAAACGCGGGTTTTCCGCCGGATACATCGCCAGTCAGATGTCAGCTGATAAAATAAATCTTGCAATTCTTCCGGATCTATGCTATACTCTGAGCCTGTATAAACGCAGAGAATGGGAAAATAGCGTGATTTTGCACCAGCAGAGAGGGTCCGTCACCGGCTGAAAGCGGACCTGGGGGCAGCATGCTTAGTTCGCCCAGGAGCGGCCGTGGGGAAAGACGCGGACGGTTGCCAGCCGTTAAACGGGCAGGAGTGCGCATGAACATTCATGTGAAGCGTGGGTGGTACCGCGGAAGGCCGGCCTTTCGTCCCCGACTGGGGAGGGAGGGCTTTTTTGCTGTCCTGGCATACTGCCCTCGATGCCATAAGGATTTTTTGGAGACAAAGGAGCTGCAAGGAATGAAAGAAAAACTGGAACACATCCGGCAGGAGGCCTTGGCCGCTCTGGCGGAGACCAAGGCAGCGGCGGATGTGGAGACCCTGCGGGTCAAGTATTTGGGTAAAAAGGGGGAGCTCACCGCCCTGCTTAAGCAGATGGGCAAGCTCTCTCCAGAGGAGCGTCCGGTCATCGGCCAGGTGGCCAACGAGGTCCGGGAGGCGCTGTCCTCCGCCCTGGAAGCGCGCAAGCAGAGCATCGCTGACGCCCTGCTCAACCAGCGTCTGGCGGCAGAGGCGGTGGATGTTACCATCCCCGGCACCCGTCCCGACCTGGGCCACAAGCACCCCATGTCTATCGCGCTGGATGAGCTCAAGGAGATCTTTATCGGGATGGGCTTCCAGATCGCAGAAGGGCCGGAGGTAGAGCTGGCCGACTACAACTTTACCAAGCTGAATACCTTGGAGAACCACCCCGCCCGTGAGTGGACCGATACCTTCTATATTGAGGAGGACTCCTCCCTGCTGCTGCGGACCCAGACCTCCCCCATGCAGGTGCGCACCATGGAGCGGCAGAAGCCCCCCATCCGGGTCATCGCCCCCGGCCGGGTGTACCGCAAGGACGAGGTGGACGCCACCCACTCCCCTATGTTCCACCAGGTGGAGGGGCTTGTGGTGGATAAAGGGATTACCATGGCCGATTTGAAGGGGACCCTCAACGCACTTGTAGAGGCCCTGTATGGCAAGGGCTCTAAAACCCGCTTCCGTCCCCATCACTTCCCGTTCACCGAGCCCTCCTGCGAGGTGGATGTCCAGTGCCACGCCTGCGGCGGCGAGGGCTGCCGAATCTGTAAGGGCGAGGGCTGGATTGAGCTGCTGGGGGCCGGGATGGTCCATCCCAAGGTGCTCCAGGGAGTGGGGATTGACACCGATATTTACTCCGGCTTCGCCTTTGGCATCGGCGTGGAGCGCATGGCCATGCGCCGGTTCAATATCACCGATCTGCGCCTGATTTTCGAGAACGATCTGCGGTTCCTCAGCCAGTTCTAACGCGTGCGGCATCCTCGGAAGGACGGGGATAAGCCTGCGGATTGCCATGATAGGAAAGGACGAAACACGATGAAACTTTCGAGAAATTGGCTGGCGGAGTTCGTGGAGGTCTCCGCCGGTGACAAGGAATACTGTGACGCGATGACCCTCTCCGGCTCCAAGGTAGAAGGGGTCGAGGTGGCCGGCGATGAAATAAAGCATGTTGTAATTGGCCAGGTGACCGCCATGGAACGCCACCCGGACTCGGACCATATGTGGACCTGCCAGGTAGAGACGGGCTCCGGTCCCGTCCAGATTGTGACTGGGGCGCAGAATGTGAAACAGGGGGATTTCGTCCCTGTAGCGCTGGACGACTCCTGGCTCCCCGGCGGGGTCCATATCACGGCGGGCCGCCTGCGCGGTGTGGAGAGCAACGGGATGCTCTGCTCCCTCAAGGAGCTGGGCCTGACCACCCACGACTTCCCCTATGCCATTGAGGACGGTATTTTTATCCTCAGTGATGACCCCGATCTGGTAAAGGAAGGACTGACCCCTGGCCGCGATGTGGTTCCCCTGCTGGGGCTGGATGACCATGTGGTCGAGTTTGAAATCACCCCCAACCGGCCCGACTGCCTGAGCGTCATCGGCCTGGCGCGGGAGACGGCGGCCACCTTTGACCAGCCCCTCAAGCTCCACATTCCGGAGGTCCAGGGGAGCGGCGGCAGTGTGGACCAGCTCCTGGACGTAGAGATCGAGGACCCGGAGCTGTGCCCCAGATATACCGCCCGGATGGTACGCAATGTCAAAATCGCCCCCTCTCCTCTGTGGCTCCGCCAGCGGCTGCGCTCCTCCGGCGTGCGCCCCATCAACAACATTGTGGATATCACAAACTATGTCATGCTGGAATATGGCCAGCCGATGCACGCCTTCGATTTCTCCTGTGTAGAGGGGGGCAAAATCGTGGTCCGTACCGCCCAGGAAGGGGAGGTCATCCAGACGCTGGACGGCACTGACCGGAAGCTAGCTACCAATATGCTGTGCATCTGTGACAGCCACAAGCCGGTAGGCGTGGCCGGCGTCATGGGAGGCGCCAACTCTGAGATCGAGGGCGATACCGCTATGGTGGTCTTTGAGTCGGCCAACTTCAACGGGGTATCCATCCGCCGCACCGCCACCGCCCTGGGGATGCGCACCGACGCCTCCAGCCGGTACGAAAAGGGACTGGACCCCATGAACACCTACAAGGGGGTTCAGCGGGCCTGCGAGCTGGTAGAGCTGCTGGGCTGCGGCGAGGTGGTAGACGGAATGATTGACGTCATCGCCGCGGACCAGACCCCCAAAACCCTCCCCCTGGAGCCCGATAAGATCAACGCTCTGCTGGGGACCTGCATCTCTGAGGCGGATATGCGGGCCATGCTTCTCCGGCTGGGCTTTCCCCTGGAGGGGGATACTGTGACAGTCCCCTCCTGGAGAAGCGATGTAGAGCACTACTCCGATCTGGCTGAGGAGGTCGCCCGGCTCTACGGCTATGACAAAATCCCCGCCACGCTGATGAGAGGGGAGACCACCCAGGGAGGACTGACGGAGCGCCAGAAGGCCGCCCAGCAGGCGGGTGCCCTGTGCCGCAGCATGGGATACAGCGAGATCATCACCTACTCGTTCCTCTCCCCCGCCTGCTATGATAAAATCCATCTGGCCCCTGACGACGCTCTGCGCAAGTGCATCACCATCCTCAATCCCCTGGGAGAGGACACCAGCATCATGCGTACCACCGCTATTCCCTCCATGCTGGAGACCCTGGGCCGGAATTACAGCAATCAGAATAAGACCGCCCGCCTCTATGAGTTGGCCACCGTCTATCTCCCGGTCGAGGGCCAGACCCTGGCCAACGAGCAGCAGATGATCACCTTGGGCGCCTACGGCGGGGCGCTGGACTTCTTCTCCTTCAAGGGCGTGATAGAGGCCCTGCTGGCCGGGATGAATGTCAAGGGGGTCCAGTTCGAGCGGGGCGCCCAGGGACAGACCTTCCATCCGGGCCGCTGCGCGGATATCCGGGTCAACGGCGTCCTCGTGGGAATCTTGGGACAGATCCACCCCCTCACCGCCCAGAGCTACGGCCTGGACTGCGCCTATGTAGCCCAGCTCTCTTTCCAGGCTCTCCTGGACCAGCGGGCCCCGGAGGCCCGGTATGTCCCCCTGCCCCGTTTCCCCAGCGTGCAGCGGGACATCGCTGTGGTGTGTGATCAAGCCGTCACGGTGGCCGCTCTGGAGGACTGCATCTCCAGGGGGGCCAAGGGCCTGCTCAAGGAGACCGAGCTCTTTGATATCTACACCGGCGCACCCATCCCAGCCGGGAAAAAGAGCGTGGCCTTCTCCCTCAAGCTCCGCGCCGACGACCGCACCCTCACCGACACCGAGGCCGATGAGGATGTCAAGTCCATCCTGGCCCTGCTGGAGCAGGAGCTGGGGGCCGTCCTGCGGTAATAAAAAAATAGACGGTTTTTCCCTCTGTACCCTGCAAAAAGAACGACACTTTTTCCCTCCCACCTTTTGGGGAGGGAAAAAGTGTCAGACAGCTTGAAGATTGCGATAGTAGGACGGGAAGGACCGTCTTTTTTTATTACTTGATCGCACTAATACGTTCCAAAACCTCGTTCATAGCGTCGTAGATCTCCGCCCAGCGGTTCTGCATCTCCCGCAACGCGTCCGACCGCTTCTGTTCATTTTCCCGGCTGATGCTAATCGAAATAAGTACAAGGACCATCTCCGCTAGGCCGCACGAGCATTGCCCATGTACCACACATTGGCTGGAATGTCAGTGAACTGACCGTCTATATAAGGATTGCTACGGACGAAATTAGACAGGCCCGGTCCTGCGGTCAGCGCGCTGTAGGGCAGCAGGGCGCATACCAGTGTAAAACAGGAGCTCAGGCACACATCGCTGACATCCCGATAAAAAGGGAGCAGGCAGCGGGATTACCGCTGCCTGCTCGGAGGATTGGAGGATAGAATGAAAAGAAGTTGCTGTCTCTTGCAAGTATTATCATACAGAGTCTTTGTTAAAAAAGGTAGTAAGACATGTTACAAAAGAATTAAATCTCACAAATTTTTGTACCTGCCGGTATAGAGCGGTGGGAGGACGGGCGCTTTGGACCAGACGCAGCAATCCGCCCTCCACCCCCTACGATTGGAAGCGGGAGCTGGAGCGGACAAAAAGGCTCCGGCTGGTTCTGGAGGAGAAAACGGTCCTCCGCTGGCACGATGAGGAGCGCTGGGCTGTCCTCCGCCCGCCTGGGGATCATTATCCCCGGTCCCCCATCTATTTTGCTCTGGGAGACTGGTCTGCTATCGGGCGGATGCCCAGCCTGCGGAGCCTGACCATATCTGGGATCTGTGTCGAGGACTTCTCGTTTCTGTCCAGGTGCAAAAATCTACAGACCTTGTCCCTGTACAACACGAACTTTTCTGACTGCCGCCAGACTGTCAAATACAGACCTGAAAGGGGCCCTACCGCAGCCGCTGAAAAAAGTCCTGGAGGAGAGCGGCACACTCCGCCTCTAAAATGCCGCCATAGATCCGGGGATGGTGGTTGAAGCGCTCCTCAAAGAGGTTGAGGACTGAGCCGCAGCAGCCCGCCTTCTCGTCCCTGGCCCCGTAGTAGAGGGCGGGGATCCTGGCGTTTATGATCCCGCCGGCACACATGGGGCAGGGCTCCAGGGTAACATAGAGGGTAGTCTCCGGCAGGCGCCAGCCGCCCAGGGCGGTGCAGGCCGCTCCAATGGCCTCCAGTTCGGCGTGGGCCAGGGCATTTTTGCCTGTCTCCCGGCGGTTGCGGCCCCGGCCAATGACCACGCCGTCTCGAACAATGACACAGCCCACCGGAACCTCTCCCTCGGCCAGGGCCTCCAGGGCCAGCTCCAGGGCCAGACGCATATACACCTCATGCTGCATACCTGTGCGTCCTCCTTTTTGCTTGGTGTTTCCCTATAGGGGTCCCCGCTGCTCGCCTTGAAGGGCCAGATTCCGGCGCAGAACGGCGGGCCCCCGCCAGGCGAAGGCCCGATTGCCATAGGCCGCCCGAAAGGTCCGGTTGGTCAGGCCGTCCAATTGATCGGATGTCAGATAGTCCAATAAGTCGGTGGAGAATTCGGGCAGCTCGGTGTGCCTGGGCGCGCGGTTGTAAGGACAGGCCTTTTGGCAGAGATCACAGCCCCAGACGTAGGGATGGGCGGCGATACTAGCCTCCTCCTCTGGGGTAAGGGTTCCCTTTTTCTGGGTCAGGGCGGAGAGGCAGAGGCCAGGGCCGCCCTCCAGTGCACTGGAGGGACAGGCCGAGCGGCAGGCGCCGCAGTTTGGGCAGTCCGGGGCCGGGGGGACTGCCGGAAAGGACAACGGGGCGTCGGTGAGAATGGTCCCCAGAAAGACATAGCTCCCATAGGGGGGCAAAATCAGCAGTCCATGCTGTCCGCGAATTCCCAGGCCGGACTGCCAGGCGATCTGACGCTCCGGCAGTGGGGAGTTGTCCGCCGACGGGAAAAAGGAATACGCAGGGTAATGTTCTTTTAATGTATTACAGATTATAGTGAGACGGCGCACTAGAACCAGGTGGTAGTCCTCCCCTCTGGCATAGAGGGACAGGTTTCCCGGCCGGTCCCCGGCGCAGTAGGGAAAGGCGGCGGACAGCACAGCAGAGGGGGCGGGACACAGTCCGTGGATGCGCTGGAGCACCGGGCCGTCCAGCAAGGGGAGCAGGGCGGAACAGGAGAGGCCGCCCCAGGCGGCGGCCCCTGCGGCGGCGAAGGCCGCGTCTAAATCTAACATCCGGCCCGCGGGTGGAGCCGGTTATAGCGCTCCAGAACGCCCTGAGCCAGCAGGCCGTCTGGAACACAGGGCTCAGGGCCGTTTTTCCGCTTCTGCACCTGCTCACAGCCCTTGCCCGCCAGAACCACCACGGCGGGGGCGGTACACCCCAAAACGGCCGCGTCGATGGCCGCCTCCCGGTGAGGAATGACCGTCCAGGGCTTGCCGTAGGGGGCGAGGTAGGTGCCGATATCGGCGCAGATATCGGCCACCTCCTCCGGCCCTGGGTCATCCTCGGTGAGGAGGATCCGGTCGGCCAGCGCTCCGGCAGCCTGGCCCATCCCCGCCCGGCGGTCCAAGCCCTTGCCGCCGGTACAGCCGAAGAGGACGGTCAGCTCACAGCCGGGGTACTCGGTCCGCACGGTACGCAGAAGGGCCTGGAGGCTCATCCCGTTGTGGGCATAGTCCACAATGACATTGACCTGTCCATCCTGACTGCAATAGTGTTCCATCCGGCCTGGGACCGCGGCGCGGGCCAGTCCCTGGGCCACAATTTGGGGTGGGATGCCGTAGAGCTCCGCCGCGGCGATAGCGGCCAGCGCGTTTTCCACATTGAACAGCCCTGGAATGGAGAGGGCCAGTTCCTGGGTCCAGTGCGGGGTACGGACCTGGAAGCGCAGAAGCTCTCCGTCTTTACGGATCTGACTGGCGTAGACCAGGGCACCGGCGTTTTGGGTGGAGAAGGTCATCAGATTCGGACAGGCTTTGGCGGCCGCTAAGACCTCAGCAGACCGGTCGCTGTCCAGATTGACGCAGGCAGACGCCGCCTGACGGAAGATCAGGAGTTTGGACTGGAAGTAATCCTCCAGATCCGGGTGCTCTGACGGGCTGATGTGGTCCTCCCCCAGGTTCAAAAAAATTCCACAGTCCAGATCCACCCCAATCACCCGGCCATATTTCAGGGCCTGACTGGAGACCTCCATGGTGAGATACCCGGCCTCCACCGAGGCGGCGTGAAAGAGGTGCTCCTGGAGCTCCAGTGGTTCCGGGGTGGTGAGCTTGGCCGGGGCGCGGTAGACCCCATCGTCGGTGACAATGGTGGAGAGCAGAGCGCTCTCCCGGCGGCCCTGCTCCTCCAGCCACAGATCTAAAATGGATTTTAGAAAATAGGCGGTGGTGGTCTTCCCCTTGGTCCCCGTGATCCCCGTGATCCGCAGTTTACCGGAGGGGTGGCCATAGGCCAGATCGGCCATCAGTCCCATGGCGGCGCGGATATCCTTGACCTGGAGACAGGGGATCGGAGCCTCTGGATAGGGACGCTCGCTGACGTAGCAAAAGGCCCCCCGGCGGACGGCCTCCATTAAATATGCGACCCGAAAGGCCGCTCCCTTGCACAAAAAGAGGGTCCCTGGAATTACTTTTTGAGAGTGATAGGATACCAACGTCACAGTCCGGGTCAGATCGGCCTCCAGAGGGGCGGCGCTGGCCAAAAGCTGGCGGCGGATCATCAGTTGGTAGTAGTCGCCCAGGGGCAGACGGGGCAGGTCCATAGGATTCCCTCATTTCTCATAGGGGCCGCTGGGGACAGCGGCCCGCTGTAACATTGTGGTCAAGCGGAAACGGGCCGGTGAGGACACCGGCCCCTACAGGACAATAACATCGTTTTCTCCCCCTATTAAGGATTATTTTCTAGTACTTTCTAGACGGTGCGCAGGGGGTAGCCGCAGGCGGTAATACTCTCCTCGGCCAGGACTTCCATGGCGTCCAGATAAAAGGCGGGCAGGCTGTGCCACACCCGGAAGACGGACAGCTCGGTACAGGCCAAAACGGCCCCATCGCAGTGCTGGGCACGCAGGTGGCGGTCGATGGCGGCAAACTTCTCCCGGCTGCCCTGTTCCCCCCGCTTGATCTCGTCATAGATGATGTGCATCACCAGAGCTTGAAGCTCAGGAGCGGGAATCACGGGGGTGACGCCCAGGGCGGAGAGCTCCTGCTGGTAGAGTCCAGCCTGAATGGTCCCGTCGGTGGCCAGAATCCCAGCCCGCTTCCAGCCGGCCCTGGCCACTGTCCGGGCAGTGGCGCGGATCATATGGAGGATGGGGATCCCGATGGCCGCCTGGAGCCGGTCCACAAAATAGTGGGAGGTGTTGCAGGGGATGGCCAGAGCGGTACATCCGGCGGACTCCAGCAGTCTGGCGTCTGCCAGCAGACGGCCATAGCACCCGCGGGGGTCCCCCTGGAGGATGGCCTCCGTCCGGTCTGGGATGCTGGTGTCGCTGAAGATGAGGGTAGGCAGATGGTCTTGGTCCCGTGCGGCATCCGTCCGGTCCAGAATCCGCTGGTAAAAGACCTGGGTGGCCTGGGGGCCCATCCCGCCCAAAATCCCAAGACGGGCGGCCCCGCTCATTGAGGCTTCTCCATGGAGCTGGCGTACCACTTGTACTGCCGGTGCTGAATACGCCACACCCGCAGCTTGTGGATCAGATTCCGGTCGGCGCTGTAGTACAGGGGGTTCACCGAGGCGCCGTTCCGGTCCAGCGTTTTCATCTCGGCGTGGAACCGGGACGGAATATAGTCATAGGCCACCTTCTTGGGGATGGCCCACCACAGATGGCGGTTTTTGGTGACAACCAGAGGCTGGGGGGTATGCTCGATCCGGTCGGCCACCAGCAGCTTGGCCAGATTATACCCCGCGCCGGTGACATAGTAGTTGCTCCGCCCCTGGCGGCAGTTGATCTCAAAGGCCTTGAATTTGTTATCCCTGGGATCGAACTTGATGTCGAAGTTGGAAAAGCCCACAAAGTGAATCTCCTCCAAAAAGCGGCGGAAGGTCTCGCACAGAGCGGGTTCCTCTTCGGTGATAATCACCGCGTGATTGCCAATGCCGTGCCGGGTGTGCTCCTCTAAGAGCACATGGCCCAGACACATGAGGCGGACCTTGCCCTCCCCGTCAGAGTAACAGGTGAGTACCCGCATATTGGTGTCGTCACCGGGGATGAAGTCTTGGAGAATCAAGGAGTCCTCGTAGCCGTGGTCGTAGATTTCATCAATCACCTTGTCTACCTCTGCACGGGTCTGGAGGATGTAGGCTTTTTTCTGGGTGTCAAAGGGGTGGTCCCAGTAGGTGGCAGATTCGGCGGGCTTGACCACAAAAGGACCGTCAAAGGGCAGTACAAAATCGTGCCCCATCCCCTTGTGGTAGACAAAGGTGGCGGGGTGGTCGATGCCGTATTGGTCGCACAGGGCATAGAACCGCTCCTTGTGGATCAGGGCCTCCATCTGCTCTAGACTGATGTAAGGGGCGATGACATTTTTGGGATAGCGGGGCAAGTTGGCGGCAATAGAGGTCAGATAGTTGTCCCCGCAGCCCAAGACCAGAAGGGTTTTGTCAGCGAATTCCTGGGCGGCCTCCTCCACATTGCGCAGGACGACCGCGGGGTCGTCGTTGTTGGGGCGTACCCGGTAGTCGATAATCCCGCTGCCGTAACACACCCCGGAGGGGTACATCCCGTAGGCCACGGTTTTGATGCCGTAGGCCTCGTGAAAGGCCCGCGCCATGCTGTAAACATTGATGTCTGCCCCGAACAGGACGGGGACAAAGCTAGTTTCCATGATTGACAGCTCCCTGAAAGGTGATTTCATACCACGCGTCCCCCAGAGGGGACACCTGTGCGGCGCAGACCGCCGCGAGATAATGGGCCTCCTCCGGGGTGAGCCGCAGCTCCCGCCGCAGGCGTGTCCCTCCCTCAAAGCAGGCCGAGATGCGCGCCTCCAGCTCCGGCCTGGGATCCAATTGGATGATGCTTGCCATAGCGCCTCCCCTTTCCCGGCGCAGGGGCCGGTGTTCCCACCGGCCCGCCCCTTGCTTGAACCCTGTCAACAGCTCCGCCGGACCGATTAGCCAGTGGGCCGCTTGACCTGATAGACCCCCTGAATCTGTCCCAGCTTGTGGATCACGGTGGACAGTTCACCCTGGTTTTTGACCTCCAGCACCATGGACACGGCGGCGTAGCCGTCCGGCATGGATCGGGCGGACAGACTGGTGGTCTTGACCTTGACGGCTGACAGAGCCATAGTGACATCCAGGGCAAGGCCGTCCCGATCCTTGGCCGAGAGTTCCAGGGCGGTCTGGTAGACAGCAGGCTCTCCCTCTACCCAGGAGACCTTGACCCACCGGCCGGCCTCCTCTGGCCGGCGCTTTTCAAGAGCGCAGTTGGGGCAGTCCGCCCGATGAACCGATACCCCAAAGCCGCGGGTGATAAACCCGACCACAGAGTCTCCGGGGACTGGAGAGCAACACTTGGCAAACTTCACCAGGCAGTTTCCGAGGCCCTCCACAACGATGCCAGATTGGTCGTGTGTGTGGGTTTTCACCGTGGGGACTGCGGCGGGGGAGGCGGGCATGAGAATACTCTCGTTGGGCCCGACAGGGATTTTTTGGATGGCGGCCTTTTCGGCAGCCGCCTTCCCCAGGCGGACCACCTCGTCTTTCGCCCGGACCGCCGCCTTTTGGGCGCTCATACCGCCGTAGCCAATGGCGGCGTAGAGCTCGTCCAGAGAGCCGAACCGCATTTTTTTCAGCACGAAAGGCAGGGCCTCTTCATTGGTAATGGAGGTGAGATTGAGCCCCAGATGCTTGAGCTCAGACTCAAAGGAGGACCGGCCTGTGGCGATATTCTCCTCCCGGCGCTCCTTTTTGAACCACTGGCGGATTTTGTTTCTGGCCTCATTGGATTTGCAGATTTTCAGCCAGTCCCGGCTGGGACCGTGGGCCGACTTGGAGGTGATGATCTCCACCACATCGCCGTTTTTCAGCTGGGTGTCAAAGGGGACCATCCGGTTGTTGACCTTGGCCCCGGTCATGTGATTGCCCACGGCGGAGTGGATGTTATAGGCAAAATCAATGGGAGTGGCCCCGGCAGGGAGGTTGATCACATCCCCCTGGGGGGTGAAGACAAAGACTTCATCGGCAAAGAGGTCCACCCGCATAGTGCGGACAAACTCCTCGGCATCTATATCCTGCTGGCTCTCAATGAGCTTTCGGACCCACTCAAAGGAGGCCTCGCTACCAAGCTTGGTATTGGCGATCCCCTGCTTATACTTCCAGTGGGCGGCGATGCCGTACTCCGCCGTATGGTGCATGGACCAAGTGCGGATCTGGACCTCAAAGGGGATGCCCTCCCGGCCAATCACGGTGGTGTGAAGAGATTGGTAGCCGTTGGGCTTGGGGGTGCCGATGTAGTCCTTAAACCGGCCCAGAACCGGCTTAAAGAGATCATGAATACAGCCCAGGACATTGTAGCACTCCGGAATATCGTCCACAATCACCCGAAAGGCGTACAGATCGAAGATCTCATCCATCGTCTTGCTTTGAGCATACATCTTCCGATAGATGGAATAGGTGTGCTTGACCCGGCCGTAGACATCGCAGCGGATGTGTTCCTCATCCAGCCTAGTCTGGATTCGCTTCTGGACGGCGGCCATAAATTCCTCATGGGCGGAGGAGCGGACCGCCAGTTCGTCGGAGATCTCCTTGTAGCCGATGGGGTCCAGATATTTGAGCGAGGTATCCTCCAGCTCCCACTTGATGCGCTGCATCCCCAGGCGGTGGGCGATGGGTGCGTAGATCTCCATGGTCTCCAACGACTTCTCCCGCTGCTTTTTGGGGGACTGGTAGCACATGGTGCGCATGTTGTGAAGCCGGTCACAGATCTTAATGAGGATCACCCGGATGTCCTTGGCCATGGCCATGAGCATCTTGCGCAGATTTTCCATCTGCTCCTCTTCCTTGGAGGTATACCGCACACGGGTGAGCTTGGTGACGCCTTCTACCAGGTCCGCCACCGGACTGCCAAAGA
The DNA here is from genome assembly GCA_022792555.1 of Oscillospiraceae bacterium. Taxonomy (GTDB): domain Bacteria; phylum Bacillota; class Clostridia; order Oscillospirales; family Oscillospiraceae; genus JAAWBF01. The sequence goes on from JAAWBF010000008.1 coordinate 13,611, forward strand.
GCTTGGCGATCTCGTCGTGGGTGGCGTCCGTATCTTCAATGGTATCGTGGAGGAGGGCGGCAATGATGGAGTCGGTATCCAGCTCCAGATCGGCCACAATTTCCGCCACAGCCAGAGGGTGGGTCACATAGGGCGAGCCGTCCTTTCGCAGTTGTTCCGAGTGGGCGTTGTCGGCATAATTAAATGCCTCGTACAGGCGCTTGGTGTCTGCCGAGGGATTATATTCCTTCACTCTGGACTCCAGAGCCTGATAACGTTCCAAAATTGGGTCCATACAGATACCTCCCAATGGGGTCCCGCCGCCCTGCGTTCAACGGGCAGACAGTCTCTTCTTTTCTGCCCCAGACCCCAGAACAGGATGGGATCCCTCATTCCGGCATCCCATCCATAATGGCGTGCAGACGCTTGAGTATATAGGATGCCTCCAGGTCCACCTTACCCTGAACCGGATTGAGGTCAATTTGCAGATGATCGGTGGTGCGGCGCAGGCGGATGAGGCCCCGCTCGTCAAAGACCTCCAGACACACCATAGTACGCATGACCGTCTCCCGCTGTCCGTAGGTCCGGGACAGGCTGCGGGACAGCCGCCGGGCGGTCTCCTCCAACGGGCCCTGACTGGTACGGCCCTTGAGGTAGCGCCACAGATTGACAAATTCCTGCCGGGTGGGCAGCATGGCCTGGGCCTCCTGGGGCGAGATGGGTTCCCCCCGGCTGAACTTTTCATAGAGGGCCTGTTCCGTTTCTGCCCGTGTCAGTGCAGAACGCATATCCGTAATCTGGAACTGGACCGAGCGCCAGCCTCGATACTCGTTTACCTGGGGGTAAAAGGCCACGTCTACCCGGTCCCCTTGGCTCAGGCCAGTGTCCGCCAAGGTGGCGGAGAAAAAGATCGCGTCAAAGGACCGTCCCCCCGCCAAGAGTTTGAGCTTGAGATGCTTATTGCCGCCCACCTCGGCGGCAGAAGCGATCGTACAGCCCGACAGAGAGAACACCGGCTTGGGATTGCCCGCCCCATAGGGCTCTAACAGCTCCAGTGCCTCCACACCCTCCAGGGTGAGCAGGCCGGTGTCAGGAATTTCAGCGTCAATCTCCAGTGTAGAGACCATTCCAGCGCCTTCGGTGCGTTCGTTGACATAGTCGTTCATCCGCTGGCGGAAGGGGGCGATATTATCCTCTAAAATGGTAAAGCCGGCGGCCAGCTCGTGGCCGCCAAACCCCTCTAGCAGATCGGCGCATTCCTCCAGGGCGGCAAAGAGATTAAAGCCGCCGAAGGACCGGCAGGAGCCCTTCCCCTTTCCATCTTGGAGACAGATCATAAAAGTGGGGCAGGAATACCGCTCCGCCAGCCGGGAGGCCACAATTCCTACCACCCCCTGATGCCAGCCGCCGCAGGCCAAAACCAGGGCGTGCCGCTCCGCCGGGACCATATGCTCCGCCGCGGCCACACACTGGGTGTAGATCTCGGCCTCAATTGCCTGCCGCTCTCGGTTGAGGGTACACAGAGACTGGGCCAGCTCGGTGGCCCGGACTGGATCCTCGGTGAGGAAAAGCTCGGCAGCCAGAGCGGCACAGCCCATTCGGCCCGAGGCATTGATTCGGGGGGCCAGAGTATAGCCGATGCTCCCAGAGGTCAGGGGGCGGGCGTCTAAGCCGGTCTCGTGGAGAAGGGCCCGCAGGCCGGGACGGCTGGTGTGCTTGATGCACGCCAGACCAAGATGGACAATGGCCCGGTTCTCCCCCACCACCAGCATCACATCGGCTACCGTCCCGATGGCCGCAAGGTCGGCGTAGGTCTGGAGGAGCTGCTCCCGGTTCTCCAAGCCGCCCAGAGCGAGTACCAGTTTAAGCGCGACACCGACGCCGGCCAGATGTTTAAACGGATAGGGGCAGTCCCGGCGGTGGGGGTCCACCACCGCAATCGCCTGAGGGAGCTCCTGCTTGCACTCGTGGTGATCGGTAATCACCACATCCACCCCCAGCGCGCTGGCAAAGGCGGCCTCCTCTATTGCGGTGATGCCGCAGTCCACGGTGACAATGAGGGAGACTCCCTCCCGCTGCAGCGTGGCGACCGCCTCCCGGTTAAGGCCGTAGCCCTCCTCCATCCGGTCGGGGATGTAGGGGATGACTGTCCCGCCCTGCGCCTTGAGATAGCTGGTGAGCAGACAGGTGGCAGTGATGCCGTCCACATCGTAATCCCCATAGACCGCAATGGTCTCTCCATCAGCCAGCGCCCGGTTAATCCGTGCCACCGCCAAATCCATGTCCTTCATCAAAAGGGGCTCCTGGAGCAGCTCCTGACCGGAGGCGAGAAAATCCCTAGCCTTCTCCACGGTATCCAGACCCCTGGCACACAGCACCAGTGCGGCGAGTGGAGGAACGCCCGCAGCTTCCAGAGCAGACTGCGCCTTGGTATCCGTAAAGGTCCGGTTCCAATGCTTATATTTCACAGGCACACCCCCTTCTATTGTACCGCTATCACTTCTCAAGATGTGTACCGGTGATACCAAAATTTTACCCCATATTTTCATTCATAGACTTTTATTATAGCAAATCCAACAGAAAGATACAAGGCTATTCCCAATATGTCCAGGGGATTTTTGTAGATTTGGTCATAAAGTGTTACAAAAAAGACATTGGCGCGGCTTGACACAGAGAAGCAGAGGGGGTATACTATTTACACTTTAAACTGTTACAGCGCAAATTCATAAAGTAAGAACCTGTATTTATAACTGACGCCAGCACATTTGCTTGACGCTGCGAAGGCAAATTTTCGCAGGAATCCTTACAAGAAAATTTAATGCAGAGCGGCGGGAACTAGGCCCGTCCAGACGGCGCTTGAGATTGTGAATACAGGTTCTAAGTGCTGGTCGAAGGAGTTTAACTATGTCAAGTGTTACCTTTTTTCGCGGGGACACCCTCCCTTTGGAGATGCACAAGGTACGGATTGTGCAAAAGCTCAATCTGCCCAATATAGAGGAACGGGTTGCTCATATTTCTAAAGCGGGCAACAATACCTTCCTGCTGCAAAACCGGGATGTCTTTTTGGACATGCTCACCGACAGCGGGGTCAACGCCATGAGTGACCATCAGCTGGCGGCTATGATGCGTGCGGACGACAGCTATGCTGGAAGCGAGACCTACACCCGCCTGTATGAGAAAATCCGTGAAATTTTCGGGATGGAGTACTTTCTCCCCGCCCACCAGGGCCGGGCCTGTGAAAACATTCTGGCGACCACCCTTGTCAAGCCGGGCGATGTGGTGCCCATGAACTTCCATTTTACCACAACAAAGTCTCACATCACCCGGATGGGGGGCAGTGTGGAGGAGCTGGTCATCGCCGAGGGACTCAAGCCGGAGAGCTCCCACCCTTTCAAGGGAAACTTTGATGTGGACCGCCTGCGGGCGCTGATTGAGCGGGTAGGCCCCGCACATATCCCCTTTGTCCGCCTGGAGGCGGGGACCAATCTCATCGGCGGACAGCCCTTTTCCCTCCAGAACGCCAAAGAGGTCACGGATCTGTGCCGTTCCTACGGCATTCTGACCGTCCTAGACGCCTCTCTGCTCCAGGACAACCTATACTTTATCAAGAAACGGGAAGCTGCCTGCAAGGACATGAGTATCCGGGCGATTACCCGGTCCATGTCCGATATGGTGGACATCATCTACTTCTCCGCCCGAAAGCTGGGCTTTGCCCGCGGGGGCGGCATCTGTATGCGGGATGAGGCCCTATGTCTCAAGATGAAAGAGTATATCCCGCTCTTTGAGGGCTTTTTAACCTACGGCGGTATGTCGGTCCGGGAGATGGAGGCCATTGCTGTGGGCCTGGATGAGAGCATGGATGAGGACATTATCTCCCAAGGCCCGCTGTTCATTGAGTACATGGTCCAAGAGCTCCAGCGCCGGGGTATCCCGGTGATCACACCGGCGGGCGGCCTGGGCTGCCATCTGAACGCCTCGGAATTTGTCCCCCACATCCCGCAGTCCGAGTATCCAGCCGGTGCGCTGGCGGCGGCCATGTATATCGCCGGCGGTGTGCGCGGCATGGAGCGCGGCACCATGAGCGAGCAGCGGGAAGAGGACGGCAGTGAGCGCTTCGCCGAGCTGGAGCTGCTGCGTCTCGCCCTGCCCCGCCGGGTGTTTACCCTGTCCCAGGTCATGTACGCGGTGGACCGCATTGACTGGCTCTATCAAAACCGCGCCCTTATCGGCGGTTTGAAGTTTGTCGAGGAGCCGGCGGTGCTGCGGTTCTTCTTTGGCCGTCTGGCCCCCACCTCCGAGTGGCAGGAGAAACTGGCCGCAAAATTCCGGGCTGACCTGGGGGACAGTCTATAGCATACAAAAATAGAGGAGGCGCGCCGTGGAAAAGTCCATTCCACGGCGCACTTTTTTGTGCTATAGTTAAGAGTATCGCATGCTTCAAAATTGCCGGCGCTGTTTTCCGCCTCCCCCGGAGTGGAAAACGATTGATTTCCATTATTTTGTAGAAAGTGCTTACCAGTGCGATCCAGCTGCAAGCAGCGGCTTGATTCGGTGTAGACAGATTGGTTAAGAGATATAACTCCCCGGCTTAAAACAGCACTTAATAAAGTGTCATATTTTTGACCCCTGACCGCGCCTATTTCTGGCAAGATTCCCCTTGTCACAAACCTTTGTTTGTGCTATCATAAGCCTTGGCATGTCGAACCGTACCAAGTAGATTCATGCTAAAATTATGAGTATGTGGAGGAATGATTTACCATGAAAAAGCAACTCAGCCGTGCCCTTTTAGTGGTGATGGCCCTTTCCCTGGCTCTGTCCCTAGCCGCGTGCGGCAAGAAGTCCCTGGAAGACGCCGTCAACAACGACAAGGAAATTCAGAGCAGCATCGAAGAGCTCAAGACTGCCGCTGCTGCACAAAATATGACAATTGATGTTTACGCCGAGGGAGACGCCCTTCACTATGATTACATTCTCCCTCTGACTGTCACTGCAGAGGAGCTTGAGACCGCTCTGCCCCAGCTGCAGGTTATGGCAGACTCTCTGAAGGAGAGCCTGCAGGGTCTGGCAAATGACCTCAAGGGTGAGGTAAGCAACAGTACTGTCAAGATTGTTGTCACCTTCTATGATGAGGCCAAAACTGAGCTGCTGACTACCGAGATTGAAGCGGAGTAATCCAAGCAGTACATACCATCGGTTTTCTCCTGTCTCATGGTCAGCCCTAGGTCGTGTTGACAGCACAAAAGGGACCCCTGAGCAGGAAAAATGAAAAATTTAAGCGGAGTGGTGCAGTGAGAGCGGCACCACTCCGCTTTTTATTTTGATGCACTTCCCTACAATTGATGTGTTTTCCCCGTCGTACATGCCGCTGCGGCAACTTTTTAACATAAACTAGCAAGAATTCTCCCGTCTCTATAGGCAGTGAGATGAATAGCGCCATTGACAAAACAGGGCATATTTCGCTATAGTTAAGGGGTCAGCCGCGGGCCAACTGCGGGCAGGCCCCGGCTTGCGAAAAAGCAGGCACACAAAGCAATACAAAGGAGAGAAATTCGGTGTCAAATATGAAACAGCCCTTTGTCACGTTGGAGCAGCTCAAGGCTATCACGGAGCAGTTTCCCACCCCCTTTCACCTCTATGATGAGAAGGGCATCCGTGAAAATGCCCGGCGGCTCAAGGAAGCGTTTTCCTGGAACCCCGGCTTCAAAGAATATTTTGCGGTCAAGGCCACCCCAAATCCGGCCATTATGAAGCTGCTGCATGAGGAGGGCTGTGGGATGGACTGCTCCTCGCTCACCGAGCTGATGCTCTCTGACAAATGCGGCATCCGGGGCAGTGATATCATGTTCTCCTCCAACGACACGCCGGCGGAGGAATTTGTCCTAGCGGCCAAGCTGGGGGCCACCATCAACCTGGACGACTTTACCCACATCGACTTTTTAAAGGATACAATAGGTACCATTCCTGAGACCATTTCCTGCCGGTTTAATCCGGGCGGCACGTTCACTGCCGGGGCCTCTAAGGAGGGCTTTCAGGTGATGGACACACCGGGGGATTCCAAATATGGCTTTACCCGTCCTCAGCTGACCGACGGCTTTCAAAAGTTAATGTCCATGGGGGCCAAGCACTTTGGAATTCACGCTTTCCTGGCCTCCAACACCCTGTCCAACGACTATTACCCCACCCTGGCCGGGGTGCTGTTCCGTACCGCCGTGGAGCTGCACCAGGAGATCGGCGCGGACATCCGTTTTATCAACCTCTCCGGCGGCGTAGGGATCCCCTACCGTCCGGGCGATCCGGCCAATGACATCGCCGTCATCGGGGAGGGGGTGCGCAGGCAGTATGAGGAAATCCTGGTCCCCGCTGGTATGGGAGACGTTGCCATCTATACCGAGCTGGGCCGCTTCATGCTGGGGCCCTATGGCTGCCTGGTAACGCGGGTGCTCCATGAAAAGCACATCCACAAGGAGTATATCGGGGTAGACGCCTGCGCCGCTAACCTGATGCGCCCCGCTATCTATGGGGCGTACCACCACATCACGGTTTCCGGGAAAGAGGACGTCATCTGCGACCACAAGTACGACGTCACCGGGTCTCTGTGTGAGAACAGCGACAAGTTCGCTATTGACCGGATGCTCCCCAAAATTGACATCGGGGATCTGCTGGTCATTCACGACACCGGCGCCCACGGCTTCTCCATGGGCTACAACTACAACGGACGCCTGCGCTCGGCGGAGGTCCTTCTCCAGACCGACGGTACCCCCCGCCTGATCCGCCGGGCAGAGACCCCAGAGGACTACTTCGCAACCCTACTCTTTTAACCCATAACTAATAACCAAGATCAGTCTCTGCTTCCCCGCCCTAGGGGTGGGGACAGACTGCCGAAAAGCCTCGCAGAGTTCGTGCCCGCAGGCGCGAAAAAAGTCAAATTCGTTTTCCCCGGCGGCGTGTACGGCGGGGAAAACACATCTCGGCCCGCAGGTGTGCGTCCTGTACGCCAGAAGCGGACAGAGCGTGCATGCAGTCGGGCCGTAGCTTAACTCGAAAAAGTGCTTGTCACTTTTTCGACACGCTCGGAAACATTATTGTTTTTCAACTGTATTGACTAAAATACGAAGTGGTTCCCTCCCCGAAGGCACAGGGGGAGGGAACCATTTTCTTTCGTTTCTGGTCAGGATTTCGTAAGAAAATTGACGGTTGGTTTTCCAAAACGCCGGGTTCTTTTCTGCTAAACTCAAAAGGAATACAGAGATAAGGAAAAGAATGGGGGCAGTATCCATGAAGAAATCCACCCTTGCAGTGCTGTTCGGCGGCTGTTCCAGCGAGTACGCCATCTCCCTGCAATCCGCCTATGCGGTGATAACCAATTTAGACCGGGCGAAATACGACCTGGTTCTGCTGGGGATCACGCGGGATGGCAGGTGGTACCGGTACACCGGAGATCTGGAGCACATCCACAAGGACACCTGGCATACCGATCAAACACACTGTATTCCGGCGGTGATCTCCCCGGACCGAGACACGCACGGCCTGCTGTTCCTGTCTCAGGCGGGGCCGTCCTCTCTCCGGCTGGACGCGGCCTTTCCGGTGCTCCATGGCAAAAATGGAGAGGACGGCACCGTACAGGGCCTATTGGAATTGGCCGGGATTCCCATTGTGGGGTGCGGCACGCTGTCCTCCGCCCTGTGTATGGACAAGGAGATCGCCCACCGGCTGGCCGCCGCCGAGGGAGTGGCGGTTCCCAGGGGGGTGGTGTTTCGCGCTGGAGCGAACCTGGACCTGCTCCCCGCCCTGACCCAGCCTCTGACCTATCCCCTGTTTGTAAAGCCCGCACGGGCTGGGTCCTCCTTCGGTGTCGGACGGGTGGAGTCCCCAGGTGTACTGGCTCAGGCGGTTGAGGAGGCGCTGCAGCACGACAGCAAGGTCCTCATTGAGGAGGCCGTTCCCGGCTTTGAGGTGGGCTGTGCGGTGTTAGACGGCCCGGATCTCACGGTGGGCCGTGTGGACGAGATTGCGTTGGAACACGGCTTTTTTGACTTTGTGGAGAAGTACAATCTTGTCACCTCCCGGATCTATATGCCCGCACGGATCACCTTGGAGCAGGAACAGACTGTTCAGGCGGTGGCGGTGCGGCTCTATCGGGCCATGGAGTGTAGCGGCTTTGCGCGGGTCGACCTCTTCCTCACCCCGGAGGGAAAGGTCGTCTTTAACGAGATCAACACGATTCCCGGCTTTACCGGCCATAGCCGTTACCCCAGCATGATGCAGGGCGCAGGGTTGGACTTCCCCTGTCTGCTGGATCGGATGACCGCTTGGGCTTTGCAGAGATGAAGCGTTTAGGCGGGCTGGACCGCTTCCGCCCTGTGGCCGTCCTGCTGGTCATCGCCATTCACACCGGCCCCCTTCTGTCGATCAGTCCGTGGGTCAACGACCTGCTCACCGATAGTCTGGCCCGGCTGGCTGTCCCCTTTTTCTTTACGGTGTCCGGCTGGTTCCTCCTGCCCAAGGTAAGACAGCAGGGGATGGCAGCGCTGACGCCCTTTGTGAAAAAAGGGCTTTTGCTCTACGGTCTGTCCACCCTGATCTATCTCCCTGTGCGGATCTACAGCGGCGGATGGGAGGGCCTTACGGCCTGGGATATACTGCGGGATCTGATCTTCGACGGGACCTTTTACCATCTGTGGTACCTTCCGGCGTCCCTGCTGGGGGGGTGCCTGGCCGCCCTGCTCGTGCAAGCCCTCCCAAGACTGGCCGGCCCGGTGTGTGGCCTGCTCTATCTACTGGGGCTGCTTGGGGACAGCTATTACGGCCTTGCCGCCGCCCTTCCGCCCCTTCGGGCCTGCTATGATGTCCTCTTTACCTATTGCTTTGATCAGACCCGCAACGGCCTGTTTTTTGCCCCGCTGTTCTTCCTGCTGGGAGGACGCCTGACCGGATGGGCCAGCGTGTCCCCCTCCCGCCCAGTCCTGGCCGTTCTGGCCAGCATAGGACTGCTGTTGGCGGAGGGACTGTTGGTCAGGCAGTTCCAGCTCCCCCGACAGGACGCAATGTATCTCTCTCTGCCCCTGTGTCTCTGGACCCTGATCCGGGCGCTGACCTGTGTTCCCCTGCCCCCGCTCCCCGGACTCCGGCGGGTATGTACCGTCCTGTACCTCATCCACCCCCTTTGTATCATCGGGGTGCGGGGGGCGGCCAAGCTTCTGGACTGTACCTGGCTGCTGGTGGAGTGCAGTCCGGTCCACTATCTGGCTGTGACCGCCGCTGCGGGACTGACAGCGGCGCCCTTTGCCCTCTGGAATCCGAAGGCCAGGGGCTCCGTCCCACTCCGGGCCTGGACCGAGCTGGACACCAATGCTCTGCGGCATAACCTGCGGGTTCTCAGTGCTCTGCTCCCCCATGGATGTGCCCTTATGACGGTGGTCAAGGCCGACGCCTACGGCCACGGACTGGCCCAGGTTGCAAAAGTCTGCCGCCAGGAGGGGGTGTCCGCCTTCGCGGTGGCCACTGTGGAGGAGGGCGCGGCCCTGCGGCGGCTGGGGATACGGGGAGAGATTTTAGTGCTGGGCTACACACCGCCCCAGCAGGCCAGGCGCTTGGCCCATTACCGGCTCACCCAGGCGGTGATCAACCTCTCCCACGCCAGGCAGCTGGAGGCCCAGGGGCGGCGGATTAAGGTCCACCTGAAACTCGACACCGGCATGCACCGTCTTGGCCTGCCTTGGGATGCACCCCAGACCCTGCTCCAGGTCTGCGCCTGCCGCCATTTGACGGTGTGCGGGATCTTCACACACCTGGCGGATGCCGAGAGCCTTACACCGGAAAGTATGGCCAGGACCCGCCGGCAGATACGTCGCTTCCGACAGGCCGCTGACGCCCTCACACAAGCCGGATACCCCCTGCCCTGCCATACCTTGAGCAGCTACGGCCTGCTCAACTACGCGCCTGCACCCAGCAGTGCCTATGTCCGGATTGGGATTGCCTTATACGGTGTCCTCAGCAGGGAGGGGGATCACCCCCGCCTCTCCCCGGCACTGCGTCCCGTCCTCTCTCTCCGGGCCAGGGTGGCCCAGGTTCACCGGCTGGAGGCGGGGGAACGGGCGGGTTATGACGGCCTCTTCGCCCCGGATCATCCGGCCAAGGTAGCCCTTGTCACCATCGGATACGCAGACGGTTATCCCCGCAGTCTGTCCTGCGGCGCAGGCAGGGTGTTGATTCGGGGCCAGGCCGCCCCCATAGCAGGGCTCATCTGTATGGATCAGATGCTGGTGGATGTCACGGAGATCCCCGGCGTCCGTCCGGGCGATATGGTCACCCTCATCGGCCAGGACGGCGATCAGACCATCACCGCCGAACAGGTCGCCGCAGCCGCCGATACCATCACCAACGAACTCCTGTCCCGTCTCGGCTCCCGCTTGGAGCGCGTCCTTCGATAGTGGTTTCGGGAGGTATCCGCCGGGCAGGTTTATTTGCGTGTTTCCCCCGCCTCCAGCGGGGGAAACACAAATAAAAGCTCTGAGATTGGGACACTCCTCTGTTTTGGGCGGGACAGCCCGGTCAATATTTTGTGAAAATTGTCAATTGTATTGCAGCGGTGTTGCTGGTATACTATCACCCAAGAAAACCGATGATTGAGCAGAGTAGGCACGGCATACACCCTTTTCAGAGAGCCGCAGGCGCTGGGATTGCGGTAGGGGAGACCGGGCTGAATGGACTCAGGAGGGCGGGCCGAACGCGGATGTTCCATCTCAGCCAGTAGAGCCCGACGGGGATTCCTGTCCGTTACCAGGGGAGCGTATGTGATAGCATACGGCAGAGGGGGCGCGCAAGCGTCAAACCGGGTGGCACCGCAGAAGTGATGAGCTTTTGTCCCGGCGAGATACCAGATGTATCCGCCGTGATGAGAGCTTTTTTTGTACTCTCTCCACGGATATATCCGGCAGATATCCGTCTATGCGTCTGCTTTTCGGCCCGCAGAGCGGGCAGGGGAGCATTTGACGCCGTGATGAAAGGAGCGTTTTTATGAACACGATTCCACACCGTATTTATCTGCGTGAGGACCAGATCCCGCGGCAATGGTATAACCTCCGGGCCGATATGAAGGAGAAGCCCGATCCCCTCCTCAATCCCGGCACCGGTAAACCCGTCACCCTAGAGGAGCTCACCCCTGTCTTTTGCGAGGAACTGGCCCGACAGGAGCTGGATAACGAGACCCGTTGGATTGACATCCCGGAGCCCGTGCTGGACTTCTACCGGATGTTCCGCCCCTCTCCCCTGATCCGGGCCTACGCCCTGGAGAAATACCTGGGGACCCCGGCCAGAATCTATTACAAGTTTGAGGGGAACAACACATCGGGCAGCCACAAACTCAACTCGGCGGCGGCCCAGGCCTATTACGCCAAGGCCCAGGGACTCAAAGGCCTGACCACCGAGACCGGCGCTGGCCAGTGGGGGACCGCGCTGGCCGAGGCGTGCTCCTTCTTTGGACTGCCTCTGACCGTATATATGGTCAAGTGCTCCTATGAGCAAAAGCCCTTCCGCAAGTCGGTGATCCAGACCTTTGACGCGGACATCATCCCCAGCCCCAGTGACACCACCAACGCCGGCCGGGCCATTCTGGCCGAGCACCCCGATACCACCGGAAGCCTGGGCTGTGCCATCTCCGAGGCGGTGGAAAAGGCGGTCTCCACCCCCGGTTACCGCTATGTACTGGGCTCGGTGCTCAATCAGGTTCTGCTCCATCAGAGCATTGTGGGCCTGGAGAGTAAGATCGCCATGGAGGAGATCGGCGAGTATCCCGACGTGGTCATCGGCTGTGCCGGCGGCGGCTCCAATCTGGGGGGCCTCATCGCGCCCTTTATGCAGGATAAGCTCACCGGTAAGGCCAACCCGGAGATCATTGCCGTGGAGCCCGCCTCCTGCCCCTCCTTCACCCGGGGCAAATATGCCTATGACTTCTGTGATACCGGCAAAATTACCCCTCTGGCCCGGATGTACACCCTGGGCAGCGGCTTTATCCCCTCGGCCAGCCATGCCGGCGGCCTGCGTTACCACGGGATGGCCCCCATCCTCTCCAAGCTCTATCACGACGGCTATATGACCGCAATCTCGGTCAATCAGACCTCCGTCTTTGAGGCGGCCACCCTCTTTGCCAAGCAGGAGACTATCCTCCCCGCCCCTGAGTCCGCCCACGCCATCCGCGGCGCCATCGACATGGCCCTCCAGTGCAAGGAGACCGGCGAGGCAAAGACCATCCTCTTTGGTCTGACTGGAACCGGCTACTTTGATATGACCGCCTACAACGCTTTCCTGGACGGCACTATGTCCAACCAGATCCCAACCGATGAGGAGCTGGCTGAGGGGCTCAAGGGTCTGCCCCAGATCCCCGGTATTCAATAAAGCATATCGTTTTATAACAGCAAAACCGCTCAGTCACCGCCCTATAGGCGGGGACTGAGCGGTTTTTTATCCCTTGTCATAGCGGCGGGTGGTGAGAAAGCACAGGAGGCCCGCTGCCGCCATCAGCAGGCCGGAGCCGGCAAACCACCGGCGCACGCCGGCCGCTTCACTGATTGGACCAGCCAGCACCAGCCCGATTGGGGTTGCTAGGGTCATCGCCGTTGTGAGTAGAGAGAGGACCTTTCCCATCTGTTTTGGGGCGACTGTCTCCTGGATATGGGCGACGAGGGGCACATTGAAGAAGGTGCCAGAGGCGCCCATCACCAGACAGCAGACGGCAAACCCCCAAAAGCCCTCTGGCGGCAAAATTCCCCCCGCGAAGGCCGCCAGACCCAATGCGCCAATGGCAGAGGCGATCATCAGGAAGCGCCGCTTCATGCTTCCCCACAGCCCCATCGCCAGGGAGGAGAGAAGGAGCCCGCCGGAAAAGACGCACTCCACCACTGCATTGTGCCACGCGCCCCCCTGGTAGTGGACCCGCACCAGCAGCGGGAAGAGTGCGCCTAACGGCATATAGAGGACGCTTGCGGCGAGGATGGGAAAGAAAGCGGCCATCAGGGGTTTGTTATCCCCCATGGCGCGAATCCCCTGCTGGAGATCCGCCCACAGGTGCTGTTTTTCTCTCTGAGGCGGGATCTCCGGGATAGTCACCATCAGTAGGCACACAATGGCAAAGGCGGCCCCTGCGATATCCACCAGCATAATTGGCGCAAGGGGCAGGCGGGCCATGAGCAGTGCGCCCAGGGCGGGGCCAAGGAGGGTTGAGATCGAGACAATCAGGTTTCCCCAGCCTCCGGCCTTTGCCAGTAGCTCCGGGGGGACCAGCATGGGAATGGCGGCCTGCATAGCCGGGGCGTGAAAGGTATTCCCCACCCCCCGGACAAAGAGCATCAAAAAGACAAACCAGATCGGCGGCCATCCGGGCTGAAGAAAGGCGGCCCCCAGTGCAGCGCTGGAGAGAGCCACCAGAGCATCGGCAGCCATCATAACCGTTCGGCGGGGATACCGGTCGATCCAGACGCCTGCAAAGGGGCCCAGCAGCAGATTGGGCAGAAAGGAGGCGATGGTTGCCGCTGTAAGGGTGATAGCAGACTCTGTCTGGACGGTCAGCCACCAGATGATGGCGAATTGAACGGCTGCAGATCCCAAAAGAGAGAACGCCTGTCCTGTATAGATCAAGAAAAACATACGCTTCCAGTTGGATCGCTGCATAACATACTCCTTTTCCTTTTTCACGGAAGAACCCATGTGTCCATCCTCGCTTGAGCAGACAAAAAAGCGGCCGCCGAAAGGTGGCCGCGCCAGGGATGGGAAGCGCTTATATTTGCCGGTATTGGGCAGGGCCCAGCTCGTAGAGACTGGCGCCGGCGGCGTCAATGGCCACCGTCAGCGGCAGGTTTTGCACCTCCATCTGCTTGACCGATTCACAGCCTAGGTCTTCAAAGGCGATTACCTGGGCGCTCTGGATACAGCGGGCGATCAGTGCACCTGCGCCGCCTACAGCTGCAAAGTAACAGGCCCCATTGCGAACCATGGCCTCTATCACCTCTGGCCCGCGCACCCCCTTGCCGATCATGGCAGCCATGCCCAGGTCCAGCAGGCGGGGGGTGAAGGGGTCCATCCGGCTGGAGGTTGTGGGTCCGCAGGCGCCTACCGCCATGCCCTGTTGGCCTGGTGTAGGTCCGGCGTAGTAGATCACTGCGTCCCGCAGGGGAAAGGGGAGGGGTTCTCCCTGATCCAGCAGAGAAAAAAAGCGCTTATGGGCGGCGTCCCTGGCGGTGTAGATGGTCCCGCTGAGAAGCACGCGATCTCCCACCTGAAGGGTTGGTATGGCCGGGCGCAGCTCCTGTGCCAAAAGATGGTACTCCATGGCCTAGCTCCTGGTCCCAGAGGCTTTGGCATCTTTCTTGGAATGGGCAGATGCGCTGTCCTTATCTGCAACGGCCTTTGAACTGCTGCCCTGGCTCAGGGTCTGCTGAAACTGCTCCACCAGGATCTCCAGCGCCAAATCCTGATCGACAAAGACACCGGACAGGCCCTGGAGGTTGCCCTGAATCAGCTCCAGTTCTCCAGCAGTACGGGTGATGGTGGCGTCTATCTCGGCCCGCAGATGGCTGTATTCCGCCTTGGAGGTCTGAATCCACTGCTGCAGCTCGTTTTTCATGCCTTGGATTTTCTCCTGGGCGGCCAGCTCCACCAGCTTGGCCCGGTGATGGGCCTCCAACTCGATTCCAGCTGTGCGGTCCTTGACGCTCTCGTAGGCTTCCGCTGCCGGCTCCACCTTGGCCAGGCGTTCCTCCAGCTCCAGCACCTGCATCTCCAACCCTTCCCGGCGGGTCTGCTCCTGAGCCAGTGCGGCCTGGGCCTTCATTAGGGCCGCCTCGGCTTCGGAGAGACACTTGTCCCGATCTGCCAGCTGTTGTTCCAGACCCGCCTTGGCCTCCTGGTCAGCGGTGGTCTGCTCCTCCAAGGCCATCCGCTCCCGGATTGCCTCGTCCCGCTCCCGCTCGGCGGTCTCCAACCGTCCGGCCTGCTCCCTGGTCATCAGCTCTATGTAATCCAGGACATCCTGCTTGTGAAACCCGCCTAATGTGGCGGTCCGAAATTGCAGCTCCACAGGATTCATCGCGGATACCTCCTTATTCTCAGTTCACGGCATCGCAGCCAGACGAAGCGAATGGCGTATAAATTGGCCGCACTGCGGCCATTATACCACAGCTTTGGGCAGGATACAACGTTTTGCTTTGCAGGGAAGTGCCCGCCGTGAAGATTTTTTTTGCGGATTTCCCCCGCCGGAGGCGGGGGAAATCGTGTCAGCAATGTTGAGGATTACTATAAAATGTGGACATCGGCCCGTTCCCTTGAGACATGCCGGGCCGCCTTTACGGCTCCCTGCCGGACAGCGCCTTTTTTAACTGGCGCAGTTCTCGAACACGGCGGTAAAAGGTGGCCTCGCTCATACCGCTCTCCCGCAGGGCCTGAGAGAAGGAGAGCTGCTTGTGCTCCCAGGCCGTTACAATACGGCTGAAGTTCTCCGGCTGGGCCAATACTGGACGGCCGAACCGCACCCCGCGAGCCTTTGCGGCAGCAATCCCCTGCTCTTGACGTTTTTTGATGTTCTCCCGCTCGTTCTCGGCCACGAAAGAGAGTATTTGAAGGACCAAATCCGCGATAAAGGTCCCCATAAGGTCCTTTCCGCGGCGGGTATCCAGCATGGGCATGTCCAGAACACATAAATCTACACCGATCTCCTTGGTTAGGATACGCCACTGCTCCTGGATCTCTTCGTAATTGCGGCCCAGGCGGTCAATGCTCACAATATAGAGCAGGCTGCCCGGCTTGAGCTGCCGGACCAGACGCTTATACTGGGGGCGGTTGAAATCCCTGCCGGACTGCTTGTCCATAAAGAGATGATCCTCCGGTACGGCGTGGGCCAGCATGGCCTGCCGCTGTCTGTCCTCATTCTGATCGGTGCTGGATACGCGGATATACCCGTAAATTTTTTCTGACATAATGACCCTCCAAACATCAAATACAAACAGCGAAGCTGGACTCCCGATGAAAGAGCCCAGCTTCGCTGTTTTTGCCTGTGGCAGTTAATTGTTTTCCCCACTCTGAGGAGAGGGAAAACAGACGTTAGAGCCTGTTCAGTATCTCAATGTGTGCGGATTATCGGAAGATTTTTTGCCTTCCAAGGCAAAAAATCACAGAAATACTTTGTGTATTTCAAGGTTTTTTAACGCCGTCAGGGCGGAAAATTCACCGTCAAGACGTGCACAGGGAGATGCTGAACAGGCTCTTAGTATAATCCATAGCCATAGCGGAAGAGGAGCCGGCGCGGCGGGGGGAGCTTGGCGTCGATCTCCGCAGCCTGGGTGTGAACCCAAGAGAGGATGGCGTCCAGCTCCTCCGGGGTGAGGGTATGCTGGCTGAAGGCGGCTTTTTGGGCGAGCTCCTGGAGATGGTCGGGACAGACGCCGCCCCAGGGCAGGAGGGCCTGGAGATACTGGTAGGCGGCGATGGCGGCCCGATTGGGGTCGGTGTTGGAAAATTGTCTGATCCTGCGCCTACGGGCCAGAGCACGGCGCAGGGGGAGCCCAGCAATACAGGCCAGAAGAGCCAGCGGAATGAGCCACAGCAGGCGGCTGGGATCTACCTGACCCAGTCCGCCGGCCTGGGGGGTGGGAGAGGGGGTGGGCGGAGCAGAGGTTCCCGGTGTGGAGGTGGGGGCCACTTGAGCAGAGGGGGCAGGGGTGGCCTCCGGCGTGGGGGAGGGATTGCCGCTCTCCCCTGCGATTGGGGTCAGATCCACAGGATACCAGCCGTAGCCGTCCAGATAGACCTCGGTCCAGGCGTGGGCGGCGGAGTCCAGGACATCCACCCGTCCAGAGGTAGGAATGTCGGTCATATAGCCGCTGACATACCGGGCGGGGTAGCCGAACATCCGAAAGAGGAGGGTGGAGAAGGTGGCATAGTGCATGCAGTAACCCTGCTTGCTCTCATTGAGGAAGTAGTCCAAAAAGTCCGCCTCCTCTGGGGTACGGGGGGTGTCCTGGCTGTAGGTGGTGGTGCTGGACAGACATGCCTGAAAAAACTGAACAAGAAAAACCAAATCTCGGACGGGCTGGGGGAGATTGCTGTCCTCCGGTTCGACCGCGAATAGAGCGGGATTTTCATGGGTGATGCGGTACAGCCAGCCTAAAATCGTCTCCCGATCCGCCTCAGAGATGCTGGAGTAGTTCTGACGGGCGAAATTCCGGTATATCTGTTCAGCCTGGGCGGCCTGACCGGTCAGAGGGGTAAACGTGCCGTCCAGCAGCCCGTCCGGCTTGTAGTAAACGGTGTGGGTCTGAATACTCCGGTCCCGCGCCAGGTAGCTGTCATAGACGAATTGCGCCCCCCGGACCTGTTCGGGGGTGGTGACAAGCTGATAGGGGGTGTAGACACAGCCTCCGGGGGCGTTTACCACTTCAACGGTGATCGGGTGGTAGGGGGAGCCGGGGTTGGTGAGGGAGGGAAAATTCAAGGGCTGATACCCTAAAAGGGGGTCGTCGCCTTCCGCTTGAAACAACGGGAGATAGGCGTCCTCGGCCAGGGGCTCCCAGCCAGAGCCGGTGTAGGTCCCGGCGGCGTGGCCCCGCAGATAGAGTTTTCCCCGCACCTCGCTCTGAACCCGGAGCATGGTCCGCCCGTTGAAGTGGAGGGGACCCGCGTTGGACAGATCCACCGATTGGGATCCTCCCGCGGCAGTAAAGTCCAGGAGCTTGGGTCCGGCAAAGCCGCCGGCGCCGGAAAACCAGGCGCCCAGATCGCCGCTCCAGAGGAGCAGACGGTCCAGCGCGTCCACGGCCCAGCGGGGCTGCTGATACTGAGCCTGGGGGAGGGCCGCCGTTAGAATTAAGAGGAGCAGTCCGGTGGCGGGAAGGGTAATCAGGGCCAGCTTTGCGCCCCCTGTCCGGTCCTGCCGGGCGGCCAGGGAGGGGAGCAGGAGGGTACACCACCCGGCGATTAACAGTATGAGGGGGAACCAGGCGGGGGTGATGGTCAGACACAGGGCGGGAATCAAGATGGGAAAGGTGAGCCAGAAGGCCAGCCAGACAGAGCGCACCCGGCAGACGGCCCACCCAAGCAGGAAGGCCAGGGCGGCGGCCAACGCGCCCAGATAGAGGGTGACAGCCTGGAGCCACTCCTGGCGGGAGCGCACGGCAAGGGGATAGATGGTCTCCAAGAAGGAGAAATCCTGGGCGAACCGGTTGACCAGGGTACAGCGGACGGACACCTCTCCCAAGCTGAGATAGGGCCACAGCCGCCACACGGCCAGGCCGCACAGGGGGAGCAGCACCCCCAGCGCTGCCAGACAGTGCCTGCCCCTGGGCAGGGAGAAGACGGTCAAAAAGACCAGGGCTGTGATCAGGCAGGCGGCCAGCAGGGGGTAGGTATGGGCCTCAATCTGAAATGCCGAGATAAAGGAGAACAGGGCGCCGCACAGCAGGACCAGCAGGACCAGCCCGTCAGCCAGGAGGATTGCAGGGGTTCGCCGCAGGGGCGGGCGGGATTTTTTCATGGATGCGCCCCTCCTTCCGAGCGGTCTGATTCTTCGGAGAGGTGAACACGGCGGACCGATCCCGCTTCGTCTACCGGCTGAGGTGGGAGATCCAGCATAGACTTGCCTTCTAAGGGGGCGGGCGAGGCGCACAGCTCGGTCAGACAGGCCAGCAGGGTCCGCTCACTGTCCACTGGATGGGTGGCAATCTGACCGTCTGGACGGGCCCATTGGACAAAATGAGACCTCCCCTGCTGGATGAGCTGGTGAGAGACAGCATACAGCCGGTCCAAGGTGCGGTCCAGATCCTCCGGGGTTCCAAAGAGATCCAATGTGAGCACCAGAGAAACAGAGGGAGGCTCCAGGGTCTCCCGGACAATGAGCTCGTCCCGTTTGGAGGAGAGCTTCCAGTGGACTGCACGGATGGGGTCCCCCGGCCGGTAGGTCCGCAGGTCATAGTCCTCTCCCGGCCCGCCGCCAGGGCGGGGCCGTAGACCGGTTCCATCCCGAACACCGCCGTTGACAGGGGGCGGAGGCGGGACGTCCGCTGGGATGGGGAGGACCAGCATCTGGGCAGGGGGCGGGACGGGTAGGCGCCGGGTAAAGAGCCCCAGCAGATCGCAGATCTTGGGCTGCTGAAGGGTGCAGTAGAGCAGCCCGCAGTGCTCCACGGCGGCGTGCTCCGTGGACCTGTGGCCTTGGGAGGCACCGGTCAGTGTGCGGCGCAGGACGGCATGTCCGCCGGTGAGCCTGTTCTCCTCTCTGAGTCGGTAGGTCAGCCGGGCCAGGGGGAGACGGGTGGGATTTTCCACCGTCACCACCCACCGGCAGGGGGTCCCGCGGGGGGTTCCGGCGGTCTCCGGGGACAGAGAGATCCGGCAGCCCAGCAGGCCGGGCAGACTGAGCAGCAGGGAGAAGAGGGGGAAGATCAACACCAGGATCAGGACAAAATGAGAGAGGTAATCCGTAAAGCAGATCTGAAAGAAGAGGGCGGCGATCAGGGCCATCCCGTAGGCAATTCGGCGGCGCAGCATAGGGGCCTCACTGAATCTGGGGGGCTGGAGTGGCCCGTAAAATCTCTTTGAGAGGATGGGCATCCGGAATCGCCTCGGCCTGCGGCATGAAAATCAGCCGGTGGGAGACAGTGTCCCGAAAGACCCGGCGGACGTCCTCTGGGATCACATAGTCCCGGCCCATCACAAATGCCATCGCCCGGCCCATGGCCGCCACCGCCAGGGTGGCACGGGGACTGGCCCCCTGGAGAATCAGAGGGTGATCCCGCGTGGCCCCCACCAGACGGATGATGTACTCGGCTACCGGATCCCCCAGATAGACCTGCTCTACCTGGTTTCTCAGCGCCTCCAGGGCCTGGTGATCCATCACCTGGCACACTTGGTCCAGTGGATTGCCCTGCTGCTTGCGGCGCAGCAGCTCCAGCTCGTGCTCCGGCTTGGGGTAGCCGATGGACAGGCGGATCATGAACCGGTCCAGCTGGGAGTCAGGGAGCAGCTGGGTCCCGGAGGCCCCCGCTGGATTTTGGGTGGCGATGACCAGAAAGGGCTGGGGAACCGGATGGGCGATCCCGTCCACCGTCACCTGGCCCTCCTCCATAGCCTCCAGCAGGGCGGACTGGGTGCGGCTTGTGGCCCGGTTGAGCTCGTCGGCCAGGAAGAGGTTGCACAGTACCGCCCCCGGCTGATACTCCATGGTTCCGGTCTCCCGGTTGAAGATGGAAAACCCGGTGACGTCTGAGGGCATCACATCTGGGGTAAACTGAACCCGGCGGTATTCTAGGGCCAGGGCCTTGGAAAAGGCCAGGGCCATGGTGGTCTTGCCCACCCCAGGGATATCCTCCAATAAAATGTGGCCGCGAGCCAGGATGGCCAGCAGTACTTTGGCAAGCAGGTCGTCCTTGCCCACCACGGCCTTTTGTACCTCAGCCACCACCGCAGCGGCTAATTTTGTCTCGTCCATCAAATGCCCCCTATCTACTGTTTTAGCGTGTTGAAAAAGTGCTTGCACTTTTTCGACAGTCTGATCTACTGTTGTTGTTTTGCCGGCTGTTCTATCCCTGCTATTGTACCAGACATCAGAATTCTGTCAACGAAAAAGTGGGGCAAAGGCATGTCTGCTTCATACTGCAAGGGAACAGGTCAGTGGGGGCACCAACCCGCCGTGCTGAACAGAAAGACTCTTCTTCAAGCGGTGTGTAGGGCGGGAAAATATATTACGTTTATTTGACGATGGTGGGCAGGAAAGGTTCCATCCAGATTCCTCCGAGTGTTTCGGTGGATTTTGTACGGTTTTTGTAACAAAAAATGACACCTACCTCTTGCCAGTGAAGCAGTTTTGTGGTATGATACTTCAAGATTAGAAAAGGAAGCTGACTTGAGAGTGGGGTACGCCCCGCTCTTTCTTATTGAAAAAAACGCTTGAGAAACCGGAAGAACCCCATCCCCGTAGCTGTGGAGTATGGAGTCCTTGCCCGGCCGGAGGGAATACAATGGCAAAGGTAACAGAGGTAGCAGCCCAGCTGGCCGCACCGGTAGTCGCGCAGAAGGACTGTACCCTTTGGGATGTGGAGTATGTAAAGGAGGCGGGGACCTGGTATCTCCGGCTGTATATTGACAAAGAAGGCGGTGTGTCCATCGATGACTGCGAGTCGGTCAGCCGGGCGGTCAGTGACCTGCTGGACGAGGTCGACCCCATTGAGGGGAGCTATACCTTTGAAGTCTCGTCGGCTGGAGCCGACCGGGTGCTGCGCAAGCCGGAGCATTTCGCGCAGATGATGGGCAGAGAGATAGAGGTCCGTCTCTACCGGCCCATTGAGGGACGCAAGGACCATGTTGGGGTGCTCGCCAGCTATGACGGCGGGGATGTCAGCGTGGAGACCTCCGCAGGGCGTGTGGTGTTTGCCAAGAAGGAGATCGCCCAGGTACGGCTGTATGTACGATTTTGATGGCTGCGGGCGGTCAACCCGCCTGCAAAACCAGTATTGAGAACGAGGGGACGGTAGCTATGCCGAGGAAAAACAGCAAGGCGCAGAAGTCAAACGAGCTGGACGGAGCAGAATTTTTTGCCGCCATTGCGATGATTGAGCAGGAGAAGGGAATTCCCAAATCCTATATGGTAGAGAAGATCACCCAAGCGCTGGTCTCGGCCTATAAGCGGGATCATGAGGGCGCGGGAGACAATGTCATTGTGGAGGCCAACGAGGAAAAGGGCGAGGTCCGCATGTTCATTAAAAAGGACGTGGTGGAGACGGTTGACAACCCCTGTACCGAGATGAGCCTGGAGGAGGCGCGGGAAAAGCTCCCACACGCACAGCTGGGGGATATACTGCGCATTGAGATCAAGCCCCGAAACTTTGGCCGTATTGCCGCCCAGACTGCCCGCCAGGTAATTATCCAGGGGATGCGGGAGGCCGAGCGGGGGATGATCTACGATGAGTTTAACTCCAAGGAGCATGAGATTTTAACCGGGCTTGTCACCCGGATTGACCCCCGTTCCGGAGCGGTAAGTCTGCGGATCGGCTCCGGCGGGGAGAGTACCGAGGCCTTTTTGGCCCCAGGTGAGCAGGTCCGGGGGGAGTCCTACCGGGAGGGCGACCGGCTCAAGGTCTATGTGGTGGAGGTCCGCCGCTCCACCAAGGGTCCCCAGGTTCTCATCTCCCGCACCCATCCCGGTCTAGTCAAGCGGCTGTTTGAGCTGGAGGTGCCGGAGATCTACGACGGCACGGTGGAGGTCAAGTCCATCGCACGGGAGGCGGGCAGCCGAACCAAGCTGGCCGTCTGGTCGGCGGATCCCAATGTAGACGCCATCGGCGCCTGTGTAGGTCCCAGGGGTCAGCGGGTAAACAATATTGTAGAGGAGCTCAAGGGGGAAAAGGTGGACATCATCAAATTCTCCGAAGACCCCGCCGACTACATCGCCGCAGCCCTATCTCCCGCCAGCGTCCTGAGCGTAGAGACCCTGGACGAGGGCAAGAGCTGCCGGGTGGTGGTCCCTGATGACCAGCTCTCCCTGGCCATTGGCAAGGAGGGGCAGAACGCCCGCCTGGCCGCCAAGCTCACCGGCTATAAAATTGACATCAAGCCCGCCTCTGCCCCCAGTGAGCGTTTGACATCTCCAGCGGAGGAGGAGAGCGATCTGCTCCTTTTGGAGGAGGAGGACGAGGTGCTGGAAGAGGACGATATCGCTGTAGCGGAAGAGCCCGCCGTGGCCGGAGCTGTGCCGGAAGAAGTGGAAGAGGCTGCGGAGGCACAGGAATAACGGAACGAGTGTCGAAAGGGGGGTGACTGCGGTGCCGAAAAAAATACCCATGCGTCAGTGTGTGGGCTGCCGGGAAATGAAGCCAAAACGGGAGTTGATTCGGGTGGTCCGCTCACCAGAGGGAGAGGTCTCCCTGGACTTTAAGGGCAAGAAGCCGGGCCGGGGGGCCTATGTGTGCCCCAGTCCGGAGTGTCTCAAGCGGGCGCGGAAGGCCAAAGCGCTGGAGCGAGCCTTTTCCGCCCCCCTGCCTCCTGAGGTCTATGAGGCTCTGGAGGACCAGATACAAAGGGGGGAGGACTTGTGAACCATATGCTCCACCTGCTGGGCATCGCCCGGAAGGCGGGGAAGGTAGAGGTGGGAGAGGCCCCAGTCGGCGCCGCCGTCCAGAGCCGTAAGGCCAAGCTGATCGGGCTGGCCGCCGATGCATCGGACAACAGCGTCCGGCGGGCTGGGCACTTTGCCCAGATCGGAGGCTGTCCCTTGGCAGTTCTCCCCTTTGATAAGGCCCAGACCGGCAGGGCTGTGGGCTGTCAGCTGTGCGCCATGCTGGCGGTTACGGACGCGGGCCTGGCCGCTGCGATAGCCAGGAGCCTGGCCCAGAGCGATCCAGAGCAGTACGGTCCCATGGCTGAGACTCTGGATCAGGCTGCCGCCCGTGCCCAGCGCCGGCAGAAAAAGGCCAGAAACCGCGCCGGACCTGGCGCCCGCCGGTACGAGAAGACATGAAAGAAAACCGTTTGAGAGAAGGAAACAATGGGCTTGTTCCAATCAGAAAGCACAGCGATCTGTGTGCTCCAGCGCTTTTGGAGCTGTCACGCCGTGTTTTCTGATTGGCCCAAGCCCCACAGTGGAGGTGGCTCATTTGATCAATAAATATCGTGTCCATGAGGTGGCCAAAGACTTTGGGAAAAATTCCAAGGAGATCGCTGACATTCTGACCCAGTACGCAACCGCACCCAAGAATCATATGCAGGTGCTGGAGGACAGCGAGCTCTCCCTCATCTTCGATTACCTTACCCAAAAATACCCTGTGGAGAACATGGAGAGCATTTTCGCCGACGTCTACCACGAGCCCAAGCCTGCGCCCCAGAAGCCCCAGCAGAAGCCGGCCCAGAATCAGGTACAGGGCCAGCAGCAAAACCGCGGCCAGGGGCAGAAGGGCCAGCGTCCGGCTGCCGCCCAGCCCAGCCAGCCCCCCAAGCAGAAGAGCGGCGGACAGGGCGGTCAAGCCAGCCAGCCGGCCCAGAACCATCCAAACAATCAAGCGGGTCAAGCCAACCAGAGCAGTCAGCCTGCCCAGCAGCCCGCCCGGCCCGCCAGCCGGATCCCCGCCAAAAAGGTGGTGGACACCCGCAAGGGCGGAGACGTGAATCTGGCCAAGTACGACGAGCGGCTGGAGACCTTGGCCGCCGGGAAGACCACCCAGATGCAGGCTGGGAAGCAGAAGTTCCAGGGCCGCAACAACCAGCGCCGGGGGGGCGGCTACCAGGGCAGCAAGCGCCGCCAGGAGGAGCAGGAGAAGATGCGCCGCCTCCAGGCCGAGATCGCCAAGAAGAATCCCCTCAAGGTGCTCATTCCCGACGAGATTGGGGTGGGCGAGCTGGCCTCCCGGATGAAGAAGACCGGGGCCGAGGTGGTCAAGCAGCTCATGAAAAACGGCGTTATGGCCTCCATGTCCGATGTGATCGACTTTGATACCGCCGCCATTATCGCTGAGGACCTGGGCTGTAAGGTGGAGAAAGAGGTCATCGTTACAATTGAGGAGCGGCTGATCGATACCACCGTAGATAAGGAAGAGGATCTCAAGCCCCGGGCCCCTGTTGTGGTGGTCATGGGCCACGTCGACCACGGCAAGACCTCCCTGCTGGACTATATCCGCAACTCCAATGTGGCCTCCGGAGAGGCGGGCGGAATCACCCAGCACATCGGCGCCTATCAGGTCAAGATCAACGACCAGCCTATCACCTTCCTGGATACGCCGGGCCACGAGGCCTTTACCGCTATGCGGGCCAGAGGCGCCATGATCACCGATGTAGCCATCCTGGTGGTGGCTGCCGACGACGGCATCATGCCCCAGACGGTGGAGTCCATCAACCACGCTAAGGCGGCCAAAATTCCTATCATTGTGGCCATCAACAAGATGGATAAGCCGGAGGCCAACCCGGACCGGATCAAACAGCAGCTCACCGAGTACGAGCTGGTTCCGGAGGAGTGGGGCGGCGAGACCATCATCTGTCCTATCTCCGCCAAGACTGGCCAGGGGATTGATACCCTGCTGGAGATGGTAGTCCTCACCGCCGAGATGAAGGAGCTCAAGGCCAACCCCAACCGCACCGCCCATGGCGCGGTGATCGAGGCCCGGCTGGACCGTGGCCGCGGCCCTGTGGCCACCCTGCTGGTCCAGAACGGCACCCTGCATCAGGGAGATGTGATCATCGCCGGTACCGCCGTGGGCCGGGTGCGCGCCATGACCAACGCCAAGGGGCAAAAGCTCACCGAGGCCGGCCCCTCTGTGCCGGTGGAGATCATCGGCATGAGCGAGGTCCCAGACGCGGGCGACGACTTCCACGCCGTGGCCGATGAGCGTATGGCCCGTGAACTGGCCGGACAGCGCAAGCATGAGCAGAAGACCGCTGCCGCCGGTCCGATGAATCAAAAGGTGAGCCTGGAGGACCTGTTCTCCCAGATTAAGCAGGGGGAGATGAAGGAGCTGGCCATCATCGTCAAGGCGGATGTCCAGGGCTCCGCCGAGGCCGTCAAGGCCAGTCTGGAGAAGCTCACCAACGAGGAGGTCCGGGTGCGGGTGATCCACTGCGCCGTGGGCGCCATCAACGAGAGCGATGTCATGCTGGCCAGCACTTCCAACGCCATCATTGTGGGCTTCAACGTCCGCCCGGACAACAACGCCAAGGACAGCGCTGCCCGCAGCGGGGTCGATATGCGGATGTACCGGGTGATTTATGACTGCATCGACGAGATCGAGGCCGCCATGAAGGGTATGCTGGCCCCAAAATTCAAGGAGGTGGAGCTGGGCCGCGTGGAGGTCCGGGAGGTCTACAAGATCACCGGCGCCGGCATTGTGGCGGGCTGCTATGTCACCGACGGCAAGGTCATGCGCAGCGCCCAAATCCGCCTGCTTCGGGACAACATTGTCATCCACGAGGGAGCTATCGGCTCTCTGCGCCGGTTTAAGGATGACGTAAAGGAAGTGGCCCAGGGCTACGAGTGTGGTATCTCCATTGAAAAATACAGCGACATCAAGGTAGGCGATGTGATCGAGGCCTTCGTGATGGAGCAAATCGAAGTATAACACACGAAACCGGTGTTTTCCCCTCCCCACGTGAATGGGACAGCGGAGAACACAGAGGAGAACTGAATGGCAAAAAATCGAATTGGCCGTATCAACGAGGAAATCCAGCGGGAGCTGTCCGCCCTCATCCGCACCGTGAAGGACCCACGCGTTCAGGGGCTCGTCTCTATCACCGCAGTGGAGACCACCGCCGATCTGCGCTATGCTAAAATCTATGTCAGTATCTTGGACCAGGCAGGGGGGGATCAGGTGATCAGAGGGCTCAAATCGGCGGGTGGTTACCTGCGGCGGGAGCTGGGCCGTGCCCTCTCTCTGCGTTACACCCCTGAACTGATCTTTGAGCGGGATCAGTCCATCGACAAAGGAGCCCATATTCTCAGCATCCTGGAGGGGCTGGGAAGCCCGGATGACGAAAACCAGGCTTGATGAATTACCTGTTGGGGTGAGCTTCGACCGCCTGTGTCTGCGGCGATAACCCAACAGGTGGGGCCGCCCCTACGGCAAGAACAACCTGCCCAGGCCTTCGACCGCCCAGACGGGCGGTCGAACACGCTTTGCGGAGAAGAGAGAGGTTAGAATGGACGGAAAAGAGCTGGCCGCCCTGTTGCGCGCCCAAGATCGTATTTTAATTCTCACCCATAAGCGCCCTGATGGGGACACCACCGGCTGTGCCGCGGGGCTGTGTCTAGCCCTGCGGCAGCTGGGGAAGCAGGCGTGGGTGCTCCCGAACGAGGATATCACCCCCATTTTTGCCCCCTACCTGGAGGGACTGCTCCTCCCAGCAGAGACGGAACCGGCTTTTGTAGTCTCGGTAGATATCGCGGGGCGCAGTTTGTTCACCCCGGCGGGACAGGTCTGGCTGGAGCGGGGGATCGATCTGGCCATCGACCATCACCCGTCTTACGAGGGCTTTGCCAAGGAGAGCTGGGTAGAGCCAGGCCGGGCGGCCTGCGGCGAGCTGATTTTGGAGCTGGCTCAGGCCCTGGGACCGATGACCCCTGAGATTGCAACCCCCCTCTATGTGGCCATCGCCACTGATACCGGGTGCTTTGCCTACAGCAATACCACCCCTGCCACCCACCGGGCAGCCGCCCTGCTGATGGAGACCGGGATCGACACTGCCACCCTCAACAAGCGCCATTTCCGCACCAAGAGCTGGAAACGGATTCAGCTGGAGTGCAGCCTGCTGCAAGAGCTGGAGCTTCATGACGGAGGCAGAGTCGCTTTGGCGGCTATCTCCCTGGCTCTGATGGACCGGCTGTCCGCCACCAGCGCCGACCTGGAGGATGTGGCCTCCCTGGTGGGACAGGTGGAGGGGGTGGAGACCGCCGTGACCATCAAGGAGCAGAGGGATGGAAGCTGTAAGCTCTCGGTGCGCACCAGCGGAGGGCTCAACGCCAACAAGGTCTGCGCCCTGCTGGGGGGCGGCGGACACGCCGCCGCATCCGGCTGTATGATTACCGGAAGTATAGAAACGGCGAAAAATACCATTTTGGAGGCCATTCATACGGTACAGGCCCAGAGCTGAACCGAGGCCGCCCGCCTAGGATAAAAACGCTATCAGGCGGCCTTGATCAAAACTGTGTCCGTAGGGGCCGATGTCCTCATCGGCCCACATTGGCCCACAGACAGCAGTCAATGGGTTTCCCTCTCCCCAGAGGGGGAAAAGCAGTACCAGCAATTTATAGAGCCTGCTATTGGATCAGACGAAAACGGGGGGATGCCGCAATGGCCAGTGGAATTCTTGTGGTGGACAAGCCGGAGGGCTGGACCAGCCATGACGTGGTGGCGAAGGTCCGCCGTCTGTTTGGGGAACGGCGGGTGGGCCACAGTGGCACGCTGGACCCCATGGCCACCGGCGTTCTGCCCGTCTTTTTGGGGCGGGCAACCCGGGCGGTCTCCTTTGCGGTTGACAGCGAAAAGGAGTATATCGCCGGATTACAACTGGGTGTTATCACGGATACCCAGGATACCACCGGGACCATTCTGGAGACGCGGCCAGTTTCTGTGGGACGAAAGGAACTGGAGGCGCTGCTGCCCCAGTTCCGAGGGGAACAGATGCAGCGCCCGCCTATGTACTCAGCCATCAAACAAAACGGAAAAAAGCTCTATGAGCTGGCGCGGGCCGGGCAAGAGGTGGAGCGCGCCCCACGCCCTGTCACTTTCTATACCCTGGAGCTGCTGGAAGGGGAGGGACAGTCCCAATGGGGGCCGGTATTCACCCTCCGGGTGCGCTGCTCCAAGGGGACCTATGTGCGCACCCTCTGTCACGATATTGGGCAGGCGCTGGGCTGCGGCGGGGCTATGTGCGCCCTGCGGCGCACCCATGCGGCGGGGTTCGGCCTGGAGCAGGCGGTTACCATGGAGACTCTGATGGAAGCGGAGGACCGGGCCGCCTTTCTTCTGCCGGTGGACACCTGCTTCCAGCAGTATCCCGCCTTGACGGCCAGCCGGCAGGAGGAGCGGAAGATCCACAACGGGATGGCCTACCCCTGTCAGGCAGAGGAAAAACGCTATCGGGTCTACGGCCCAGAGGGCGGATTTTTGATGCTGGGGGAAGTGCACCAAGGGCGCATGGAGACTGTAAAGAGCTTTTTTGAGGTTTAGGAAGTGGGGATCGGATTTGAAGGAGACAGATAAGCGGGGCAAAGTGATTGCCCTGGGGTTTTTTGATGGGGTTCACATTGGACACGGCGCACTGTTGCGCCAGGTGGGAGAGGTAGCCAGCCAACTGGGAGCCGTTCCCGCTGCGTGTACCTTTGACACCCACCCGGAGAGCCTCATCCGCAACAGCCCTACCCCACTGCTCACCACACCCGCCGTCCGGGCAGAGCTGATGCGCCGGTATTATGGTATTCAAGAGGTCATCATCGTCCACTTTGACCAGCGGATGATGCGGATGCCTTGGCGGGAGTTTGTCACCGAGTTTTTGGTCCGGGAGCATCAGGCGGTCCATCTGGTGGCAGGGCACGATTTCCACTTCGGCTATAAGGGGGAGGGCAGTCCGGAGCGGCTGGTCAGCCTCTGCCAGGAGTTGGGCCTGGGCTGTGATATCATTCCAAAAGTAGAGCGGGAACACATTACTGTCTCCTCTACCTATGTCCGCTCTCTGGTGGCCCAGGGGGAGTTAGAGCGGGCCGCCGCCTTTTTGGGCCATCCGCATACCTTGGAAGTGACCGCGGAGCCAGTCCCCGGCGGTCTGACGCTGGGGCTCTCTGTTCAGGAGCTCCGGCCTGCGCCCGGCCGGTATGAGGGCCGGCTTACAGTTGGGACACATACCTGCCCTGTGGATATCTGTGTGACAGACACCATTACCTGCCAGACAAAGGAGACCCTTACCGGGACGGCATTTTTAGAGCTGCTGCGCCGGAATACAGGTTCTTGAATTGTATTCCCCCTCCCCTTCGGGGAGGGGGAATACGGATAGACTACCTCCCCCGCCCCTTCGGGAAGGGGGAATACGACAGACTGCCATAAGCGCTAAATTCCCCCGCCCGTATGGGCGGGGGAATTTGTTTATGCCGTATGTGCTTACCAGATCTGGACCCGGTCGGCGGGGTCTAAATACATGCCGTCTTCCGGCTGGATGTCATAGGTCTCGTAAAATTCCGCAAAGTTCTGAAGGACCCGGTTGACCCGCAGCTTGGAGGGGGCGTGGTAGTCCACCTGGGCCAGGTAGGCATAGGTGTCCCGGTTGGTGGTAAAGCACCAGGTGGAGGCGAGCCCCTCAAAGACGGTCTTATAGTCGGGCTCCTCCGCCTGACCCTCCAGCTGTAGGACGCAGGCCATGGCCCCCAGATCGGCGATGTTCTCCGTGATGGTGAGCGCGCCGTTGCAGGTGACGCCGGGGATGACCTCCACCCCGTCATAGAGGGCGACCACCTTATCACAGAGTTTCTGGAACGCGGCGTAATCCTCCGCAGTCCACCAGTCGGCGGCGTTGCCGTTCTTGTCGTACTTGGACCCGCTGTTGTCAAAGGCGTGGGAGATCTCGTGGGCAATGACGTAGCCGATCCCGCCCAGGTTCTGGGCAGAGGGCGCGTCCACATCATAGAGGGGGGCCTGGAGAATCCCGGCTGGGAAGTTGATGCTGTTGGACAGGGGGTCATAGTAGGCGTTGACCATATAGGCGGGCATCTGCCAGGTATTTTTATCGACCGGCTTGCCCTGATGGCTGATGTCCTGGGCGCGGCTGGCCTGGAGGAGCGAGATGACATTGTCCAGATAGGTGCCGCCCTGGCCGG
>JAAWBF010000127.1 GCA_022792555.1 Oscillospiraceae bacterium
CCAGTGGACGAGGGGACCATTACCATCGACAGTACCGATGTGACCCACCTGCCTGAACATAAAAGGGCCAAGTTTATTGGCCGTGTGTTTCAGGATCCCATGATGGGGACTGCCGCCTCCATGCAGATTGAAGAGAATCTAGCCCTGGCCGCCCGCCGGGGACAGCACCGGAGCCTGAGAATCGGCATCACCAACAGTGAACGCAAGCGCTATCGGGATCTATTAAAAATTCTGGATCTGGGCCTGGAGGATCGGATGACCACCAAGGTTGGCCTTCTCTCCGGCGGCCAGCGCCAGGCCGTCACCCTCCTCATGGCTACCCTGCAAAAACCAAAACTCCTCCTTCTGGACGAGCATACCGCAGCCCTGGACCCCAAGACAGCGGCCAAGGTTCTGGAGACCACCGAGCGTATTGTCCAGCGGGACAAGCTCACCACCCTGATGATCACCCACAACATGCGAGACGCCATCACCCACGGAAATCGCCTGATTATGATGTACGAGGGGCGGGTGGCCATTGACGTCTCCGGTGAGGCCAAGCAGAAGCTCACCGTAGAAGACCTGCTGGGCCAGTTTGAAAAGGTCAGCGGCTCTAATGAGGCGGACGACAAGATGCTGCTGTCTTAAATAAAACGCTTCCCTTTGGAAAAAGCAATTACCCCCGGTTCCCGTTTTATAACAGGAACCGAGGGTAATTTTGTGGTTCTTAGTCGTAGAGGGGGTATTTTCCAGTGATCTCGGCTACCCTGGCGCGGATGCTATCCGCCTTGGCCTCGAAGTCAGTGGCGGCCTGCCAGATGAGCTGGCCGATGACG
This sequence comes from Oscillospiraceae bacterium, assembly GCA_022792555.1. Lineage (GTDB taxonomy): Bacteria > Bacillota > Clostridia > Oscillospirales > Oscillospiraceae > JAAWBF01. The sequence goes on from JAAWBF010000127.1 coordinate 816, forward strand.
GTCATGTCGTCCTCCTTCAGGCCGCGGGTAGTGGCGGCGGCAGTGCCCACCCGGATGCCGCTGGTGACAAAGGGCTTCTCCGGGTCGTTGGGAATGGCGTTCTTGTTGACCGTGATGTTGACCTCGTCCAGGCGGTGCTCCAGCTCCTTGCCGGTGACGCCCGCCTTGCGCAGGTCTACCAGCATCAGGTGGTTGTCCGTGCCGCCGGAGACCAGGTCAAAGCCCTCCTTGGAGAGGGAAGCGGCCAGAGCAGCGGCGTTTTTGACAATCTGCTCCTGATAGGTTTTGAACTCAGGCTTGAGAGCTTCACCCAGGGCCACCGCCTTGGCGGCGATGATGTGCTCCAGGGGGCCGCCCTGGCTGCCGGGGAAGACGGCGCTGTCAATCTTCTTAGCGAGCTCCTCCTTGCACAGGATGATGCCGCCGCGGGGACCACGCAGAGTCTTATGGGTGGTGGAGGTGACGACGTCAGCGTAGGGGATGGGGGAGGGGTGGAGACCGGCGGCCACCAGGCCGGCGATGTGGGCCATATCCACAAACAGGTAGGCGCCCACTTCCTTAGCGATCTCGGAGAAGGCCTTAAAGTCGATAATCCGGGGGTAAGCAGAGGCCCCGGCGATGATCATTTTGGGCTTGTGCTCCTTGGCCATAGCCCGGACGTTGTCGTAGTCGATGAAGCCCTCGGCGTTCAGGCCATAGGAGACCATCTTGTAGTTCTTACCGGAGTAATTCACCGGGCTGCCGTGGGTCAGATGGCCGCCATTGGCCAGGTCCATCCCCAGCACCACATCGCCCACGGTACACAGTGCCTGATAGACTGCGTAGTTGGCGGAAGCGCCCGAATGGGGCTGTACATTGGCGTGGTCTGCGCCAAAGAGCTTGCAGGCGCGGTCGCGGGCGATGCTCTCCACTACGTCTACACACTGGCAGCCGCCATAGTAGCGCTTGCCAGGGTAGCCCTCGGCGTACTTGTTGGTCAGGACTGAGCCGGCAGCGGCCATCACCGCAGGGCTCACAAAGTTCTCCGACGCAATCAGCTCAATATTCTGGCGCTGGCGGTTGTACTCCGCCTCCATCGCCTTGCCTACCTCAGGGTCGTACTGGACAACAAAGTCCATCATTTCCTTAACCATGGTCGTTCTCTTCCTTCCAAAATTAGTTTATTTACGGTTAGCAGTGCGCTTCAACCGTTCTCCCCCCTCTTTTGGAGGAGAGACGCTGCAGGTTGCTGTGATCGTATTGTGGTAACTTGCCTTGATTATAACGAATCCAACCGGAAAATACAACCATATTTCCATCAAATATCTTGATATAAGACTGGGGGACTTTATGCGAAATCTCTATAAATTAGACTGACGGGTGTAAATTCATTCTATTATAATTATTAGTTCTATTTTCTTGCTGCTTGTTTTAAATTTTACATTTATCAAAAAGAGAAGCGTACCAAAAATCTGCCCTCTTGATCATTATGCTTGGGACGGTTATAATTGGGGCGAAACAGAAATTTTCTGTCTATTCCGGCCGCCTCCAGCGGCTTTTTGAGGTGTACTGCATGAAACAGTCGGAAACCGTTCTAGCCATTGTCCAGGCCCTGGAAGATCTTTATCCTAATGCCCTCTGTTCTCTGGAGTACCGGGAGGACTATGAGCTGCTATTCTCCACCCGCCTGGCCGCCCAGTGTACCGACGAGCGGGTCAACAAGGTTACGCCCGCCCTGTTTGCCCGTTTTCCGACCTTGGAGGCCCTGGCTGCCGCCGATGTGTCCGAGGTAGAGCAGTTCATCCACTCCACAGGCTTTTTCCGGGCCAAGGCGCGGGATATTGTGGCCGCGTCCCAGATGCTCCTCTCGGACTACGGCGGTAAAGTCCCCGCTACTATGGAAGAACTGCTCAAGCTGCCTGGCGTGGGCCGCAAGACGGCCAATCTGATTTTAGGGGATATCCACCATGTCCCCGGCGTAGTGGTGGCGGATACCCACTGCATCCGCCTGTCCGGACGGCTAGGCCTGACCGACGGCTCCAAGGATCCGGCTAAGGTGGAGCAGCAGCTGCGTCAAGCGCTCCCTCCGGCCTCCTCCAACGACTTCTGCCACCGCCTGGTGCTCCACGGCCGGGCAGTCTGTATGGCCCGCAGTCCACAGTGCGAGGCGTGTGTGCTGGCCCCCTGGTGCGATTTTTTCCATCAAGAATAGCATTTCTTTCTCTTATCTAGAAAACGGATGTCGGCTCTGTGAATCGGAAGCATTTGGGAATCATGATGAATGATTCTCTTGAACGGGACAGTTTCCCCCGCGCACACCTGACAATCCGTCCAAAAGTCCACCCTGATTCCTTGTGTAAGCATACAAAATTCGAGCCATACTCTTGCATTACCAGGTCAAATCCGATATGATGATACGCGGAAATGGACGGCAACGCTGTAGTTATCTGTTTTTACATGGAGCCGGATTTTGCCGAAGGGGGAACTTATCATGACGTTGTCCAAAGCGCAGTATACGCACTTCCGGCCTTTCACGTCCGGCCATGTTTGTGCGCCCGGCGGAAGGGTGTAATCTGTCAGGGTATCTGTCTGATGCCCTGATTTTTTATTCTTTTTTGTAAAATTTTTACGGAGAATCTTCCATGCCAGAAGGGGACTGCTATCTGGGCAGAAGAATAAGGCTCAGACATGGCCTAAGGAGGTTTTTAAATGGATAAAATGAAGCAGAAGGTCGCAGTTATTATGGGCTCTGACAGCGATTTAGATACGATGCGCCCCTGCCTTGCGCGGCTCAAAGCCTTTGAAATTCCGTATCAAGTCCGTATCATCTCAGCCCACCGCACCCCAGCGGCTGCGGAATCCTTTGCCTCCAAAGCAGAGGAGGAGGGCTTCGGCGTGATTATTGCCGCAGCGGGTAAGGCGGCCCATCTGGCTGGTGTACTGGCCGCCTACACCACTTTGCCCGTCATCGGGGTTCCCATCAAGACCTCCATGATGGGGGGACTGGACAGCCTGCTGTCCATGGTTCAGATGCCCAAGGGGATCCCGGTGGCCTGTGTGGCGGTAGACGGGGCGGAAAACGCCGCCATTCTGGCCGCCCAGATTCTCGCGCGCTCCGATAAAACTCTGTCCGGCAAGCTGGCCGTCTTCAAGGAGGAGATGGCCAAGCAGGTGGCGGCTAAGGATCAAGCACTGCAAGAGACGTTATAATATGAGGATACCGAATTAGGAGGAGAGTTCAAATGGTTTATGAAAAACAGAACCAGCTCTATGAGGGGAAGGCCAAAAAGGTCTACGCCACCCAGGACCCGGAGGTGGTAATCGTCTCCTATAAAGACGACGCCACCGCCTTCAACGGCCAGAAGAAGGGGACCATCACTGGTAAGGGCGCGATCAACAACCGTATGACTAATAACCTGATGCGCCGGCTGGAACAGGCCGGGATCCCCACCCACTATATCCAGGAGCTCAACGACCGGGAGACCGCTGTCAAGCGGGTGAACATCGTCCCGCTGGAGGTTATCATCCGCAACATCTCTGCCGGCTCTTTTGCCAAGCGCTACGGCGTTGAGGAGGGGATCGTCTTTGACGCGCCCACCATTGAGTTCTCCTACAAAAATGACGATCTGGGGGACCCGCTCATCAACGATTACCACGCATTGGCCCTCAAGCTCGCCACCCGCGAGGAGCTGGAGACCATTCAAAAATACGCTTTTGGGGTGAATACCTTCCTCAAAATCTTCCTCAAGGGTATCGGGATCGACCTGGTAGACTTTAAGCTGGAGTTCGGTAAAATCAGCGACGGCACCCTGGTCCTGGCGGACGAGATCTCCCCGGATACCTGCCGCCTGTGGGACGAGCAAACCCACGAAAAACTGGACAAGGACCGCTTCCGTCGGGATCTAGGCGGTGCAGAGGAGGCCTACGAAGAGGTGATGCGGCGTCTGATGGGGGAAACTCTTTAAGAACCTGTAGAACGCTGTCTTGCCAGCACCTTTTCCCGCTGTCCCGTGGCTGGGAGGACAAGGCTTTAAACAAGCGGTTCAGGCTCCCCTGACGGGGACAGGCCGCGTGCTAACATCTGGAGGAATCAAAACATATGGGCGGTTTTTTCGGCGTAATTTCCAAACATGACTGCGTCCTCGACCTCTTTTTCGGGGTAGACTACCACTCCCATCTGGGGACCCGCCGGGGCGGCATGGCCCTCTATGATAGGGAGGTGGGCTTTCAGCGCCAGATCCACAACATTGAGAACACCCCCTTCCGCACCAAATTTGAACATGAGCTGGCCGGGTTTCGGGGTCACAGCGGCATTGGCTGTATCAGTGACAGCGACCCCCAGCCGTTGATTGTCCGCTCCCATTTGGGCCTCTACGCCATTACCACTGTTGGGATCATCAACAATGCCAACGCTTTGATTGACCACTACTTCGCCCAGGGCGGAATTCAATTCATGTCCCAGAGCTCAGGTAAGGTCAACGATACCGAATTGGTGGCCGCTCTTATCAATCAGAAGGAGAGCTTTGTTGAGGGTATCCAGTACGCCCAGTCGGTCATCGACGGGTCCCTGACGCTCCTGATTCTCACGCCGGACAGCATCATCGCCGCCAGGGATCGGCTGGGGCGCCTGCCCGTCCTCATTGGCAAGGACTCCAATGGGCACTGTGTGTCCTTTGAGTCCTTCGCCTACCAGAAGCTGGACTACATCAGTGCCTATGAACTGGGACCCGCCGAGATCGTTCGGATTACGCCAGAGGGTTTTGAGACCCTCTCGCCCCCCGGTCAGGAGATGCGGATCTGCGCGTTCCTGTGGACCTACTACGGCTACCCCACCTCCTCCTATGAGGGGATCAATGTGGAGGTCATGCGCAACCGCAACGGACAAATTATGGCACGGGGGGACATGGACCGGGGACTGACCGAGGGCCTTGACTTTGTGGCGGGGGTGCCAGATTCCGGGGTCCCCCACGCAGTGGGATATGCCAACGAGAGCGGCGTCCCCTTTGCCCGGCCTTTTATCAAGTATACACCCACCTGGCCCAGGAGCTTCATGCCCCAAAACCAGAGTGTGCGCAACCATGTGGCCAAGATGAAGCTGATCCCCGTCCCCGACCTGATTCAAGATAAGCGCCTGCTCTTTGTGGATGATAGTGTGGTCCGAGGGACTCAGCTGCGGGAGACGGTGGAATTTTTGTACCAGTGTGGCGCAGGGGAGGTCCACATCCGCTCGGCCTGTCCCCCTATTATGTACGGCTGTAAATATCTGAACTTCTCCCGCAGCAACTCCGAGATGGAGCTCATTACCCGGCGCACCATTCAGGAGCTGGAGGGAGATGAGGGCCAAAAGCATCTGGAGGAGTACGCCGACGATACCACCGAGCGGGGGGCCGCCATGACGGCATGCATCTGTAAAAAAATGCACTTTACCTCCTTCCGCTATCAATCCCTCCAGGGTCTGGAGGAGTCGGTGGGCCTATCCCCCTGTAAAATCTGCACCTATTGCTGGACTGGAAAAGAATAACGCTGTCTATACCTTATATAGTCAACACAATTGAAAAGCGGTCATTGTTTCCCTGCCGGCAGGGCGGGAAAGCAAAAAATTGCTTGACTCGTTTTCAAACAAGGCCTATAAAAAGACAGCGGAAAACTGGAAGGAGACGGCCATGGCCATTTCGAAATCCGACGCATACGCCGCCGCCGGGGTGGATGTCACCGCCGGCTATGAGGCGGTCAACCGCATCAAGCCCCTGGTGGAGTCCACCTATATTCCCGGCGTCATCGGGACCCTTGGGGGGTTTGGCGGCCTGTTTGCCCCCAATGTGGCGGGGATGAAAAAGCCCGTCCTGGTCTCCGGCACCGATGGAGTGGGAACCAAGCTGAAGATCGCCTTTCTGATGGACAAGCATGACACAGTGGGGATCGATTGTGTCGCCATGTGCGTCAACGACATCGCCTGCGCAGGGGCCGCCCCCCTGTTTTTCCTGGACTATCTGGCGGTGGGCAAAAACACCCCCGCCCGGATTGCGTCCATCGTCTCTGGCGTCACTGAGGGCTGCCGCCAGGCCGGCTGTGCCCTCATCGGCGGAGAGACCGCCGAGATGCCCGGCTTTTACCCGCCGGAGGAGTATGATCTTGCCGGGTTCTCGGTAGGCCTGGTGGATCAGGAGGCCATCATCGACGGTTCCGCGCTGGCGGAGGGGGACATCCTAATCGGTCTGGCCTCCAACGGCGTCCACTCCAACGGCTTCTCCCTGGTGCGCAAGGTGTTTGACATTGACAGCAATCCCAAGGTTCTGGATACCATGCTCCCGGAGCTGGGCCATACCCTGGGCGAGGAGCTCCTCCGCCCCACGCATATCTACGTCAAGCCTCTCCAGGCCCTCACTGCCCAGGGGATCCAGGTCAAGGCGGTAAGCCATATCACCGGCGGCGGACTCTATGAGAACGTCCCCCGAATGATGAAGCCCGGCCTCACAGCCGCTATCCGCACAGATGCCTTCCCCGTCTCTCCCATCTTTGAGCGTATTGCCAAAGCCGGGGGGATCGACCGGCGGGATATGTACAACACCTTTAATATGGGGGTCGGCCTGGTGGCCGCCGTCCCGGAGACTCAGGCTCAGGCCGCCCTGGACTGCCTGGCCGGAGTGGGCAGGCAAGCCTATGTGATTGGCACGGTGACACCGGGAGAGGAGGGCGTCACGCTGGCATGAATACCAACAGCCCCACCCGGATTGCCGTACTGGTATCCGGTGGCGGGACCAATCTCCAGGCCCTGATTGACGCCCAGGCCCAGGGGAACCTGGGGGGCGGCGTCTTATCGGCGGTTATCTCCTCCAAGGACGGGGTCTATGCCCTGGAGCGGGCTAAAAACGCTGGAATCCCCAGCTATGTCCTCCCACGGCGCGCCTACTCCAGCGCCCAGGCCTATACCGCTGCTCTGACGGATCTCATCAGCGGCACCGGCGCCAAGCTGGTGGTGCTGGCCGGCTTTCTGCACATCCTCACCGGGGAGATCCTGAGCGCCTATCCGAATGCAGTGATCAACGTCCATCCCGCCCTGATCCCCTCCTTCTGCGGTAAGGGGGCCTATGGCCTCCATGTCCATGAGCTTGCCCTGGCCTACGGCGTCAAGGTCACAGGCGCCACGGTCCATTTTGTCAGCGAGGAGCCGGACGGGGGACCCATTATCCTGCAAAGGGCAGTGACCATTCAGCCGGAGGATACCCCAGAGCGTCTTCAGCGCCGGGTTATGGAGGAGGCCGAGTGGCAGCTCCTCCCCCAGGCGGTCTCCCTGTTCTGTCAGGGCCGTCTGCGGGTGGAGGGACGGATGGTCCATATCGATCCCGATGGAACCCACAGAGAAGCCCTGTAAAAGAAATGTTCACCCTTCCCACGATTTATGGAGGTGTCTTATGAGCACATCAGTCCTCTCCGAACTGCTTCGAGCCAATTCCTATCCTGGCCGCGGCATTTTGATGGGCCGCAGTTCCGATGGCGAACACGCCGTACTGGCCTACTTCATTATGGGCCGCAGTGAAAACAGCCGCAACCGGGTCTTTGCCTCCATCCCAGACGGCATCCGTACCCAAGTCCACGACCCAGCTAAATGCTCGGACCCCGCGCTGATTCTTTACAACCCGGTCCGCCGTTTCGGCAGGACCACCATCGTCTCCAACGGCGATCAGACAGACACCATCCGGGAGGGGCTGGCCGCAGGGCGGAGCTTTATCGAGTCCCTGCGCACCCGCACCTTTGAGCCGGACGCTCCCAACTACACCCCCCGGATCTCCGGCCTGCTGGAGCCGGACGGCCGGTATGCCCTGTCTATTTTAAGCTGTGTCGGCGGGAATCCGGCGGCCTGCTGCCGCTCCTTCTTTGAGTATGATCAGCCACTGGCCGGACAGGGCCACCTGATCCACACCTACCAGGGGGACGGCGACCCCCTTCCCTCCTTCACTGGATCCCCTGTTCAGGTGGGTCTCTCGGCGCGCACTGCCAAGGAGCTGGCTGACACCATGTGGGAGAGCCTGAACGAGGAACATAAAATCTCCCTCTTCGTCCGGTATATCAGTCTCAAGGACGACTCTGACCAGACCCGTGTGATCAACAAATACGGGGAGTCCTGGAGTTTGTCCACCTCCCCGGCAGTCCCCATTCTGGATCGGGAGGTGCCGGTGAGATGACCGAGCTGGCCCTGAAATATGGCTGCAACCCCAACCAGAAGCCGGCCCGCATCTTTCAGAGCAAAGGTGCCCTCCCTGTCCGGGTCCTCAATGGCCGTCCAGGTTATATCAATTTTTTGGACGCCCTCAACGCCTGGCAGCTAGTCCGGGAGCTGAAAGAGGCCGCGGGTCTGCCCGCTGCCGCCTCTTTCAAGCACGTCTCCCCCGCCGGGGCCGCCCTGGGGCTCCCCCTGTCCGAGACAGAGGCGCGTATGTATTTTACCGACGGACTTCCCCTCACCCCTGTCGCCGCCGCCTACGTCCGGGCCAGAGGGTCTGATCGGCTCTCCTCTTATGGGGATTGGGCGGCTCTCTCCGACATCTGTGACGTGGAGACCGCCCGGTATCTGGCCCTGGAGGTCTCCGATGGGATCATCGCCCCCGGCTATACAGAAGGGGCCCTGGAGATCCTCAAGACCAAGCGCAAGGGGAGTTATAACATCATCCAGATCGACCCCTCCTATCAGCCCGCCCCTATTGAGCACAAGGAGGTCTTTGGCATCACCTTCGAGCAGGGACGAAACGATCTCACCATCACCCCCGCCCTGTTGGACACGATTGTCACCCAAAATAAGGACCTGCCAGAGGAGGCCAAGCGGGACCTGCTTTTGACCTTGATCACCCTCAAATACACCCAGTCCAATTCGGTCTGCTACGGTAAGGACGGCCAGACCATCGGCGTGGGCGCAGGACAGCAAAGCCGCATCCACTGCACCCGGCTGGCGGGGAATAAAGCCGATCTCTGGTGGCTGCGGCACCATCCCAAAGTATTGGACCTCCCCTTTGTGGATGGCATCCGCCGTCCCGACCGGGACAACGCCATCGATTGCTATCTCTCTGACGAGGAGTGCGGCTCCCTGCTGGCAGACGGAAGCTGGCAGCAGGTCTTTCAAACCCGCCCTCCGGTTTTCACCTCCGAGGAGAAGCGGGCCTGGCTGGATCAGCTGACCGGTGTGTCGGTAGGGTCGGACGCATTTTTCCCCTTTGGCGACAATGTGGAACGCTGCCATCGGTCAGGCGTGTCCTACCTCGCCCAGCCAGGCGGCTCCATTCGGGACGACAATGTCATCGCCACCTGTGATAAGTACAATATGGTCATGGCGTTCACCGGGGCGCGGCTGTTCCACCATTAGCGCCCCAGATGGGCTGTCACTGCCCTTGCTGATGCTGTATTGGTAGGGGCCGGTGTCCTCATCGGCCCGATCCTCTGGAACTGTATCGAAGAAAGGAAGGGATCCCATGAAGGTTCTGGTTGTTGGCGGCGGCGGACGGGAACACGCCCTGGTTTGGGCGCTGTCCAAAAGCCCCAAAGTGAACGAACTCTACTGTGCGCCCGGAAACGGCGGCATTGCACAGCTCGCCACCTGTGTGGACCTCAAGGCCACGGATGTGGATGGTATAGTGGCCTGGGCCTCGGCCAATGCCATGGACTTTGTGGTGGTAGCCCCAGACGACCCGTTAGCACTGGGGATGGTGGATGCCCTGGAGGCCGCGGGAATTCCCGCCTTTGGCCCCCGGAGGAACGCCGCCGTCATCGAAGCCAGCAAGAGCTTTTCCAAACAGCTGATGGCCCAGTACCACATCCCCACAGCGGCCTGTCAGGTCTTTACCGAGCGGGACGCCGCACTAGACTACGTCCGCAGCCAGCCCCTCCCCATTGTGATCAAGGCGGATGGCCTGGCCCTTGGAAAGGGGGTTATCATCGCTGACACCCTGGCAGAGGCCGTGGAGGCCGTGGAAGATATGCTGGACGGCGGAAAATTCGGCGATGCGGGACGTAAAATTGTCATTGAGGCATATATGACCGGGCCGGAGGTGACAGTCCTGGCCTTCTGCGATGGGACTCACCTGGTCCCCATGCCCTCCTCCAGGGACCACAAGCGGGCGCTGAATGGAGACCAGGGACCCAACACCGGCGGTATGGGCGCCATCTCCCCTGCGCCGGGGTACACCGGACAAATGGCAGGGCGCTGTATGCGGGAGATCTTCCTGCCTACCGTGGCCGCCATGGCCGCCGAGGGGCGGCCCTTCCAGGGGGTACTCTACTTCGGCCTGATGCTTACCCCAGAGGGGCCGAAGGTGGTGGAATACAACGCCCGCTTCGGCGATCCAGAGTGCCAGGCCGTCCTCTCTCTGCTGGACAGTGACCTGCTGGAGATTCTTCTGGCCTGCCGGTCCGGTACCCTGGATCAGGTGGATATCCGCTGGAAGGATGCCGCCTCCTGCTGTCTGGTGCTCGCCTCCGGCGGCTACCCAGGCGCCTATGGCAAGGGGTATCCCATCTCCGGACTGGAGGAGGCCGGGAGGACGGCCACAGTCTTCCACGCCGGAACCGTACAGACACCGGAGGGAGAGGTTGTCACCAGCGGAGGCCGGGTCTTAGGGGTCACCGCCGTGGCCGGGACCCTGGAAGAGGCCATAGACCGGGCCTACCAGAGCGCGGCCGGGATCTCCTTTACGAACCGGTACTGCCGGGACGATATTGGCCGTACTTCACCAAACTAGTACTCCACCCCCTCCGGGGGTGGAGACAAAAAAAGCTCTATAGACTGCGTGTGCAAAAAATGTGAGTACTATCCCGCGCGACAGGAGGGTAACATGGATCAGAGATTGCGGCAGGATGCAGACCGGATCATCTCCGCCAGCTTGCAGGCAGTACTCCCAGATGAGGCTGTCCGGCGGGCTCTGACCGCCTTTCATCCCCAAGGCGGCAGGACGCTGCTGGTGGCCATAGGCAAGGCCGCCTGGCAGATGGCCAGGGCGGCAGCGGAGGCCGTCAAGGTGGACGGAGGCGCGGTGGTGACCAAGTACGGCCATGTCCTGGGCGATATCCCCGGCGTCACCTGCTATGAGGCGGCCCACCCAGTCCCAGATGAAAACAGCTTTTTGGCCGCCGAAAACGTCCTGGAGCTGGTACGGGATCTGACCGAAGAGGACACAGTGCTCTTTCTCCTATCGGGGGGTGGAAGCGCCCTTTTTGAGCGGCCCCTGGTGCCCGGCGCAGAATTACAGGACATTACACAGCAGCTCCTGGCCTGCGGCGCGGGCATTGTGGAGGTGAACACCATCCGCAAGCGGCTCTCCGGCGTCAAGGGAGGGCGGTTTGCCCAGGCCTGTGCCCCGGCTCAGGTGTTTAGTGTGGTACTCAGCGACATCGTTGGGGACCCTCTGGACATGATTGCCAGCGGCCCAGCCTACCCGGATAGCTCTACCTGCGTCCAGGCCAAGGCCATCGCAGAAAAGTATCACCTGCAGCTCTCACCAGCTGCCAGAGCTCTGCTGGAGCAGGAGACCCCTAAAACCCTCTCCAATGTCACCACCCAGATCACCGGCTCCGTGCGAGAACTGTGTACCGCGGCTGCTCAGGCATGCGCCCAATTGGGCTATGAACCCTTTCTGCTCACCGACCGGCTGGACTGTGAGGCACGGGAAGCGGGCCGCTTTTTGGCCAATATTCTTCATACCCACGCGGACGGAAAAAAATCCCTGGCTTTCCTGGCCGGAGGAGAGACTGTCGTGCATCTCACCGGGCAGGGGATGGGGGGACGCAACCAGGAACTGGCCCTAGCGGCAGCCCCAGGGATTGCCGGGCTGCGTGGTGCAGCGGTCTTTTCGGTGGGAAGTGATGGAACCGACGGCCCTACAGACGCCGCCGGTGGATATGTGGACGGGGAGACCTGTTCCGCTCTGGCGGAGGCCGGGCTGGATGTCTTCGCTGTGCTACAGGAGAATGACGCCTACCACGCACTCAAGGCAATGGGTGGCTTAGTGATCACAGGGCCTACTGGGACCAATGTAAATGATGTGGCAGTGGCTCTGCTAAAGGCGGAATGAGAGTGAAGGGCAGGGGCAGCAGAGGTTGTTGCCCCTGCCTGTGCTACCCTTCGGGACACCCGATTCTGAAACATCAGCCCTCTGTCTGAAGGCCAGAGGGCGAAGGATGCTCTTTTCCATGCTTGACGAAAAGGAGGAAAGTCAAATGACCCTTGCGGTATTGACGCTCTTTGTGGTCAAACTGTTGGCCGGGACCGGGGTATTTCTGGTCGGTGTACACCTGCTGACTGAGAACATTGAGCAGCTGGCCACCGGAAAGATCAAGGCGCTGTTTGGGAGGACAGCCAACAAGCGGCTGGTCAATGTGGGGATTGGTGCCGCGGCTACCGCACTGATTCAAAGCTCTGGTGTGACTACTGTGCTGATCGTGGGCTTTGTCAATGTGGGGATTGTGAACCTCTATCAGGCCGCCGCCATGATCATGGGGGCAAATATCGGCACGACGATCACCGCCCATATCGCCGCTCTCAGCGCCTTTCCCGTCACCACCTATATTCAGATCTCCATTTTCATTGGTATTATGATGAGTATGGTCTGCAAGAGTGATAACCTCAAAAAGACAGGTATGATTTTAGCGGGCCTTGGCCTGATCTTTGTGGGACTGGCCCTGATGTCAGACGCGATGAAGGAAAACCGGGATGCCATACAGAGCTTGTTTGAGGTTGTCACCAACCCGTTTTTGCTCTTCTTTATCGGCATTTTTTTAACCGCTCTGGTTCAATCCAGTTCGGCCACGACCTCTGTCATCATCGCCATGTCGGTAGCTGGTTTGACCATCGGGACAGGCGGCAACGAGGTCCTGTTTATTATCCTTGGTACCAATATCGGTTCCTGTGTCACCGCGCTCATGTCCTCCCTCACCGCCGGGGCCAATGCAAAACGAACCAGCCTGATCCATCTGATGTTCAATACCTTTGGCTCGGTCATTTTCCTTCTGCTATTGTTGCTCTGTCCGGCGTTTATGGCCCTTACCTTCCGCAAATGGTTTGCCTCCCCGGCGACTCAGATCGCCATGTTCCACACCTTCTTTAACGTCACCTGTACCATCCTCTTTCTGCCCTTTTGCGGTGTGTTTGTCAAGGTCTCCGAGGCGCTCATTCCAGAGAAACAGGTCAAGGCGCCTGTCACCTACCTGGACGAGAGGATGCTCTCCTCCGCCTCTCTGGCGATCTCTCAGCTGGAAAAGGAGCTGATCCGGCTCTCTGATACCGCGATGGAGGCCTTCCGAACGGCCTACCGCTCCTTTCAAACCAGAGACAGTTCGTTTATCCCTTCTACCCATGCTTTGATTGACCAGGCAAATAATATCTGCCAGTCTCTGGTGAACTATCTCATCCGGCTCTCTGCTCAGAGCAAGCTCGCCGAAGAGCGGAGCATCTCCAACCTCTACAACAACGTGGGAGACGCGATGAGAATTGCTGAGATCGCAGATAACATCACCAAATATACCCAGAAAATCATTGACCAGGAGCTCTACTTTTCTGACAGTGTAAAGGCAGAGCTGGACGAGATGATGCGGTGTATTGAAAAGTTGCACCTGTTGGTGAAGCAGGTCATTTTGGAGAAGGACACCAATCTGCTGCTTCAGGTAGACCAGGTGGAAAACAGCGTTGACGCATACCGCAAAAAGCTCATCGACAACCACATCAAGCGCTTGAATTTGGGGATGTGCAAACCGGAGTCCAGCGGTGTGTTTATTAATCTGGTCTCTAATCTAGAGCGTCTGGGTGACCATCTGACCTATATCGCCTATACCGTGCAGGATTAACACGCCAAGTTCCCTCCCCATATATGGGGAGGGAACAAATGCATGAATAAAATGATAGGCACCCTTTCAAGCCGGATTGTAGAGCCGTGAGGGTCGTGTCCCGTTCCATCCGTACATCTGCAAGTCCTCTTGCAGTATGCTCAAAAGGCGAATGGGACCTTCTTTCAACAGGCAGATTCGTGCAGAACAACAGAATTTTACACAGAGATCAAATTTGCTTTGATTTTACAGCGCAGCGATGTTATAATTAACTTTGTATCAAAGTGTGCTGTTGAATACAGCGTGGATTAATCTGAGGTCTGAGGATAATTTCCGGCGAAAGCCGGGTTTTTAATGCCGGGGTTGCCGTGTAATTCGGGCAGAAATCTGATATACTATAGATGCAGCCAGATGCGGCAATCTGAGTGGAAGAATAGAGGGTGCGGTCCTTGACGAAATATGTAATTCAGGGCGGAAAACCGCTCTACGGGGAAATTAACATCAGCGGGGCGAAGAACGCAGCGGTAGCGATCATTCCTGCTGCCCTGTTGGTAGATGGCGTTTGCCGAATTGAGAATATTCCACAGATTAGCGATGTCACTTCGATTTTGAATATTTTACAGGACTTAGGCGCAGATGTGCGCACCGTAAACCGGACGACGGTGGATGTTGACTGCTCCCACATCCGCAACGCGAAGGTGCCAGAGGAGCTGGCCCGCAAGATCCGGGCCTCTTACTATCTGATTGGCGCATTGCTGGGGCGGTTTGGCAGCGCGGAGGTGCCCCCTCCCGGCGGGTGTGACTTCGGCGGACGGCCCATCGACCAACATATTAAGGGCTTTGTGGCCATGGGGGCCGATGTGGATGTCCACGGCGGCTATATCCACGCCAAGGCGAAGACGGGCCGCATGATTGGCACCCAGGTGTATTTGGATATGGTCTCGGTGGGCGCGACGATGAACATTATTTTGGCAGCCACCCTGGCCGACGGTATGACGGTGATTGAGAATGCCGCAAAGGAGCCCCATATCGTTGATTTGGCAAACTTCCTCAACTCCATGGGGGCTGATATCATGGGAGCGGGCACCGATGTGATCAAGGTCCGGGGGGTGGAACGCCTGACCGGAGGCTCCTACTCGATCATCCCCGATCAGATTGAGGCGGGAACTTATATGACAGCGGTAGCGGCCGCAGGCGGAGAGGTTTTGATCCGCAATGTGATTCCAAAGCATCTGGAGTGCATCACCGCAAAGCTTCTGGAGATGGGGGTCGAGGTAGAGGAGCGGGATGATGCCGTTCTGGTGCGCCGCCATGGTCCTCTGAGCCGTACCAATGTCAAGACCTTACCCTATCCCGGCTTCCCAACCGATATGCAGCCTCAGATTGCCGCCGTGCTCTGTCTGGCCCAGGGGACCAGCGTTTTAACCGAGGGTGTGTGGGACAACCGTTACCGCTATGTGGACGAGTTCCGGCGGATGGGGGCACAGATTCAGGTGGACGGTAAGGTGGCTGTCATTGAGGGTGCTTCCCACCTGTCGGGAGCCAAGCTGCAGGCCTGCGATCTTCGGGCGGGCGCTGCTATGGTCATTGCGGCGCTGGCAGGACAGGGGACTTCAGAGGTGAGCTGTGTCCATCACATTGAGCGGGGCTATGAGGACATTGTACGCAAGCTCTCCAATGTGGGGGCGGATATCCGGGTGGTGGTTGCCCCCGGCGAGGACCGTCAAGCAAAAATCGGGTAGCAGTGTTGGTGGAATGTGTAAAAAACAAGAAAATCTCCCCCAGCTTCGGGGGAAGAGCGTAGACCCAGGCTGTGGTCTGGGGGGTGCAGGAAAGAGGAGCGAATAGAAATGCTGGAGCTGTGTACTCTGGCCAGCGGCTCCAGCGGGAATTGCCTGTTGGTGACGGATGGCCGCACCCATCTGTTGGTAGACGCCGGGATCTCCTGCCGCCGGATCTGTTCCGGGCTGAGATCCCTGGATATTGACCCCGCCAAATTGGCGGGGATTTTGATTACCCATGAGCACAGCGACCATATCGCAGGCTTAACAACGCTGACCAAACGATTCCAAGTTCCTATCTATACCACAGCGGGAACGGCGCGGCAGCTCTGTGATAGAATCGCCCTTTTAGAGCCGTGTATCCACCGGATTTCGGACCAGCCTTTCACAGTTGGGAACATGGCGGTGGAGAGCTTTCCGACGCCCCACGACACCTGTGACAGCGTGGGCTATGCCGTCTCCTCCGGCGGACGGAAGGCTGCGGTTGTCACCGACTTGGGCTGGGTGACACCGGCGGTGGCGGAGGGGATCCAGGGAGCTCATCTGCTGGTGGCGGAGGCCAACCACGAGGTCGCGTGGGTGGAGTCCGGCCCCTATCCCTATTACATAAAGAAACGAATTTTAGGAGACTATGGACACCTGTCCAATGAGGCTGGGGCCGCCCTGGCCTGTACAGCAGTGGCAGGAGGCACACAGACGGTTCTCTTGGCCCACCTCTCCCAGGAGAACAATACACCCCAGCGCGCCTATGTCACTGTATCCACGCAGCTAGCGTGTATGGGGGCCAGGCTTGGCCGGGATGTGAAACTGGAGGTGGCGCCTAGGGCGGAGTTGAGCCGCCGCTATGTCGTATAGCATCACGCGATGCACTGCTATGGGATGGATAAACTGCCAAGGAGATCTATGATAAACATACAGCTTATTTGTGTGGGCAAACTGAAGGAATCTTTTTATACGGCGGCAGCGGCGGAGTATGTCAAGCGCCTGGGCGCCTATTGCCGTCTTGGACTGGTGGAGCTGCCGGAGGAGCGTTTGCCCAAAGACCCCTCTCAAGCCCAGATCGAGGGGGCGCTGTCCAAGGAGGCCAAGCTGATTTTGGCACAATGTCCTCCCCGCTCCAGCCTGGTCGCCCTGTGTATTGAGGGCAGGCAGCGATCCAGCGAGGAGCTGGCCCAGCTCTTGAATACCTGGTCCAATCGAGGAGAGCGGCAGCTCTCCTTTGTGATTGGCGGCTCCTATGGGCTGCACCCCACGGTCAAAGCTGCCGCCTGGGTGCAGCTCTCCATGTCCCCCATGACCTTCCCTCATCATCTGGCCAGAGTGATGCTGCTAGAGCAGATCTACCGGGGGTTTAAAATTAACGAGGGTTCTAGTTACCATAAATAGGGGATTTTGTTGGGAAATTTGACAAAATAATTGCCATTCTTTTTGCATCTTTCCATGATTTATGCTATACTGTTGACAAACGCTGCATCTGCGGCGCTGTCTCAAACTACTGATTGGAGGAGATTCCCATGAACTACCGTTCTGTCTATGAGACCTGGCTAGCCAGTCCTGCACTGTCCCAGGCGGAAAAGGCCGAACTGTTGGCGATTCAGGGCGATGAGAAGGAGATTGAAAGCCGGTTCTTCGCCCCACTGGAATTTGGTACCGCTGGACTGCGGGGGACCATGTATACCGGCCTGCACCATATGAACCTCCATGTGATCCGCCACGCGACCCAGGCCTTCGCTGAGGTGATCTTGGCCGAGGGAGACAATACGGCAGAGCGGGGGGTAGCCGTGTGTTACGACTGCCGGAATCAGAGCGACAGCTTTGCCAGAGAGACCGCCTGTGTTATGGCGGGGAATGGCATTCGGGTCTACCTGTTCGACGCATTGCGCCCCACCCCGGAGCTCTCTTTTGCGGTGCGGGAGTACGGCTGTATCGCCGGAGTGAACGTCACCGCCAGCCATAACCCCAAGGAGTATAACGGCTATAAGGTCTACTGGGAGGACGGCGCCCAGCTCCCCCCCCATCACGCCAGCGCCATCGCCAAGAAGATGGAGGAGATCGACTTTTTCGGTGGCATCAAGCGAATGGACTACGACGAGGCTGTCAAGGCGGGCCGCATCACCCTGTTAGGAGCGGAGACCGACGAAAAATTCCTGTCCAATGTCATGGGCCAGGTCAATGACCGGGCCTGTGTGGAGCAGGTAGCCGATACCTTCAAAATGGTCTATACCCCCTTCCACGGCACGGGCTACAAGCTGATTCCTGAGGCACTGCGCCGTCTGGGCATCAAGCATCTGATCTGCGAGCCGAAGCAGATGGTCATTGACGGGGACTTTCCCACCGTGGCCTCCCCCAACCCGGAGAATCCAGAGGGCTTTTATCTGGCGGTGGAGCTGGCCAACCAGGAGGGGGCCGACTTCATCCTCGGCTCCGATCCGGACGCCGATCGGGTGGGTCTCATGGTCCGCAGTCCTGATGGCAGCTTTGTCCCCCTGACGGGAAACCAGACCGGCGTCCTGCTGCTGGACTATCTCATCGGGGCAAAGAAACGCTTCCACTCCATGCCGGAGCACCCCGCGGCACTCAAAACCATTGTTACCACCGAGATGGCCCGCAAAGTGGCCGAGACCAACGGCATGGCCTGCTATGACACTTTTACAGGCTTTAAATTCATGGCTGAGAAGAAAAACCAGTTGGAGGCCGCCGGAACGGGAAAGGTGATCTTCTCTTATGAGGAATCCTACGGCTATATGCTGGGCGATTATGTCCGGGACAAGGATGCTGTCACCGCAGCTCTGGTGCTGACCGAAATGGCGGCCTGGTATGCCGGACAAAATATGACCCTCTATGACGCGCTCCAGGCCCTCTACACAAAGTATGGTTATTACAGTGAGCGGACTATGAACTTAGTCATGCCTGGCCTGGATGGTCTGGCCAAGATGAAGGCCCTTATGGATAACCTCCGGGCCAATCCCCCCGCCGACATCGCCGGGGTCCATGTCAAGATCCGCAAGGACTACAGCGATGGTACCCAGATCGACACCGCTACTGGCGCACAATCTGCCATGGAATTGAAGGGTTCCAACGTTCTGCGCTATGAACTGGAGGACGGTACCAGTTTGATTGTCCGTCCATCCGGCACCGAGCCCAAGGTGAAGGTCTATATCCTCGCGCAGGGCGCGGATAAGGCCAGCTGTGATGCCCAGGTAGCTCAATACGCTGTTTGGGCTGAGGGCCTGAAGAACTAAAATCATACCAAAACAGACGGCATCCCACCTATGTCATAAGGTGGGATGCCGTTTTGCCATAGACAGAATCGTTTGCCCCGTTGTGACAGCAGAGCACGGACCAATTACACGGATAGGATTTAGGTATGTTTGTGGATGCCGCCATCTACCATATAGGACTGGCCGGTGAGGTAACGGCCCTCATCACTGACCAGGAAGGCGATCAAGGGGGCGCAATCCTCCTCAGTGGTGCCGATGCGGTGGAGGGGAGTCTTATTTTCCAGGGACTTTAATGCGGCAGGCTGTGTTTCCCGGAAGGTTTCAGTGGCGATAATGGGCAGGAAGACGTTGGCAGTAATGCCGTACTGCCCCCATTCGTTGGCGGCGGTACGGGTAATGGCTCGGATGGCCTCTTTCGCCATACCGTAGGCGCCAAAACCCTCAGCTCCATCATAGCCGGCGGCGGAGGCGGTGTTGATGATCCGGCCGTGACCGCTCTCCTTCAGATAGGGGAAGCACTCCTGCATGAAAATCAGAGAAGCCAGCGCGCCGCTCTTGAACGCCAGCATAGTGTACTCCTCGTCGAGCTCCAGCAAGGGCCTGTAAAGCATGGCGCCCTGGGCCAAGTTCACCAAAATATCTACACCGCCGTAGTGGGCCACACACTGTTGGACCACGTTGCGGATCTGGGCAGGATCGGTGACATCGCAGGCCACTGGGAACATTTCTCCGCCAGCAGCACGGACCTCTTGGGTCAGCTCCTCCAGGTTTTCTTTCCGCCGGGCACAGACACAGACCTTGGCGCCGTGTTCAGCCAAGACCTTGGCGACCCCGCGGCCTACGCCGGAGCTGGCGCCGGTGACAATAGCAATTCTATTTTCAAGTTTTTTCATAATAAACAGATCCCGTCCTTTTTTATTTTTTATATGATATCATGGAGCGGGAGATGTTGTCAAGCTTTATATAATGTACAGTTTAATTTTCTGTGATGTACGATATATACTCTGAAACAATTCTAATATGCAAAAAAGGACAGGCGCATCTCGCGCCTGTCCTTGGGAAGAGAGATTATATTACTCGCCGTCCTGCATGGCCTTGGCTTCTGCAATGGCCTTTTCCTGGGCGGCTGGAGTGGCCTCCTCATAGCGGACGAAATGGAAGGTGAAGGAACCGCGGCTCTGGGTCAGGCTACGTAGGTCGATGGCGTAGCGGGTCATCTCCGCCATGGGGACCTCTGCCTCCACGATCTGATTGCCCTTGCCATCTGGATTCATCCCCATCACACGACCCCGGCGCTTATTCAGATCACCGATGACATCTCCCATGTAGCTGTCCGGGATGGTGACTTTCAGCTCGCCGATGGGTTCCAGCAGAACGGGAGACGCCTGGGGCATTCCGTTCTTGTAGGCAATCTGCACAGCGGTCTTAAAGGCCATTTCGGAGGAGTCCACCGGGTGGTAGGAACCGTCAAAGAGGGTGGCCTTTAGATTGACCACAGGGTATCCGGCCAAAACGCCGTGGAGGACGGCCTCGCGCAGGCCCTTTTCTACGGCGGGGAAGTAGTTTTTGGGGACGGCACCACCGACGACTTCTTCGCAGAACTCCAGCTCATCGTTCTCGCCGGGCTCGAAGCGCATCCAAACATCACCAAACTGGCCGTGACCGCCGGTCTGCTTCTTGTGGCGGCCCTGGATCTCCACCTTTTTGCGGATCTTCTCCCGGTAAGCGACACGGGGCTCAGAGAGCTCGGCCTCCACGCTAAAGCGGGATTTCAGACGGGATACCAAAACGTCCATCTGCATATCACCGGTACCGGAGACCACCATCTGGTGGGTCTCAGCATTGTTCACCCAGTTGAAGGTGGGATCTTCGTCGTTGAGACGGGTGAGGCCAGCGGCGATCTTGTCCTCCTGGCCTTTGGTCTTGGGGGCGATGGCCACCGAGTAGCAGGGCTCGGGGAAGGGGATGGCGGGCAGCTTGACCACATGGCGGGGATCACAGAGGGTATCACCGGTCTTCAGCTTGTCCATCTTGGCTACGGCACCGATGTCGCCGCAGACCAGCTCTTTGACCTCCTCGGTCTTCTTGCCCTTGAGGATATACAGACGGCCGAGCTTCTCGGTCTCGCCGGTGCGGCTGTTGACAACCTGCATATCTGGAGTGAGGGTGCCGGAGAGGACCTTGACATAAGAATATTTGCCGTACTGATCGGCCACAGTCTTAAAGATAAAGCCGCAGGGTAGAGCACCGGCGGACAGGGCGAACTCCTCCAGCTCGCCATCGGCGTTCTCAGCCAGGGGCGGCGGGCACTCGATGGGATTGGGGAGCAGATCGACGATGGTGTCCAGCAGCATGAGGGTCCCAAGGCCGGACAGAGCAGAGCCGCAGACCACCGGGAAGAGGGAGAGATCCTTCACACCTTGGCGCAGGCCCTGGATCATCTCAGCATAGGTAAAGTCCTCACCGGAGAAGTATTTATCCATAAACTCTTCGCTGGTCTCCGCTACGCTCTCCTTGAGGGCATCATAGAGCTCGTCCAGCACGGCTACCTTGTCCGCTGGGACATCGATCTCCACCCGCTTGCCGTTTTTGATCTCATAGGCCCGCTTGTGGAGCACGTCAATAATCCCGATGACCTTTTTGTTTTCATCCCAGATAGGGGCGGCAACAGGGGCGATATTTTTTCCAAAGCGCTCCCGCAGAGTCTCAAAGGCAGCGTTGTAGTCGCTGTTTTCCTCGTCGGTTTTGGAGATGTAGATGACGCGGGGCATTTTGCGCTCCTCGCAGTACTGCCAGGCTTTCTCAGCGCCCACGCTCATACCGCCCTTGGCGGAGCAGACCAGAATGGCGGAGCCGGTGACCTGCAAGGCCTCAAAGGCCTCGCCTGCAAAGTCAAAGTAGCCCGGTGTGTCCAACACATTGATTTTGCAGCCCTTGTACTCCACTGGGGCAATTGCCAGAGAGATAGAGATCTGACGGCGGATTTCTTCGGCATCGTAATCACAGACGGTGTTGCCATCGGTGGGCTTGCCCAGTCGGTCGGTGCCGCCGGTGAGATAGAGCATACTCTCCGCCAGGGAGGTCTTTCCGTTGCCACCGTGTCCCAGCAGACAGATATTGCGGATGTTTTGTGCGGAATAGCTCATAGTTTGCTTCCTCTCCTTATCTTTCAACGTCTGTATCCAAATCCGCTGGCAGCGTATACGCGAAACGCCGCAATCGGACGGGCGTTGTTACATTAGGCATTATACCTTAAAACACCGAGTGAAGCAACTCAAAATTTATAGCAACCTGCAAAAAGGCGGACTATCTCCCATGATTTTTGTTTACTCTATGATACCATGATTCACTTATATCTGAGTGGAACGTTCTTTGAAAAATGTCTTGATTGCCAATATATCTTTTCCTAGTTTTCCTAATATTATACTGTCTATCCAGCAGGAAGACGCCGTCAACCAGATTTTCTCCTCCATCGCCATGAAGGGGATCAATATTTAACAGTTAGAGAGTATTCTGGCGGAGCTTTGCCCAAATGGAGAGCAGCAGAACTAAGATTGCGGCCCCAGCCAGGATGATGATAACGATCATGATGCGGACGGAACTATTCATCCCATCTAATGCATTCTCCACGCTCTGATAACTGGCGTTGTCAAACTCAATTTTGAAACAGTCCCAGTTGATTGCACGGTTGTTCTGAATATTTTTGATGTTCCTTGCGGCATTCACATCCCGGTCATGGACAGTGCCGCAGACGGGGCAAACCCACTCTCGCACGGACAAATCCTTTGTGCCGGGCCATTGAGCGCCGCAAGCGGAGCTTAGCTGACTGGATGGAGCGGTCCACCGTGACCAGCTGTTTCCCATACCAC
>JAAWBF010000018.1 GCA_022792555.1 Oscillospiraceae bacterium
GCCTGGGCGGGATTGTGGGTGGTAAAGACCAGGAGCCCGGATTGACAGGCTGGCTGGGCCAGCAGGGCCTTTTCAGCCAGCTCAGCCCCGGCGAGGTCTGCCGCCGAAGTGGGCTCGTCCAGTAGGAGCATAGGCCACGGCCGGGCCAGCAGACGGGCCAGCGCCATGCGCTGCTGCTCTCCCCCGGAGAGGGTGTTTCCGCGGGCTAGGGCCAGTCTCTCTAAACCCACCTGAGCCAAAGCCTCCAGGGCGCGTCTCTGGCGCTCTGGCTTGGGGCCCTTCAGCCCCAGCATGACATTGCCCAGTACGGTCATCCCAAAGGCGTAGGGCTTTTGGGGCAGATACCCGCACCGCAGCGCCGCCCCCTCCCAGGACAGCGTTCCGCTGTCGGGGGAGAGCGTCCCGGCCAGCAGCCGCAGCAGGGTGGTCTTTCCCGCGCCGTTGGTGCCGATGATCCCGCAGCGGGTCCCCGTCTCCAGCCGCAGATAGGGGATGTCTAGCACCGTCCGCGCCCCATAGCGCTTGACCACATTTTGTATAATCCGCGCCATCAGGATACCCGCTCCTGCAACAGCTGGGCGGCTGAGATCACGAGAAACGAGATCAGCAGCAATACCAGCCCCAGCCCCAGGGCCATGTCAAACCGGCCCATATTGGTCTCCAGCACAATGGCGGTGGTCATCACGCGGGTTTTATACTGGACATTGCCCCCCACCAGCTGGGCCGCCCCCACCTCGGAGACCGCCCGGCCAAAGCCGGTAAAGAGGACCGAAAAGAGCTGATTCCGGCACTCATAGAGCAGGCAGACCCCATAGCGCCACCTGGAAAGCCCCAGTCCCTGGGCAGTCTCGAACACCGCAGGCGCCCTGGCGCCGATGGCCGCGGCGGTAAGCCCGGTAACAATGGGGGTAATGAGCAGTACCTGGGCCAGCACCATAGCGCCTACACTGTACAGCAGCTTCCACCGGCCAAGAGGGCCCGACCGGGACAGCAGAAAAAAGACCAGCAGCCCCGCCAGTACCGGCGGGAGTCCGGCTAGGGTGTGGGTCAGCCGCAAAATCAGCTTTTTTCCCCGAAAGCTGCCTAGCCCCAGCAGAATCCCCAGAGGAATCCCCAGTACACAGGCGATGGCTGTGCTGGCAAGCGACATGCGCAGAGTAACCCCTATAATCTGCCGCAGCTCACTGTCCGGTTGGAATAACAGCTTTACTATCGTGTGTAACGTCTCCAACATCCCTTTTACCTTTCGTGTTGATAAACGCCTATAAATTTTCTCATCGTCAAAATGACGGAATGGGCAGCTGCTCTATGAATCAGAAATTATCTATTTCGGATTCTTTTCCACGCTTCCAACTCCTTTTGGAATTGCTTTGTATCTAAAATAAAGTCAAGCCAATCCTGATAAAACGCCTGAAAGCTACTGGCTGCCAGTTCAAAAGCGCCTTCCGTATCATAGATGAATACCTGACCACATCGTTCCCCGGCTGTAATCAACCCAAAATCCCTCCAGCATCCGTGTGTACCCAGGTGGAAAAATCCATATGGTCCATATAGAACACCATGATGCCAATCAAAACTCCCCCTGCTTCCCTGAAAATATTTTTCAGGATTTTTCTTGTAGTCCTCTTTGGAAATACAGAAATCTTCCAGCCATTCAGGTTCTACCGGCAGTAGCTGTAGCTCTCTTCCAAGACCGTGCAGATATGTTTCCCGTGCTTTGGCCTCCTTGGCGCTCTTCGCTTCTGTACGATAGTAGCCGAAGGGATAAAGCCCATAGCCTGGCCCCGCACCTCCGTCGCCGACTTCCGTAATGAACTGGACGTAATCCTCTGGAAACCGGAAGTGATATTCTTCCTCTATCGAAAGGACAAAGGTCAAATCGACAGGCGAACCGAGCCTGTACTGATGATCGGAAGCTCCAAACATTTCCAGCTTCGGGTCCATGCGCCGCGCCTGCTCAAGTATTCTTTCGACTTCCTTTCTTCGAAACATATAATCACCTTTTTGAATCCCGATTTGTTTTTCCGGCTATAGCCCATCAAATCTTTAGCTTCAAGGTGGGATTGGTGCAATCGCCAGTGCCTGGCTCTATCAACACGAAACGTAAAAGAGCCTCTCCAACCGGATCTTCTCTCCTCTGTCATGGATGATACCGCACCGTTCTTCCGGTTTATCTATGGGGGCTCACCGGTGCGATACCCTCGACTTTTTTTTGATCTTCTCGATGTCCTTAGTATCGATCCACTCCTCGGTGAATCCGCAGCCGCAGCAGATATACCGGTTGACCTTGACCGCTGAAAAAACTGTCATTCCAACCATGATATTGTTTCCGGCTCCGTAGGCCCCCGCCTGACCGTCTACAATCACAATGTCCGTACTGCCGCACTTTGGGCATACTCTGGTCTGCTTCATGGCTGATTTTCTCCTTTTCACAACGCATTTGTTCGGAACGCTACCGTGAAATACGCCTATTTTGCGGTCCCTGACAGAGTACGCTTGGCCTGTGCGCACCCCCTTCCTCCCAGGATATTCTGCCAAAATACCAGCCGGTGACACTGTCCCGCTTTGCCAGCAGGCCCCGGCTGGTCTGCCGGATGACTGAGAGCCGATCGCCGGGCTGGACCGGCAGATGGTAATCTGTTGTATCATCACAGCGGGTCTCTCCTTGGACCGTGTAGAGATAATCGGTCAGGATATCCAAAACCTGCCCGCTCTCCAGGTGGCGGCAACGGGAGAACTCCGGCCCGCGCTGGAGGATCTCCACCTGGCTGCGCCCCCAGCGGATGTTGAGGGAGGACGGGCTTGGGTCCTGGGGGTCCAGAGCGGTGGCAACCGGGAAGCCGTCGTAGCCGACATAGGAGAAGTGATCGGAGCCGTCGCCGGGAATGACCAGGGCGTTGAGCTGGCCGTTGCGCTCCAGAGAGCACCCGCCGTCAATGCTGATGATATGCTCCACAGGGCGGATGATGGGCTTGGCGTCCTGAACCTGGTCGAGATAGAGGGTGACGGGCCAGTGTCCCACCACGCACCAGCGGCGAAATCGGCGGCCTTGAGAGAGGAAATCGTCATTTTTCATGCAGCGCCAGGCCTCCAGGGCCTCTAGCCCCTCCTCACCGGGAACCCCGCCATGAACAAAGAGAAACCGGTCGTGGAGCAAAATGGTGGGCAGAGAACGGAGAAAAGCAAGCTCCGGCTGGTAGCGCGCCTCCAGCAGGGCGCGGAGGGCGGCGTGGTCCTCCAGCTTGGTAAAGCCTGCGGCATGGGCCATTTCCACCACCAGGCATTTCTCCCCCCAGGCACTAAAATACCGGTGAAAAACCTCCGGCGGCAGCTCAGGGGACAGAAAGCTCAGAATCAGATCGTCGCAGTTGCCGCAGACCGGGAAGACGTTCTCCCGCTGAGACAGCGCCATGATATAACGCAGGGTCTCCAAGCCCCCCGTCCGTTTCTCTGTAAAGTCTCCCAGCAGGATCAGAAGATCCTCCTCGCAAAACGCCGCCTGTTCCAGCAGGCCCTGCAAAAAGGGCAGGTTGCTGTGGATGTCGCTGACCACCAAAACCCGCCGTCTTGCCGGGATATCCAATGGCTGTATGGTTGCATACCTCATCCCTGTACCCTCCCGCTGAATCTGTCTGGACAGCTGTGCGCCCTGCGCTTTCGGCGTCTGACTATACTATACCACAAACTGCGCCTTTCCGGGATATCCCACGTAAAAAAAGAACGAACACAGGACATAAAAAAGCCACCCGATATTCAGGCTGCGAAATTTGACAAAACACAGCGTATCCAGGTATACTGGGCAAGCCGGTCCTCTCAAACCGGTCAGCAGGGCGCTGTTGAGCCTTGTGACGCTGAAACATTCATGGTACAATAGCGTATCAGCAGCGGTGCTGTCCGCTGAATGAAGGAGTTCTGGTATGATCTACGTCCTTTTAACGATGTCTCTTGTTCTGTTGGATCAGGTGGTAAAATATCTGGTCCGCACCCAGATTCCGCTCAACACAACAGTCCCCTTTCTGCCCCATATCATGGACCTTACCTATGTCCAGAATACCGGGGCGGCCTTTTCTCTGTTTGAGGGCTACACCTGGCTGCTCACCCTCATCTCTCTGGCAGTGGCGATAGCGCTGGCGGTTGGAATCCGGCGGCGGATTTTCACCCATCCGCTGGGGCTGCTTCCTTTGGCAGTGGTGCTGGCTGGAGCGGTAGGCAATCTGATTGACCGGCTGTTTTTCGGCTTTGTGACGGATATGTTTATGACCACCTTTATCTCCTTCGCAGTATTCAATGTAGCGGACATCTGTGTCGTACTGGGAGGAATCGCCGCGGTGGCCTATGTCTATTTCGGCTATGACCGGTTTGAGAAAAAGGGGGAGACGGGACATGATACCCCAGCCGCTGACCGCTGACCGGACCGGGGAGCGGGTGGATCAATTTTTAGCCCGACAGTTTCCCAATCTGTCCCGTTCGGCGGCCCAGCGGCTGATTGAGACGGGCGCGCTGACCCGGTCCGGCGCACCGGTGAAGAAGAACGAGAAAACCACCCAGGGGGACAGCTTTCTCCTCCTTCTCCCCGATCCCGCGCCATTAGATATCATCCCCCAAAATATCCCTCTGGACATCGTCTATGAGGACGACGATGTTGTCGTGGTCAATAAACCGGTGGGGATGGTGGTCCACCCTGCCCCCGGCCACCCGGACGGCACCCTAGTCAACGCCCTGCTCTTCCACTGTGGGGAGAGCTTATCGGGGATCAACGGCGCCCTGCGCCCTGGGATTGTCCACCGGATCGACCGGGATACCTCCGGGCTCCTCATTGTGGCTAAGCACGACGCCGCCCACCTCTCCCTGGCGGAACAGCTCCAGGACCACTCCCTCTTCCGGGCCTATGAGGCGGTGTGTGTTGGAGGGCTCAAAGAGGACGGCGGCACCATTCGCGCCCCCATCGCCCGCCACCGGACGGACCGCAAAAAGATGGCGGTGGACTGGCAGTCAGGCCGGGAGGCTGTGACCCACTGGACGGTACTCCGGCGCTATACCGGCTGTACCTACCTCCAGTGCCGTCTGGAGACAGGCCGCACCCATCAGATCCGGGTCCACATGGCCCATATCGGGCACCCACTCCTTGGTGATATGGTCTATGGCGCCAAGCGGCCCTGGCCTGGCCTGGCTGGACAGTGCCTCCATGCCCGGCAGCTCTCCTTCATCCACCCGCGTACCGGGGGGCGGATGACGCTGGAGTGTCCCCTGCCGGACTGGTTTTTACAGGTACTCTCCCGCCTACAATAGCAGTTCTAAGAAATAGCAATAGAGTGTTTTCTTGTCTCCACCCCCTCCGGGGGTGGAGACAGTATCAGCTAAAGCAGCAGGAGGAACGCTATGTCCACACAGCAGCCTATTTGTTCCCAGGTACGGATCCTGGATCTGACGCCGGACCACCCTGTCTACTGGGCCAGCGCGGCTCGGATCTCCACCACAGAGGGGAACGCGCTGGAGATCTACGAAAAGTCCGCCGCCAGCACGGAGGAACAAAACAACCGCCTGATCGAACGGGTATTCCGTGCGGGTCATCAGAGCGTCTTGGAGCATAAGAGTGTCACCCTGGCGTTCACTAATGTCTCCGCCCTGGTGGAGCAGTTTTTAATCGAGTTCCGTCTGGCCTCCTTTACGGTCAAATCCAGACGCTATGTGGACTTCAGCGGGATGGGGTATTACGTCCCGCCGGAGCTGGACGGCCAAGTCAGGACCCAGTACATCCGCCAGATGGACCGGCTGTTTGCCGTCTATGAACAGTTTCTCGCCCAGGGGATCCCCAAGGAGGACGCCCGTTTTCTGTTGCCCTCCTGTTTCTTCAGCAATCTATACTGCACCGTCAACCTGCGGGAGCTGCTGCACATGCTGGACGAGATGCGCACAGGCCGGGGAAGCCAGTTTCCGGAATTACAGGGGCTGGCCGACCAGATCGCCGATCAGCTCAAGACCTGCTGTCCCTTCCTGCTCCTCCCCCCTAGGCCCCCGGTGGATCAACCCCCGACAGACCAGCCGCAGAAAGCGGTGGTCCTCCCCCAGGCCAGAGTGGCAAAGGTCTCCCTGATCCAACAGCCCATCCAACCGGAGGCTCTGCTCCGGCACATCCAGCGCCTGAGCGGCGAAGCGGACTCCCCCCTGGAGGACCTGCTGTATGACAGCCGTCCCCGGCTCTTGGAGCATCTGACCTACACGTTTTTGATTGAACACCTCTCCCTGTCCGGTTTGACCCACCTGGTGCGCCATCGGCTCCAGTCCATCCAAATCCCAGCGCTGGATACACTGGACGGCTCCGGCTACCTCCTCCCGCCCAGCATCGCCAGCCGTCCCCCTCTGAGCCAGCAGTATCAAGCCTGCTTTATCGATACGCAGGCCCTTGTGGAACAGCTCAGGGACGCCGGGGTTCCGGCGTCCCTAAGGGCCTACTGCCGTTTGAGCGGTACCGTCCTCAGCTGTGTCACCACCATGAACGTCCGGGAGCTGATGCACTTTTTCTCCCTGCGGTGCTGTAGCCGGGCCCAGTGGGAGATTCGGGATGTGGCGGAACAGATGCGCACGCTGGCCTGTGAGAGTCTCCCCCTCTTCCGGCGGATGGGGCCGGGCTGTGTGCGCAATGGCGTCTGTCCGGAGGGCCCCCTGTCCTGCGGCCACCCCAAGTCACTGGCAGAACCATACTGCTCTACACATGCAAAAGAGAGATAGATCGGAGGTGATCGACTGTGTTTCCCCAAAATATCCGCGCCTACCAGCCGCAAAACGAGCAGGAGGCCGCCGACCAGCGCCTGATGCTCACCTACCTTCAACGGGACCCGGACACCATTCTGACGCGGGAAAATGAGATTGGCCACATCACCAGCTCCGGCTTTATTGTCAACGCAGACGCCAGCAAAGTCCTTTTCGCCCGCCACAACCTCTACCAGGTCTGGGCCTGGACCGGCGGCCACGCCGACGGAGATCCGGATCTGCTGGCCGTGGCCCTGCGGGAGGCCAGAGAGGAGACCGGAATTGTCCATATCCGCCCCCTCTCGGAGGAAATCGCCTCTCTGGACATTCTCCCTGTGTGGGGCCACTGGAAGCGGGGGCGCTATGTCCCCTCCCATCAGCACCTCAATGTCACCTATCTGCTCCAGGCCGACGAGTCTGACCCCCTGTCCGTCCGGCCCGACGAGAACTCCCAGGTGGGCTGGCTGCCCGCCGACCGTCTGCTCTCTCTCACCAACGAGTGGGAGATGGACGGGGTCTATACCAAGCTTTTAGCGCGCGCCCGGCGGCTTTTGGAGTAACAACCACATAGCAAAAAATTGGCCTTCCCATACCTGTAGGGAAGGCCAATTTTTAGGATATCTCTCTTTAAAGGCCGTGCCGCTCCCACGTCTCCTCCACAATGCGCTCCATAGCGTTGAGGATGTTCTCATAGCCGGTACAGCGGCACAGGTGGCCGGAGATGAGCTTTTTCAGCTCCTCCCGGTTATACCGCTTGCCGGTGCCCACGATCTCCACGGCGGTCATAATCAGGCCGGGGGTACAGAACCCGCACTGGACGGCTGCCTCGTCCACGAAAGCCTGCTGGATGGGGGAGAGCGCCCCATTGGGGCCGGTGATTCCTTCCACGGTCAGCACACTGCGCCCGGCGCACCAGGCGGTCAGATAGACACAGGAGTTGACCGCCTTTCCATCCACCAAAACGGTACAGGCTCCGCACTCCCCGGCCTCACAGCCCTTTTTTACGCTGGTCAGGCCCAGGCGGGTGCGCAGGGTATCGGCCAGGGACTCCCGCTCGTCGTAGGGGACCTGCTGCTCTCTGCCGTTGACCGTCATCGTAAGGATGTTAAGCATGGATTTCCCCTCCCGCGTATGTGATAGCCTGGGCCAGCGCCCGGCGGCTGAGTTCCTGGATGAGCTGGAGCCGGAATGCCTTGGAGGCCCGCCAACTGTCCCTGGGATGCACTTCATCCAGCACGCCGCGGCTGACTGTCTCCAGCAGGGCGCCGTCCACCGGCAGTCCCTTCGACGCCTCTTCTGTTATGGGGCAGCGGGTGGGAATGGGGGCGGCCACGCCAAAGGCGATGCGTACATCCTCCACCTGGGCCTTGTCTGCCGTCAGCTTGACACACACGGCACAGCCCAGGGTAGAGATCTCCATGGCCTCCCGCTTGCCATACTTGATATAGTGGCCGCCGTAGCCCTCGTAGTTGGACGTTGCAATCCGCACGGCGGTCAAAATCTCGCTGTGTTCCCGGACAGTTTTCCCCGGCCCGGCGTAGTAATCCGCAATGGGCAAGCGGCGCACCCCCTGGGGGCCGGTGAGCTCTACCACCGCGTTTAAGGCAAAAAGGCTGGGGGCTGAGTCGGCAGAGGTGACGCCGTTAGAGAGGTTGCCCCCCACGGTCCCCACGTTGCGGATCTGGGGGCTGCCTACCTGATCCACCGCGTCACAGAGGATAGGAATCCGGCTTTGCAGGTCCGGATGGTTGGTGATACTGGAGAAGGTGGCGCCGCCGCCGATGCGGATCGTTCCGTCCGGCTCGATGGCGATGTCCGCCAGTCCGGGGAGCTGGTGAATACTCACCAGCCTGCGCCCGGCCAGCTTACCCTCCCGAATTTGAATGAGCACGTCGGTCCCGCCGGAGATGAGGATGGCCTCCGGATCGGCCTCCAGGTGCCGGATGGCGTCGGAGAGGTCGGAAGCCGCATAAAAGCGTTCGATATCAAACATGGTGGTTACAGCCTCCCTTCAAGCAGTCCGGCGCGGGTAAATTCCTCCACCAGCTTCTGGGGGGAGAGCGGCAGACTGTCAATGGCCACGCCAGTGGCATGGAGCACGGCGTTTCGGACGGCGGGGGCCACCGGAATGGCGGGCGGCTCTCCCAGAGCCTTGTTGCCAAAGGGGCCGCTGGGGTCCGGGACCTCCACAAAGAGGGCGTTAAGCTTGGGGGTATCCATGACGGTGGGCAGCTTATAGTCCAGCAGGTTGGGGTTGAGGGGCTTTCCCTTCTGGTCATAGAGCAGCTCCTCGCTCAGGGCGTAGCCCAGACCCATGCTCATCCCGCCGTGTACCTGGGCCTCGGCCAGCTTGGGGTTGATGAGGGCGCCCGAATCGTGGACGTTGACCAGATTTAAAACCTTGACCTTCCCTAGGGGGATATCCACCTCCACCTCGCAGAAGCAGGCCCCGCTGGCGAAGGTGTTCTCCTTGCAGTGGGAGGTCTCCTCGGCGGTGATGTGGATCGAGCGGTCCAGAGAGTAAAAGGCGGTGACAGCCAGCTCAGAGAGGGGGAGGAGGGGCGCGCCGGACAGGTCTGTTATCTGGCCGTTTTGCAGGTCCAGGGTCTCCGCTGGCAGGTCCAACAAGTAACTGCCATAGTCCAGAATCTTCTTTCTCAGGGCGGCGGCGGTTTTGCGCACCGCCTTCCCGGACACATAGGTCTGCCGGGAGGCGTAAGCTCCAGTGTCAAAGGGGGTGAGGTCGGTATCCTGGACGGTGACGATATGGACTTGATCCGCCGGCAGGCCCACCGCCTCGGCGGCCATCTGGGTGAAGGCGGTGTCCGCCCCCTGTCCGATTTCGGTGGCACCCATCTGGAGCTGAATAGACCCATCCTGGTTGAGGATCATCCGGCAGGTGGCGGTCTCCAGTGAGATGGGGTAGACCCCGGTCTTGTAGCAGAAGATGGCCATCCCCACCCCCCGGCGGATGGGGCCGGTCTGGTTTTGGTATTTGGCACGCAGCTCCCGCCAATGGATAAATTCCGCCCCCTTTTCCATGCAGTCCCGCAGGCCGTAGCTGAGGAATTTGACATGGGTATGAGGGTCTTCATAGCCGGGCAGCATACAATTTTTCAACCGGAAGTCCAGCGGATCCAGCTTTGCCAGACAGGCCAGGTCCTCCGCCATGCACTCAGTGGCAAAGCAGGCCTGGGGGATGCCGTACCCCCGCATGGCCCCGCCGGTGGCGATGTTGGTATAGATGGTGCGGGAAACAGCCTCCAGGGCGTCCTGCCGGTAGAGCTGCTTAAACATATTGGCGGCGTTGGCCACAATGGCGTGGCCGTGGGAGGCGTATCCCCCCTGGTTGGAGTCGGCGGCCAGCTTTCGGGCCACAATAGATCCGTCGGGCCGAATGGCCGCTTTGACCTGGAAGCGGATGGCATGGCGGACCCGCGTGGCGTACAGGGTCTCCTCCCGAGAGATCTCCAGCTTGACACAGCGTCCCCCCACTTGGGTGGTCAAAAAGGCGTTCAAGGGCTCATAGAGGACATCCTGCTTGTTGCCAAACCCGCCGCCAATGTAGGGCTTGATCACCCGGATGTTTCCCCAGGGGATCCCCAGCGCCTGGCCGATGACCCGGCGCATAATGTGGGGGATCTGGGTGGAGGCCACCACCACAATCCGTCCGCCCTCCATATAGGCGTGGGAGACTGGCGGCTCGATATGGCAGTGCTGGACGCTCTGGGTCTGGTAGGTCCGCTCCAGCTCCAGCACCGGCCCGGCGGCGGATACCGCCTCTTCATAGGTCTGGTCCCCCACTTGAAGGGTGGAGCGGACTAAAATATTGTCCGGGTGCTCCTCGTGAATGGCCACAGCATCCGGCGCGGTGGCCTGGTCCACGGTGAGATAGGCGGGATACCCCTCGTACTCCACCTGGATGAGCTTTAACGCACGGGCGGCAGACACATCGTCCTCCGCCACCACGGCCGCGATGTCGTCCCCGTAGATCCGCACACGGCGGTTTAAAATGCGCCGGTCGGACACATCCTGGTGGGCCGCCTCCACCGACCAGGGGTGGCCGGGGGTGGGGAACTGGATGTCGGGCACGTCAAAGCAAGTGA
>JAAWBF010000128.1 GCA_022792555.1 Oscillospiraceae bacterium
ATCAAGCGGAAGATGGCCGCCAACAAGGCGGAGATCCCTGTTCTGGGCGACGACGCCTTCCCCGACATCGATACCACCCGCATCGGCCTGAAGGGCTCCCCCACCAACGTGAAGAAGACCTTCGTGCCTCAGAAGAAGACGGGCGGCGTGAAGATCAAGGAAGAGGACAGCGCCGCGTCCGCCAAGAAGCTGTTCGAGCTGCTCACCGCGGCCAGCATCATTTAAGGGAGGGGAAGCACAATGGAAGCTAAGACCAAAGATCTGTGGGTATTTGTTGAGACCAACGAGGACGGCACCGCCAAAAACGTGGGCATCGAGCTACTGACCCCCGGCAACATGAGCGGCTCCGACGTCATCGTGGCCATCAACAAGGACCCCGATGCCCCCATCTTCGATGTGGCCGACTACGGCGTTGTGGGCAACCTGTTCGAGGTACTCCCCGTCCTGGTGGACGAGATCAAGAAGGCGCGGAGCTAAAATATCGAAAACATCAGGCGGGTGCCACAATTTTAATGGCGCTAAGTTTCCCTCCATCGTCAGCGGCGGATTGGATTGGTCCATCGCGGTCATCCGGGGCATATTGCAGAGTGTTCGCCCCTGCCAGGGCGTCAGAGCAAAGTTCACTTTGCTCTGACGCCCTTTTTCAAACAAAAGCAGCCGGATTCCCATTAGGGAACCCGGCTGCTGGTTTGTTATGATTACTTTACTGCGATAGCCTCAATCTCGAACCGGGCGGCCTTGGGAAGGGCGGCCACCTGGAAGCAGGAGCGGGCGGGGGGCTCGGTCTTGAACACGTCGGCGTAGATGGCGTTAATGGTGGCGAAGTCGCCCATATCAGCCAGGAACACGGTGGTCTTCACCACGTCAGTGTAGTCCATTCCGGCTTCCTTGAGGATGATCCCCAGGTTGTTCAGAGCCAGCTTGGCCTGGGCGGAGACGTCGGCACCCATCTCACCGGTGGCGGGGTCCACACCCAGCTGGCCGGAGATGAAGAGCATATTGCCCGCCAGCTTGGCGTGGCAGTAGGGGCCGGAGGCGGCGGGAGCATTGGCGGCGGTAATGGTCTTGTTCATTGGAAACTCCTCCATTTAATTTGATTGCAAGTCTTTTCCTGCTTCAGAGGGAGAGTACCTGCTTGGGCGCTGGTTCCAACGTAAAGCTTGAGTAGGAATCAGTCTTGACGCGGAGCCTATGATTCCGCTCCTCCCCAAAGAGGGAAGAGGAGCATTGGTCAACCTAAATTAGGCGTGGATGGCAGTACCGGTCTTGCCGTTGATACCGTCCTTCGCTTTCTCCAAGAGGGTGATCAGAGCGGTACGGCCCGGCTTGGACTCGGCGAACTGCACAGCGGCCTGCACTTTAGGCAGCATAGAGCCAGGGGCAAAGTGACCCTCTGCCATATACTTTTTGGCCTCCTCAGCGCTCAGGTCGTCCAGCCACTTCTCCTCCGGCTTACCGAAGTTGATGGCGACCTTCTCCACGGCGGTGAGAATGATGAGGCAGTCAGCATCCAGCTGCTGGGCCAGGACGCAGGAGGCGAAGTCCTTGTCCACCACAGCGGCAGCCCCCTTGAGGTGATGGCTGTGTCCGCCGCCGGTGTGGATAACGGGGATACCGCCGCCGCCGCAGGCCACGACTACATGCCCAGCGTTTACCAGAGCCTTAACGGTCTCGATCTCCTCGATGGACTGGGGCTTGGGGGAAGCAACAACCCGGCGGTAGCCGCGGCCGGAGTCCTCAACGACGGTGTAACCGCGCTCCTCTACCATCTTGTCGGCCTCTTCCTTGGTCATAAAGGAGCCAATGGGTTTAGTGGGGTTTTTAAAGGCGGGGTCCTCCGGGTCCACAATGACCTGGGTCAGCACGGTGGCGCAGGGCTTGTCGATCCCGCGATCCAGTAGCTCCTCCCGCAGGCCGTTTTGCAGATCATATCCAATGTAACCCTGGCTCATGGCAACGCACACAGACAGGGGGCAGGGGATGTACTTTTCGGGATTAGAGCGGGTCAGCTCGGTCATAGCGGCCTGAATCATGCCTACCTGGGGGCCGTTGCCGTGGGCGATAATGACCTCGTGGCCCTCTTCAATCAGGTCGGCAATGGCCTTGGAGGTCTGCTCAATGGCCACCATTTGCTCCGGGAGGTTGTTGCCCAGCGCGTTTCCGCCCAGGGCAATGACGATTCTCTTTCCCATGTTAGACACCTCAATCATCAAAAATTTTCTCTGGCGCAGACAGCGGCGCCGTACCATAAGAACCTGTATTCATCATCGGGAACCCTGATTAGGCGGGAAAAGTCCCGGCCAGACGGTGTTTGAGCTTGTGCATACAGGCTCTAAAAGCCCACAAAACTAAACCGGCGGGGCAAGGCAAAACTATTATAGTCTTTATAAGAGTTTTTGTAAACAGGAATTGATAAAAACTTTCCCTGTCCCGCCGGTTTTTTCTCCCCTGGAACAGCGGCCCTGGAGAGTTTTGTCCCGCGCTGCCCGGCGGCCTGAAATGGCACTGCCCACCGGCGGATCACGGTGGCTGGCCGTGGTTCGCCGGCGGGTATTGCCGGGCAAGTGGGGGAGATGCGATTTCGCAAAAACGGCAGAAACCGTCTTTACACAGGAGTAGGAGTATGCGCAGTTGAATTGATAGCAGTTCTCCGGCAATCGCTTGCTTCCTTGTTTCCATCCCCAGAGAGGGCGGAGATGGGATCAGCAAGGTTGAGAACAGCTCCAAGGGTTGATGCTCAAATGGCTGAGACAGCCTTACGGCATGTATGCCGGTAAAAGGAAATGGTCTGTGGTTTGCTCAAAAAAGCGCTTCTCATGCTTTATTATTGAAACCAGCGGGGGGTGCCGCGCTCTTCCAGGGCCTTCAGAGCGGCTCTGGGATCCTTGACCTTGGCCAGGAAAATCATGGCGGCAATGATATAGGGCTTAAAGGACGCCTCACGGTAGAGGGGATCCCGGTAGCGGTCGAAGACGGAGGCCTCCACCTCGCCATCCTGGCAGGAGACACCGTTAATGTCGGCGGGCAGGCAGTGGAGATACAGGGCTTTGCCGTCCTTGGTGGTCTTCATAAGCTCCTCGGTGCAGCACCAATCCTTGTGCTCGGCATTTTGGGCCAGCAGGCGTCCTTCCAGGGCTTTGATGCCCTCGCTGTCTCCCTTGCCGTACAGGTCGGTGCGCTCCTCCATGGCGGCAAAGGGGGCCCAACTCTTGGGGTAGACGATGTCGGCGTCCCGGAATGCCTCGGCCATAGAGTTGACCTTGCGGAAGGAGCCGCCGCTCTTCTTGGCATTCCCAGCGGCCACGGCCTCCACCTCAGGCATGATCTCGTAGCCCTCCGGATGGGCCAGCACCACATCCATGCCGAAGCGGGTCATCAGGCCAACCACGCCCTGGGGGACAGACAGGGGCTTGCCGTAGGAGGGGGAGTAGGCCCAGGTCATGGCCAGCTTTTTCCCCTTCAGATTTTCTACGCCGCCAAACTCATGGATGATATGGAGCATATCGGCCATGGCCTGGGTAGGGTGGTCGATGTCACACTGGAGGTTGACCAAGGTGGGCTTCTGTTCCAGAACTCCCGCCTTGTTGCCCTGAGTCACGGCCTCCACGACCTCTTTCTGGTAGGTGTGACCCTTGCCGATGTACATATCGTCCCGGATGCCGATCACGTCAGCCATAAAGCTGATCATGTTGGCCGTCTCCCGGACGGTCTCGCCGTGGGCGATCTGGCTCTTCCCCTCGTCCAGGTCCTGGACCTCCAGCCCCAGCAGATTGCAGGCGCTGGCAAAGGAGAAGCGGGTACGGGTGGAGTTGTCCCGGAACAGGGAGATCCCCAGTCCGGAGTCAAAGATCTTGGTGGAGATGTTTTGTTCCCGCAGACGGCGTAGGGCGTCGGCCACGGTAAAGACGGCGTCAATTTCGTCATCCGTCTTATCCCAAGTGAGGAAGAAGTCCCCCTCGTACATATTCTGAAGGTTCAGCTTGCTGAGTTTGTCCAGATAGGCCTGCAATTTGGCATCCATACTTGAAATCTCCCTTTCATGTTCATGGTCAATTCGGTTCGGCTCCCCTCTTCGGCGGGGGATATGTTTATTTAATATCGTTGTCGGTCAGGCTCTGGCGGAACTGGGTGACATCTGCGGTCTTGTTCTCCTCCTTGTACAGGCCGGGGACGGCGGCGTACAGGGCGGCACAGTTGACCAGGTCCTGTTTCCAGGTGATCTCGTTGGGTGCGTGGGCCTGAGATTCGGCGCCGGGGCCGAAGCCCACGCAGGGGATGCCATAGCGGCCCTGGATGGACACGCCATTGGTGGAGAAAGTCCACTTATCGGTGAGGGGACGGCGGCGCAGGTGGATCGCGTCCCGGGCGGGGTCCGGGTCTGCGTGGCCCTGGCGCTCACTGCCGAAGAGGGCCTCGTGAGCGTCAATGAGAGCCTGCACATGGGCGGCAGACGCCTTGTTGATCCAGGTGGGGAAGAAGCACTCGGTCTCGTAGACCTCGCCGGTCCAGGCGGGGCGGCTGTACATATACATGGAGACCTTGACGTCATCGCCGTACCTCTTCACGGCGGGGAGCTGGCGGATCTCCTCCAGGCAGGAGTCCCAGGTCTCTCCGGCGGTCATGCGGCGGTCGATAGAAATGGCGCAGGAGTCGGCCACCGCGCAGCGGCTGGGGGAGGTAAAGAAGATCTCAGAGGTGGTGCAGGTGCCACGGCCCAGGAACTGGGCGTCCTCGTAGTGCTCCGGGTTGTACTTGGGGTCGAGCATCTTCACCAGGCCCTTGATCTCCACGGAATCGTCGGCGGGGTTTTCGTTGAGGGCGCGGACCTCCTGGAGGATGTCAGCCATCTTATAGATGGCGTTGTCCCCCCGTTCGGGGGCGGAGCCGTGGCAGGAGACCCCCTTTACATCCACCCGGATCTCCATGCGGCCCCGGTGGCCCCGGTAGATGCCGCCGTCAGTGGGCTCGGTGGAGACTACAAACTCGATCTTCTCCTTGGCCTGGGGGAACCCCTTGTTGACAATGTACTGCCAGCACATGCCGTCACAGTCCTCCTCCTGCACCGAGCCCACCACCATGATCCGGTAGTTGGCCGGGATGAGGCCGAGGTCCTTCATAATCTTTGCGCCGTAGACAGCGGAGGCCATACCGCCCTCCTGGTCAGAGCCGCCGCGGCCATAGATCACCGCATCGTCTTCATAGCCCTGGTAGGGATCCTGGGTCCAATTGTTCCGGTTGCCGATCCCCACGGTGTCGATGTGGGAGTCAAAGGCGATGATCTTCTCGCCGTCGCCCATCCAGCCGATGATGTTGCCCAGACCGTCGATCTCAACCTGATCAAAGCCTAGGCGCTCCATCTCTGCCTTGATGCGCTTGACGACTCCCTCTTCTCCGCAGCTCTCGCTGGGAATGGCGATCATGTCCCGCAGGAACCGGGTCATATCCGCCTCGTATGCCTTCGCCGCTGCCTTGATCTGATTGAAATCCATGGTTTCATTACCTCCGCTTTTTATTTCGTTGACAGACCGGAGGGAGAAACGGGGGTCCGCCCTGCTTCCCCGCCCCATGTCTGCTTCCTACCAGTTATGAATGTGCTCGATAGCCCTCGTAATCGGACTGGGGGGTGCTGGTGGTGGGATACTCACCGTCCCAGATGATCCGGCGGAACTTTAATGGGTCGGTGTTGCCTTCGGTGGAGAACATCAGTACCTGGCTGAACCGGTCCAGACCCAGATAATCCCGGAAGTCCTGGTAAGCGTCGTCCTCCATAATCGCGTCAATACAGCCCATGCCCACCGCGCCGGACTCGCCGGAGATGACCACCGGGTCGCCCTCACAGGGGACGCCAAGCATTCTCATACCCTTGGCACTGACCCAGTCGGGGCAGGCCGCAAAAGCCGCAGTGTGATTGCGCAGGATATCCCAGGACAGGGTGTTGGGTTCGCCGCAGGCCAGGCCTGCCATAATGGTAGCCAGGTCCCCGTCTACAGTACGGGGCTTGCCGTCTCCCACCAAAGCGCCCCGGTAGAGGCAGTCGGCCGCCATGGCCTCCATAACCACCACCTTGGGGGGATCGTTGGGGAAAAGATTTTGGAAGAAGCCCTGAATCGCACCGGCCAGGCTGCCCACGCCGGCCTGCACAAAGATGTGGGTAGGCCGGTTGACTCCGATCTGCCGGAGCTGGTCTGCCGCCTCAGAGGCGAGGGTGCCGTAGCCCTGCATGATCCAGGCGGGGATAGTCTCGTAGCCGTCCCAGGCGGTGTCTTGGACGATGACGCCGTGACGGGTGGACTCGGCCTCGGCGGCGGCCAGCCGGACACAGTCGTCATAGTTCAGCTCTTCAATTGTGACCTGGGCGCCCTCTTTGCGGATGTTGTCGTAACGGGGCTTGGCGCTGCCCTTGGGCATATGTACAACCGCTTTCTGACCCAGCTTGTTGGCCGCCCAAGCCACCCCGCGGCCATGATTGCCGTCGGTAGCGGTAAAGAAGGTGGCCTGACCAAACTCCTTGCGCAGGCGCTCGCTGGTCATGTACTCGTAGGTCATCTCGGACACGTCCTTGCCCATCTGCTGGGCGATATACTGAGCCATGGCGAAGGAGCCGCCCAGCACCTTAAAGGCATTGAGTCCGAAGCGGAAGGATTCGTCTTTGATGTAGAGACCGCCCAGACCCAGATACTTAGCCATCGTATCCAGACGGGCGAGGGGGGTGATGGAATACTGGGGGAAGCTGCTGTGGAAGGCCCGGGCCTTGGCCACATTTTCCAGGGACATAATGCTCAAATTTTTGTCGTCACTCTTGGGCATCCGGTTGGGTACCCATTTGATTTGCTCATTCATATGAAATCGCCTCCATAGAAATGCCGGGACACTTGGGGGTCCCGTTTCCCACTTGCCACACACATCATACCACAGCTTTTTGAGAAGTCAAGGGGTTTTTCAAAAATTTTTTCATTGATACTGAAAAATTTTTTGATTCGATGACCGTATAGTTCAAACATATTTTATTTATGCCTAAAAATTATTTTGATTTTTGTCTATTTTACCGAATACCTTCTCCTTGTCAACACCCCGTTTTAATGATAAGCTATCCATAAAGACTGCACAACATATTGTAAACCACCAAAATGAGGCCGGCCTGTCCCAGTTTGGTCTCCTTCATCGCCAGATCAAACAAACTTTTTCTTTTTATAACGAGAGAAATCATACAAAATTTCTGTCAGGAGGAGGCAGCGATTATGGTTCAACTGCATGTGAACGGCAAACCCATCACGGTTCAGGAAGATCTCTCCCTCATGCGGCTGCTGCGGGATATGGGACTCACCTCGGTCAAGGATGGATGCAGCCAGGGGGCCTGCGGCACCTGTACGGTTTTGGCAGACGGCAAGCCCGTCAAGGCCTGTGTGCAAAAGGTCTCCAAATTTGCGGGCAAGCAGATCCTCACGGTGGAGGGACTCACCGAGCGGGAGCGGGAAGTCTATGTCTACGCCTTCGGCCAGGCCGGGGCGGTGCAGTGCGGGTTCTGCATCCCAGGGATGGTCCTGTGCGCCAAGGCCCTGCTGGACCAGAACCCCGATCCCATCTGGGAGCAGATCGCCTTTGCCATCCGCAACAACATCTGCCGCTGTACCGGCTACAAGAAGATCATCGCGGCCATCTCCCTGGCGGCGAAGCTCTTTCGGGAGGAAACCCCTGTCAAGGCGCCGGCCATCACCGGAGTGGGCCAGCCCGCCCACCGGATTGACGCGGCGGAGAAGGTCCTGGGCTATGGACGGTACACCGATGATATTACCATAGATGGGATGCTCTACGGCACCGCGCTGCGGACCAAACACCCCCGCGCCCGTATTTTATCCATTGATACCGGCGC
>JAAWBF010000129.1 GCA_022792555.1 Oscillospiraceae bacterium
ACATGTCTCTTCTGCGCCCTCTGATTACGGAGGGCTGTCTCACCGAGGAGCAAGCCCCTATCTTCAACGATATTATGCTCTACTGTTTAAAGGAACTGCTGCATCAGAAGATGCAGCTTGGGGGCGAGCTGGATAACAGCACCCTGGTGGAGCGGCAGATGACTTACATCCGCGCCCTGCTGCGCAGGTAGCCCAAGCGCTGTATTTTGGAGGCAAATAGAACCGGACCCCCCTATGAGCGGAGGTCCGGTTTTTTGCTTGGCGTTTTTTCTCTTTTTCTGTTCAGCGTTCCAGCGTAACGCCGGTTGGCCTGCCGTCCTCTGCGCCATCAAAGACGGCCTTTGCTCCGGCACACAGCCCAGCCAGTCCCTGAAGCTCTGAGGGAATGATGATTTTTGTTGCCTTGCCATCGGCGGCGGCCTGGAACGCCTCCAGCGCCTTGAGCTTGATCACCTGGTCGCTTGGTTGGGCGGCACTGAGGAGCTTGAGGGCCTCCGCGGTGGCCTGCTGGACCTTCATAATGGCCTCAGCCTCACCCTCGGCCTTGAGGATAGCGGCCTGCTTGGCGGCGTCTGCCCGGAGGATAAGGGACTGCTTCTCGCCCTCTGCCACCAGGATCTGGCTCTGCTTCTGGCCTTCGGCCTGGAGAATGGCCTCCCGGCGCTCCCGCTCGGCCTTCATCTGCTTTTCCATGGCGTCCTGGATCTCTCGGGGCGGGATGATGTTTTTCAGCTCCACTCGGTTGACTTTGATCCCCCAGGGGTCGGTGGCCTCGTCCAGCAGGGCGCGCATTTTGGAGTTGATGATATCCCGGCTGGTGAGGGTCTGGTCCAGCTCTAGATCGCCGATGATGTTGCGCAGGGTGGTGGCGGTCAGGTTCTCAATGGCGCTCATGGGATGCTCTACGCCATAGGTATACAGCTTGGGATCGGTGATCTGGAAGTAGAGCACTGTGTCAATCTGCATGGTGACGTTGTCTCTGGTAATCACGGGCTGAGGCGGAAAGTCCACCACCTGCTCCTTCAAAGAGACCACCTTGACGATCTTCTCCAAAAAGGGAATTTTAAAATGAGGTCCCACGTTCCATACGGTGTGAAAGGCCCCCAGGCGGGCCACCACATAGGCTCTGGACTGCTGGACAAACTTCAGGTTCACCCCCAGCACCAGAACGACCAGCACAAACAGTGCAATCAATAAAATGGCATAGACTGGCATGATCATTTCTCCTTTTCCGCCCCGCATATCAGCG
Source organism: Oscillospiraceae bacterium (assembly GCA_022792555.1). Lineage (GTDB taxonomy): Bacteria > Bacillota > Clostridia > Oscillospirales > Oscillospiraceae > JAAWBF01. The sequence goes on from JAAWBF010000129.1 coordinate 1,250, forward strand.
GAGCTACAATCAGCTTGACGCCTTCAATGCGCTCTACCCGGACTACCGTATTCACGGGAATTGATTCACCAGTAGAGCGGGCGGTCCATACCCCGCCCAATACCTTGACCTGTCCCTGGGCGGCTACATTGTCGATGGTCTGGAGCACCACTCCCTCAGCCCCTAAGACCCGGTCCACATTAGTGGCCTGCCGCTGGGGCCTGACAAACCGTTTCATCACCACAGGCCGGACGAAAAACAGGGTGAGGAAAGCAACCGCCAGAAAGCAGGACAGCTGAATCCAGATATTTTCCGTCCAAAAGGACACCAGCAGCGCGGCCAGCGCCCCCGCTGCAAACCAGAGAGAGGTCAGCCCCACTGTCACGGCCTCTACGCCCAGCAGGACCACCATCGCTATCAGCCAGAACAGCCCTAGTCCTATCCAATCCATCCATTGCGCCCCCTTCCATTGGTTTTTTTCAGTATACCATAAACGGCAAAGAATAGAAAGTGTCTTTCTTTGGGAGAGGAAAAGGATTTGCTATTTCCATGCAGATCAGATATACTGATAGTCGAATCACGCCGGTTTTGGCTGTTCTGTATGCTAGGCCTTGTTTGATAAATGGTGAAAGACGCAAAGCGTGTCTTTGGTTCCCATGAAGTGCAATTCAAGGCCACATATGCGGCCTTCTGCGGCAAAAAAGGAGCCTTTATGAAGGACTTACAGCTTGTCATTCCCACTCTGTTCGGTCTGGAAGGGCTGGCCGCCGATGAACTGCGGCGGCTGGGCCTAGAAGAAGTCCGGGCGGAAAATGGCCGGGTGTTCTGTGCCGCGGCCCCGGTTGACATCCCCCGTGCCAACCTCAACCTGCGCACCGGAGAGCGGGTATTATTGGTCTTGGGCAGCTTTCATGCCGCCGATTTCGAGGCCCTGTTTGAGGGGACCCGCGCCCTGCCCTGGGAACGCTTTCTCCCAAAAGACGGCGCCTTTCCGGTCAAGGGCTACTGTTTAAACTCCGCCCTTCATGCGGTCCCCGCCTGTCAATCTATTGTCAATAAGGCGGTGGCCCGGCGTTTGGGCGATCACTACGGCCTGGAGACCCTGCCGGAGACCGGGGTGCGCTATCAAATTCAGTTCTCTATTTTTAAGGATCAAGCCACCCTGATGCTGGATACCACAGGACCCGGACTATACAAGCGGGGCTACCGGGCAGTGGGCGTGGCTGCCCCTTTACGGGAGACCCTGGCCGCCGCCATGGTGATGCTCTCCCGCTATCATGGCAAAGACCCCTTTTGCGATCCCTTCTGTGGGTCGGGGACTATCCCCATTGAGGCGGCCCTCATCGCCAAAAATCAGGCCCCCGGTCTCAACCGGACCTTTGCCGCCCAAAAGTGGCGCTGGCTGGACAGCCGCTGCTGGCTGGAGGCCGCCGAAGAGGCCATGGACCGGGAGTACCACGGCGCCTATGACATCTGGGGGGGCGATGTCAGCCCCGCCGCCATTGAGATTGCCAGGGACAACGCGGCCAAGGCCGGCGTGGAGGATGTGGTCCGCTTTGATGTGGCCGATGCCGGTGTCTTCCGCCGGACCGAGCCCTATGGCCGCATTGTCACCAATCCCCCCTACGGGGAGCGAATGCTGGAAAAACAGGCGGCAGAGGGGCTGTACCGCACCTTTGGTCAAGCAGTTAAGGCCTTGCCGCCGGGGTGGAGGCAGTTTATCCTCTCCTCTCACACCGAGTTTGAGCGCACCTTCGGCCAGACGGCCAGCAAAAAACGCAAGCTCTACAACGGCATGATCAAGTGTGATCTGTTTCAGTATTTATAGTTCTGATACTAGAGGGTGTCTTCAAACTGGCAGGACTAAATCTGCCCCTTTTACAGACAATCCAGTATCCCGATCATTTGAAAACATCCCTACGGTAATGGTACTCCATCCGGAGTGGAAACGCGGAATAAACCTGGGACAAGCGCTGGGCACGCTTTCACCTATCTTTGGAAGGAACGGAGGAAGGAATGGGACAAAACATCTACCGTCGTATCCTGCCGGTGCTGCTGGCGGTGATTCTTCTGTGCGTTACAACCCCTTCCGCTGCGGCCCGAACTGTCTGGGGCTACAGTGAGGGGCTGGCTCTGGCCCAGGAGGGGGCCCTGTACGGCTATGTCAACACAACCGGAACGCTGGTCATCCCCATCCAGTACACCACCGCTCTGAGCTTCTCTCTTGGGCTGGCCAAGGTGGGGCAGAATGGGCGGCTGGGCATCATCCGGCAGGATGGACACTATCTCATTGAGATGGAATACGGCACGCTGGACCCCATTGATGCCGGCCTCTATATCGCACAGCGGGGAGTCAAATGGGGGATTGTCAGTCTGCTCCCCTTCCCCGACGGCAAGGGCGGGCAGACCAACCTGCTCTACCCCCTGGAGTATGACAGCATCCGCATTGTCCGCTCTGGTGGGACTGATGTACTCCTTTTTGAGAAGGACGGTACACAGAGCACCCTCCCCCTGTTCAAGCTTCCTGGACTGATGCTCCGGCGGCAGATCCCCTCGGCCCGCTTCCCTTTGACCCACGGGCGGCTGCCCACCTTCTCCGATGTAGGCCCCAGAGACTGGTTCAATCTGTGGTCTGATCTGGCCTATAACCTGGGCCTGATGGAGGGGGTAGGTGGGGGCCGTTTTGCCCCAGATAAAACACTCACAGTAGCTGAGGCCCTCAAGCTGGCCGCCGAAATGGAGAGCCGGTACATCGGAGATGATTTCCACAACCACTCCAGCGCCTCCTCCGGCGCCTGGTACAGCCCCGCGGTGGACTACTGCATCGCCCGCGGCATTCTCTCCTCCGGCACCTTTTCCAGCTATACCCGGACCATTACCCGCGCTGAAATGGCCCAGATCTTTGCCGCCACCTCCCTGGCCCGCGAGATACCGGAGATCAACAGTCTGTCCCGGATCCGCAGTTCCATCCCCGACGTCAACGCCGGAGATCCCGCCGCCGGCGCTATCTTCAGCCTGTATGCCAAGGGGATCCTAACCGGCACGAGTACGAATCTGTCCTTCCGGCCAAACAGCACCCTCACCCGTGCAGAGGCCGCTGCCATTGTCTCCCGCATGGCCCGTGCCGAACAGCGGGTCTCCCTGTTCTGATATCTGGGGGAATTGCCATGAGACATCTGTTCATCATCAACCCCGCAGCGGGAAAGAAAGACAGCACACAGCGACTGTTAGACCAGATTAAAGCTGTTTTTCCGGACGGCGCGGAGGTGGCCTTCACTCAGACAGCGGGAGATGCCACACAGCTGGCGGCCCAGGCCGCTCAGAGCGGCGCCCAGGTGCGGATCTACGCCTGCGGCGGGGACGGTACCCTCAATGAGGTGGTCAATGGAGCCGCCGGATGGGCCAATGCCGCTGTGACCAATGTCCCCAAGGGGACGGGAAACGACTTTCTGCGCCTGTTCGGCCCTAATGCCGCCCGTGCCTTTTCCGATCTAGCTGCTCTGCGGGATGGTCCCCAGACTCAAGTAGACCTGATCGCCTGCAATGAACGGCTGGGGATTGACATCGTCTGTGCAGGGGTGGATGCCTGGGTCGCGGCGGACATCCCCCGGTTTAAGGCCCTCCCGCTTGTGAGCGGTACAGGGGCCTACCTCTTAGCACTGGTTTTGCATATGTGCAAGGGGATCTCCCGGCCCATGACCGTGGAGATGGGTCCCATCCGCTACAGCGGCGGGGTGACTATTTTATGCGTATGCAACGGCCGATATTACGGAGGCGGCTTTATGCCTATGGGCGACGCCCAGCCCGATGACGGCGTACTGGATATGCTCCTCGTCCCCAAAGTCAAGCGGGCCACCTTCGTCCGGCTGCTGGGGGCCTACGCCAGAGGGCGCTACAAATCCTACCCGGAGATCATCTGGGACTACCATGGCCAATCTGCCACCATCTCCGCCCCCCATGAGCTGGTGGCCGTGGTGGACGGAGAGCCTATGCGTTCCAAGCAGTTTACTATCCGCCTGTCGGAAAAAAAGATCGCCTTCTTCTATCCCGCTGGGATGTTCTGGCGCTGACCCCGTTTCCGCCGTAATTCCATTTAGGAGGCGGCACTACAGTGGATGTATTAGCACTCTGATACGGACTTTGTGAACGAAAGATGAATTTTTCTAAACTTCCCCCTCTTTTTTGAAAAAAGGGGGTTGATTTTTCCTTTCAGTTGCGGTATTATCTAGACCGTAGTTAGCACTCCACAGAAATGAGTGCTAATACGTTGAAATCGTTAGTTCTAAAATCACACATAGATGAAGGAGGAACCCCCAATGAAACTCAATCCCCTGCTGGACAGAGTCGTCATTAAGATGGTAGAAGCCGAGGAGACCACCAAGAGCGGCATTATCCTCACCGGCTCCGCCAAGGAGAAGCCCGAGGTGGCTGAGATTATCGCGGTCGGCCCCGGCGGCGTCATTGACGGCAAAGAGGTCGTGATGACCGTCAAGCCCGGCGACAAGGTTATTATTGGCAAGTACGCCGGCACTGAGGTCAAAATTGACGGCGAGGAGTACACCATTGTACGCCAGACCGATATTCTGGCCACAGTGGAGTAAGACGGAGTTAAGCACAACAAACAGAACGTTTCAGGGTGCGGCACTGCCGCCCAGGATAAAGATGGAGGTAACTGCAATATGGCCAAAATTCTCTGCTACGGCGAGGACGCCCGTCACGCGCTGGAGCGCGGTGTAAACCAGCTCGCCGATACTGTTAAAATCACTATGGGCCCCAAGGGCCGTAACGTCGTGCTGGATAAGAAGTTCGGCTTTTAGGGAGGCGATGGCGCGGTCAACAGTTCGCTTGCTAAGTCCGGTTTTGGTTGAAATGACTGAGATTGAGATCTTAGGATTCTCTTGAATAGTCTTTATTAAAGCCATCTCCTTCAGGGAAAGGTGCGAGGTTAATGACAATGGCGTTTCCAAA
>JAAWBF010000130.1 GCA_022792555.1 Oscillospiraceae bacterium
AGAAGCGGCGTCAGTTTGATTTGAAACAGCAAAAACGAAAAGCGAAGCACAGAGGTCACTGACCGCATTGTCCTTCAGCTTCCAGCTTATCAGGGGGATTTCATCTTTTGGGTGAAATCCCCCTTGACAAATGTTCTCCTGGAATGCATTGACAAGCAGACTTTTCAGCTCATATAATAGATTGGGAAATAGATCTCCAAGGTGTTGTGAGAAAAAACGGATTGAGGTGCAGCGAAATGAAGAGTATTCGCAGGAAAATTACGGTATGTCTGATGGTGACGGTTCTGCTTTCCCTGATCGCGGTGGGAGGGTCCAGCATTATGTTAAATTACAAGAGCACCGTAGCCACAGTAGATCAGATGATGCGCGAGACCGCAGGACTGGCGTCAGAGCGCGTAGAGCAGGAGCTGACAGCCTACAAAAATGTGGCTATGGACACCGGCTGCATTCCCCAGTTATCCGATCCAACCGTCCCTGTGGAGGAGAAGCGCGCCATTATAGATGAGCGTGTGGGAATGCACGGCTTTCAGCGGGGGAACCTCATCGGCGCGGATGGCCACAGTGTTTTTGACGGAAATGACTACTCCGACCGTGATTATGTGATGCAGGCCATGCAGGGAAATGTCTCTGTTTCCCAGCCACTGGTCAGCAAGATCACTGGGGAACTGTCCATCATGGTGGCGGCGCCTCTCTATGAGGGTGGCGCCCAGGGCGCCCGGATTGTCGGTGTGGTCTACTTTGTGCCGCCGGAGACCTTTTTAAACAACATTGTCTCCTCCATCCGGATCAGCAACAGCAGCCATGCCTATATGATCAATAAGTCTGGCGATACCATCGCGGATGTGACATTGGATACGATTACCACCCAGAACATTGAGCAGGAGGCCCAGAATGACTCCTCCCTGAAGGAACTGGCCGCCATCCATGGGGAGATGCGCCAGGGGAAAAACGGCTTTGGGAGCTACCACGGCGACGATGGAATCCGATTTGCGGCCTATGCCCCGGTGAGTGGTACAGACGGCTGGAGCATTGCTGTTACTGCGCTGAAATCGGACTATCTGGCCGATACTTACTTTGGCTTTTTCATCAACATCATTGTCATTGTCCTCTCCATCTTGGCCTCTATCGTGGTAGCCCTCAAGTTGTCCAACAATATCAGCGGCCCCATGCGGGCCTGCGCCGCACGAATGAAGCTGCTCGTAGAAGGGGATCTGAAGTCCCCTGTCCCCCAGGCCAGCGGCCAGGATGAGACGGCAGAGCTGACACGCTCAACGGCAGAGATGATCACAGGACTAAACTCTATTATCAATGATATTGGCTATCTGCTCAACGAGATGGCCAGTCAAAATTTTGATATCCAGTCCGCCCACCGAGAGGCATATGTAGGCGAGTTCCAGCGCATTTTGCTGTCCATGCGCAACCTGAAACTGGAGTTGAGCAATACCATGCGCCAGATCAATGCCTCTGCCGGGCAGGTATCCTCCGCCAGCGGGCAGGTTTCTGCTGGGGCACAGACGCTCAGTCAGGGCGCGGCGGAGCAGGCCAGTTCCATAGAAGAGCTGGCGGCCACCATCACCGACATCTCCGCAAATGCGCAAAAGACAGCCGTTGCCGCGAAAGAGGTTGGACAGTTTGTAGAGCAGGCTGGGACCCAGTTAAATATCAGCGTGGAGTATGTCAAGGATCTGAATACAGCCATGGAGAAGATCTCTCGATCCTCTGAGGAGATCTCCAAGATTATATCCGCCATTGAAAACATCGCGTTCCAAACCAATATTCTTGCCCTAAACGCCGCCGTAGAGGCCGCACGGGCGGGCACTGCCGGAAAGGGGTTCGCGGTGGTGGCTGACGAGGTGCGCAATCTGGCCTCCAAGTCCGATGAGGCCGCCAAAGCCACCAAGGAGCTGATAGAAGGCTCCATTGCTGCCGTCACCGAAGGCGGGCATGCCGTTAGCAAAGTGACAGAAGCCTTGGAGCAGACCAGCGTCTCTGCCAGTCATGTGACCGAGAAGATGGAGATCGTAGTGGATGCCGTGGCGAACCAGACCTCCTCTATCACACAGGTCACGGAGGGGATTGACCTGATTGCCGCAGTCGTGCAGACCAACAGCGCCACTGCGCAGGAGAGCGCCGCCGCCAGCGAGGAGCTCTCCGCCGAAGCGGCCAGCTTGAAACAGCTTGTAGATGCCTTCACACTGTCCAGAGATTGAGTTTTCATCGGTTTATATCCAAGTCTCACTGCCGTAAAAAAGCACTGCTCGATTTTATATTGAGCAGTGCTTTCACTCTGTCTCCTCCCCCAGCCGCAGCCGCTGACACGAGGTTGCAGTTTGATTTTGGGTGCAGACCGGGAGGATATATTTTTTTCACCCACATAGGTCAAGGTGAGGTGAAAAGATTGGGGACTAAAAAGATGGGACGTCCTACTGATAACCCGAAGGATATTGCTCTGAAAGTCCGCCTTGATAAAGGAACAGCAGAAAAGCTGGCCGAGTGTGTTGAAGCACTTGAAGTATCAAAAGCGGAAGTTATCCGGCGCGGTGTCCATAAGGTGCATGACGATCTCAATAAAAAATAGAAGGAAGCGGCGCACACTCCCGAAAGTACCACGCCGCTTCCTCAGCCGACGATTGCCAAAAGGCAAAAGTGACGTAATTATTATATCATGCGTCTGCTTTCTGTACAGGTGCGCTGGTAAGTAACCGAATTGGAGCTTAAATCAGGCGCAAAGAGAGGACTGCCCTATGACAGTCCTCTCTTTGCTCGTTTATCCAACCTATCAGCGGTAAAAACGACTCCCTTTTAAACTTCTGCCGGAGCCTCGCCGGAATCCCCGAACGCCTTGACGGCCTTGGCAGTCTCCTCCCGCTTCTCCTGGATGGACTCCTTCAGGATCATGTCCTTCACCTTCATCAGGCGGATGGTGGAAGCGCGCTCGTTCTCGTCCAGCTTCATGGAGATATACTTGATGGCCTCTTCCATCTGGGGGATCTTAACATACTCCAGAGCATTGACCCGGCGTCTGGTCTTTTCGATCTCCTCGGCCAAAAGCTGGGAGGTCTTTTCGATCTCGGCCAGGTGGAGCATATCCTGGAACACGCCGGACAGCGCGTCCACGGCGTCATCCAGCTCACCGGAGGTAGTGGCGAAGCCGTAGGGGTAGATCTCCCCGGCGGACTCTGATTTTGTCTTAAAGTGGTAGACCGGCACGTTGACGCTCATGATGTTCTGGAAGGTCATATCCAGGTCCACACTCTGCTTGGGATAGAGCAAGGACTGCTCCAGCACCTCGGAGGACATGACCGCCGAAGCCACGGTAAAGGAGCCGTGGGCCTGCATGAGGGCCTGCTCCACCTTGGCGCGCAGGGCGCGGTTTTCCCGCACCACGTCCAGGAACTGCTTCATGAGCTCATCGCGCTTATCTTTTAGGAGCTTATGGCCCCGGATGGCGGTTTTCAGTCGTCCCTTGAGGCGGGTAAGCTCCATTCTGGTGGGGTTGACGTTGATCGCAGGCATTTACCCCACCCCCTTATGCTTCTTCTTTTTTCGGCAGATATTTCTCGATATACTCCGGCTTAATCCGCTTGAGCTCCGCAGTGGGCAGGATGGACAGCAGCTCCCAGCCCAGATCCAGGGTCTCCTGGATGGAGCGGTTTTCCTCACTGCCCTGGCTGACGTACCGCTTTTCAAACTCATCGGCGAATTTGGCATACTGAAGGTCGGTGGGAGAGAGGGCGGCCTCGCCCAGGATGGACATCAGCTCCTTGTTCTCCTTACCGGTGGCGTAGGCGGCAAAGAGCTGGTTCATGGTCCCGGCGTGGTCCTCGCGGGTCTTGCCGGGGCCGACGCCCTTGTCCTTCAGACGGGACAGGGAGGGCAGCACGTCTACCGGGGGATTGACGCCCTTGCGGAACAGCTCCTGGCTGAGGATGATCTGGCCCTCGGTGATATATCCGGTCAGGTCGGGGATGGGGTGGGTCTTGTCGTTTTCCGGCATGGTGAGGATGGGGATCATGGTGATAGATCCCTCCTTGCCCAGCTGACGGCCTGCGCGCTCGTACATGGTGGCCAGGTCGGTATACAGGTAGCCCGGATAACCCCGGCGGCCTGGGACCTCCTTCTTGGCGGCGGAGACCTCACGCAGGGCTTCGGCGTAGTTGGTGATGTCGGTGAGGATGACCAGGACGTGCATCCCCTTCTCAAAGGCCAGATACTCGGCGGCGGTCAGCGCCATACGGGGGGTGGCGATACGCTCGACAGCAGGGTCGTTGGCCAAGTTGGTAAAGAGGACGGTACGGTCAATGGCGCCGGTGCGGTTGAACTCCTCCACGAAGAAGTTGGACTCCTCAAAGGTGATGCCGATGGCGGCGAACACCACGGCGAAGTTGGAGGCGGCGTCGCCCAGCACC